>VXOF01000073.1 GCA_009840285.1 Nitrospira sp. SB0662_bin_26
TCGCTCCGGGACGCCTTGCCCTGCATCCCGCTATCACAATAAATCAGAGGTTCCCCAAGTCTGTTTCTCAGCCCCCGGCGCGCGCGCCGAACCTTCTCTCCTACAGATGCGGATTGACCGGCAGGGCCAGGGTGAGATAGCGGCCCTTGTCTTCGACCAGGATCCGTTTGGCCGCAAGCGTGGCGACCGCGTCGTCGATGGAAGTTTCCGTGGGCAACGCCGTTGGATCGTCCGCTGAAGCCCGCCGGATCTGCTCCAGGGTTTTCGGAGTCTCATTGCAATACTCGATGACGAACGAAAAGGGCCAATCGAACCGCTCGCTGGTGGGCTGGTCGGTCCGGCCGTCGTAGACGGTCACGTAACTCATGGCCTTGGCGTAGAACAGGAACGGGCGGTCCTGCGAGAAATACCGGGCCCGCCATTCCTGCACGAGGTCGCACAACTGGTTGTAGAGGTCCGGGTCCACCTTCCAATCGATCTCATATTCGAAATCGTACGCGATCTTGTTCAGGTCCACTTTCCCCGCGTCGTACACGTATTCGTACGCCGCGCCGGGTCCGGTAATACGTACACCGTACTCTTCGGGGCGCATGAAATACGGGCTGAACCGTTCCAGCCACAATTTGCCCGTGCTTTCCGGCGGCTGGAGGTGGAACAGCGAGGGGATGAGCGCGATCTGGCGCTTGTAATCCGCGTTGGTTTCCTGCGGGAAGCCCAGCAGGATATTCCAGTTGATATCCAGGTTGTAATATCGGCTCCATTTTAAGCACTGGACGTTCTGGAGCGGGCTGACGCCTTTATCCATTTCCTTGAGTTGCGCGGCGCTCAGGCTTTCGATGCCCGGCTGCATGCATTTCACCCCGCCTTGGGCCAGGGTCCGGATCTGCTGCTTGGTCAGGTTGGCCTTGGTCTCCATGAACACGTCCAGGTCGTAGTGACCGGCAGCAAACCGACCGAACAGCGTGTCGATGTATTTCAGGTCGATGATGTTATCCACCAGCCGGAAGCGCGTGGTGTTATAGCGACTGGAGAGCCCGTCCATTTCCCGGGCCACCTGATCGGAAGTCTTGGCGCGAAACTGCATTGACTGCGCGTTCAACCCGCAAAACGTACAATGATGTTTTTCGCCCCACCAGCACCCGCGTGATCCCTCGTACAGTAGAATCCGGTTGAGCCCGGTCGAGCCCTGTCCCTCCAGTTCCCGCACCATGTCGAAGTAGTCGTCGTAGTCCGGCGGCCCGACTTCGGAAAAATCGGAAAAGAGCGTCGTGTTGGGTTGGAAATGAATCTCCCCGTTCTTGCGGTACGCCACCCCGGAGGGAAGCACGTCTTCCTGACCGCGCAGCACGTCCTTCGCCAAAGCGGGAAACACCTCTTCGCCTTCGCCGACCACCACGTAGTCGATCCAGGGAAACGCCCGGAAATGTTCCAGGCCCATTTCCCCGTCGAAGTTGGCCCCGCCGAAGACGATGCGAACAGCGGGATACAGGTCCTTGATCAATTTGGCCAGGGTCAGGCTCGCCACGTTCTGATCGAAGGTGGAGGTGAACCCCACGACCTTGAATTGCCCCCAGTTGTACGAGGTCAACACTTCGGTCAGAAATTGCGGCGCAATGGTATGTGCGATTTCTTCCAGATACCCCGTGGAGCATCCGGCTTCCCGGGCCGTACTCTCGAACACGGGCTTGAACACGTCGGGATACTGGGCGTGCTTCGGGTTGTCCCTGAAGAGAATCGACGAGAACAGCCACTCGCCGATCATGCCGCGTTTCTCGCACAACACTTCGTAGAGCGGGACCCCGATGCGATGGGCAAAGAGTAGATTGAAGTGATAACTCTTCGACCCGAGGCCGTGGTTCTTCAACACCCGGGACAACGTGCCCAGTTGAATGGACGGGAACTTGGAATACCCGAACGGCATAGTGACCAGGGCCACCTGCGGGACGCCGTCCGGATCGAGCCAGGGTTCTTCCGCGACTGCGGTGGCGCTTTCAGACGACGGCTCGATCGTGATGAGGGATTCAGCCATTGCCCGCGAAGACCCGGTCGGCCTTGGCCGCCAGATAAAAATCGCTTTCCGTGAGCCCGTGAATCTTGTGCGTCCAGATTTCCACCTTGCACCGGCCCCACGCCAGATACAGGTCGGGATGGTGCCCCTCGTTCTCGGCAATCGCGCCCACGGCGTTCACGAAAGCCAGGGCCTCCGCAAAGTCCTTGAATTCATACAGGCGTTCGATATGTCCATCAGCATTCAACGCCCATCCCTGGCCCAATTGCCCCAACAACTCCGATACCTTGGCCGGTTCCAGCGGCGGCACCCCGCCGCGGCACGGCACGCATTGCTTATCAGCCAAACTCATGAGAGTCCTCCTCCTGTCTTGTTACCCGGCGCCGCCGGTTTCAGCGTTCATCCGGTGACTGTCAAACAAGAATTATAGACTCCCGCATGGCAAGGCACAAATGGGGGTGCCGCAAAGATTCTCTTGGATTTTCAGCGGCAAAGGCGGATAATCTGTCGACACACTGCATTTGGAAGGACGGTAAAGTCGTGCTCAAGAAGCCCTGATGGATCCTTTTTCCAAGGAGGTGTCACATGGGACCGACCAAAGCCATTATGAAGGATGGAGCCATCTATGATGCCAGGACCGGGAAGTTGCTGAAGGACGGGCTCACGACCCATGAAGCGATTCGGGACTACGTCGATCACCATTACATTGTCCTCCCGGTTGTGAACAAGGAGTGCCAACCCTGGCTGCTCGACGGCGACCCCATCTATTGCCTGCGGGGGACGCGGTACGAAAACCTCAAAGACGAAGTATTGCATCTGTCGCGATGCCCGGACTGCGGCGGCATGGGAATTCGTGACGACGAACCCATGGTCGAATCCGACTGCATCCGCTGCGTGACCTGCGGCCATGAATTCGACGCCCGCCTGGAAATGATGGAGAGTTAGGCCGCGGTTGTCCGTGATCAGGCGGCGTCCCCGCCGTGTTTACTCAGTAGGTCTGTCCACGCGGACGGTGACGATGTCCGTGTCATAGTATTGCTGGTGGCGGACCGAGGATGCGAGATGCCGTAACAGCCGGAGCGACACTTCCTCTTCGATTTCGACTAACTCCCCGCTGGTCCGTGCGCCAAGCACGGCGATCCGGTCCTGAAGATTTTCCTCGCCGGTGGCGGCAATGACTTCGAGATGCGCCCCACCGTCTTCCTGGTGCGCAACCAGCAGCAAGCGCCGTTGTCCCCGCTCTTCTTCACTCTTATCCTGGAGGAGCGTCAGCAACACCTCCTCCCCGCAGGCGTCGAGGCGGTCGGCCATTTTCGCGTCCCACCCCATGCCGGAGGCGAAGGTCCGAAGAAACTCGCTGATTTTCGGCAGGGCCGAAATATCGAACTCCACCTGGAGACGGCTGCGCCGGGCTCCCGTCAGTTCCACGAACAGGGTCATCAGGATGGCTACGAGTCCGCCGGCTGTCATGCCGTTCTGGAGCAGCCCGCCGGCGAACTCCGAAAAGTACTCGGGGAAGATCACGCCGTTCTGGAAGCCGACGCCGATCCAGAACGAGACGCCGCAGACCAGCCCCTTCCGGTAGTCGATCCCGTCCTGGAAGACCACCCGCATGCCGACGACGAACAGCATCGAGAGCAGCACGGTGAGATACGCCGAGGCCACCGGACCCGGGATCGCCAGTATCACGGCCACAACCTTGGGTAAGAACGCCATCGCGAGGAACAAAATCCCCACGGCCACGCCCACGCGCCGGGCGCCGACGCCGGTGAGTTCGGCCACGGACACGCTCGTGGAATAGGTCGTGTTCGGGACGGTCCCCGCGAGACCGGACAACAGGTTGCCCACGCCGTCCGCGGCCACGGCGCCCTGCACTGCCCGGAAATCCACGGCCTGGGGACGACGCCAGGAGATGCGCTGAATGGCGACGGCGTCGCCGACCGTCTCGATAGCGCCCACCAGGGTCACGAACACGAACGCGGGCAGCAGTCCCCAGAACACCGGTCCGAACTCCAGATCAAAGCCCGGCCAGGTGCCGTCCGGAAAACCGATCCATGACGCCTCGGCCACGCGGTCCACGTCGTAGAGACCGAAGAACGCGGCCACCACCGACCCCGCGACCACGCCGATGACCGGCGCCCAGAGCCGCAACGTCCCTGTGGCCTTCAGCGCGATCACGACGATCACGAGTATCGTGACGAGGGCGCTGATCGGCGCGGCGTGGGCAGGGACGCCCTCCGGGACGGCCTTCAGCATGTTGAAAATGATCGGCATCACCGTGACCGCCACCAGCATGATGACCGTGCCGGCCACGGCCGGGGTCAGGATACGCCTGAACAGCGACAGCCACGTGGAAAAGATGAACTGGAAGAGAGAGGAAATGACAACCAGGGTGGCGAGCATCGCCGGCCCGCCCTGGGCGATCGCCGCGACGCAGACCGCGATGAAGGCCCCGGAGGTCCCCATCAGCAGCACGTAGCCCGCACCGATCCGGCCGACCCGGACCACCTGCATCGTCGTGGTCACCCCGCTGACCAGGATCGCGGCGAACACCGCCCATGACAAGAAGGCTTCGCTCCCGCCGGCCGCCCGGATCACGATCGCCGGGGTCAGGACGATGCCGGCCACACAGAGCACCACGAGTTGCAGCCCCAGCCCGAAGGCGAGCGGCACCGGCGGTGTTTCATCAGGCTGGTACCGAATGCCCGTGCGATCGCCTGACCTGTCGGAAGTCATGACGTTTCTCCTCGTCGACGTTGACAATCTTCGCTTTTTCCTTCCCCTCCTTTGTAAGGACGGGAACTTTTTCCGAAGAGGGAAAAGTTGGGAGGTAGAGGCATTGGTAGCCGCGTCATTTCATGACGCTGTCTTCCTTCTTTGTCTGTCATTCCCGACATCTTTAATCGGGAATCCAGTGTCTTTATTCTTGTCTTCTTCGTCGCGCGACTCAGGTCGTCAACGAATGAGTCAACACCTATACACTTTGAACAAAAAAGGCCTCTGGATCAAATAGTCCAGAGGCCCTTATGGTGGAGGTGAGGGGAGTTGAACCCCTGTCCGAAGATATTCAGCACAACGGTCCTACGTGCGTAGTCAATGTTTTAGGATTCGCAACCGCCCACGCCCACTGACCGGCTTAGAGCGTTCGCTAGCCCAGAAAAGTCTCATCCGCCGTTGCTGAGCACCAACATTGGACCAGCCTGCTGAAGTAGCGCCT
>VXOF01000071.1 GCA_009840285.1 Nitrospira sp. SB0662_bin_26
TGGGGCGACTCAAAAACCCACGGTCGGTTGAGACCCTGGTGTTGCTGCTTCAGGACAAGGTGCCGGCGGTCCGCGATGAAGCCATTGCGGCGCTGGTGGCCATTGGTGAGTCGGCGGTCGAACCCTTGGTAGCGGCGCTTAAAGATCAGGATTGGCGGGTCCGCCTGCGAGCCACGGAAGCGTTGTGCGTCTTGAAATCCCCAACGGCGGTCGAGCCTCTGATGCGAATAGTACAACACGATCCCGATACGGCCGTGCGCCAGGAGGCCATTCGGGCGCTCGGGTATATCGGGGATAAGGCCGCAGTCGACGCGCTCTTGGGGCTCATTGAGGAACCGCGTTTACAGGTTCGCGTCATCGAAGCCCTCGGGAGAATCGGCGACCGGCGCGTGCTCCCGTTGTTGTTTCGACTGGTGAGCGAGTTGAGGACGAGCGATTATGAGGATCGAACCCCGGCCTGTGAGGATAACCGGTACGAAGAGGATCTGGCCAGCGTGGAAGAGGCCATTCGGGCGATTGCCCGCATCCATGATGAGGAGGCCATTCCTCTGTTGATCACGGCTCTGCAAAGCACCCTGATACGGAACGAAGCGAGTGACGCCCTGGTCCAGTTCGGACAGAAGGCCGTTGCTCCTTTGGCAAGCCAACTGCAACATGAACAGGACGAAAACATTCGCTACCATATCAAGGAAACCCTGACCCAATTGGGATGGAACCCCAAACGGGTGCGGTTGTAGCACCGACTGCGAAGAAAGGGAGAAGACCGGACCGCCATGCCGAAAGAGGCCATTGAAGTCATCGTGACCGAGCTTGATCATGAGGAAGATTGGCGCCGCATGCGTGCCACGGCCACGTGTCTGAAGGGCGGTCCCAACGTCGTGGCCCTGGTCATCGAGGCCATGAAAACCGGATCCCCGGATTATCAGATTGAAGCGGCCCGCATGCTGGCTCGGATCAGGGATCCTCAGGCCGGGGTGCCGCTGGTCGAGTTGATGCAGGGTGAAAATGAGAGCGTGCGGGAGGCCGTGGTGGCCTCACTGGAACAAATGGCCGGCATCGTCAATGAAGAGACCGCGGCGGCCCTGGTCGAACTGTTGAAAAATGAAACGCTTCGGCCCTCGGTCACCAAACTGTTGGGGGTCATTCCCACGTCGATCGGCCCCCTGACCGTCATGCTCAAGGACCCGGATGAAGAGGCGCGAGTCAACGCCGCCCAGATCCTCGATCATCTCCTGGATCCACGCTCCGCGGATGCGCTGGTCGATGCGATGGGAGATCCCGCGCTGTGTGATGTGACGATCGGGACCCTGAAAAAACTCAGCGCCATTCGGGATCGCATCGACGAGGTGATGGATGAATTACGGGACGTAGAAGAGTCCGAACTCCGGGAAGGGGCGCGGCAGGAAGCCGTCCAAAAACTACATCCGATCGGCCGGCCGAGCGTCGAGATTCTCATTGAATACCTTGAAGACGATGATTGGGTCGTGCGTGAAGCCGCGGCGGACGTGTTGGGAAAAATCGGCGACGTCCGGGCGGTGGAGCCGTTGATCGATCGCCTCAAGCGGGATAAGGACACGGGCGTCAAAGAACTGGCGACCAAGGGCTTGGGCTTGATCGGCGACGCCAGACCCGTTCCTCTCCTGATTGACATGATACCCATCAAACCGTTACGGGTATTGGCTGTGGAAGCCTTGGAAAAGATCAAAGACGTGGAGACTCTGCGTCCCTATGCGGAGGTGTTCAAGAAAATGAAAAATGACCGTGACGGGTTGGTCTCGTATAACTCCGGGGTCATCATCGATAAATTGGAAGCCGCGGCCGCGCAGATGGACGAAGCGCAGTGGGCGGAGAAGGAGTAGATGAATGGCTGAGAGTCAGCGCATTGAACAATTGTTGGCCGCGCTTCGGGATGAAAACGAAGGTCTGCAAAATTATGCGGCGGCCGGACTCGGGCAAATGGGTGACTCGGCCATCCCCCGCCTGATCGAGATGTTTGAAGATGATGATTCCGTGATCCGGGAGGCTGCGGTCAGTGCCATCGTGCAAATCGGGGAATCGGCGATTGATCCCTTGATTGAAGCGTTGGAAGAAGACGAATGGACCGTTCGAGAGCAGGCAGCATCCGCGCTCGGGAAATTGAAGAGCTCCCGGGCGGTAGCCCCGTTGGTCAAGGCGTTAAAAGACAAGGATGGAGGCGTCCGAACCGCCGCGGTCTGGGCCCTGGAACGGATCGGCGATCCGGAAGCCGTGCCGGCCCTGGTGGACTGCCTCATGGATGCGATGTTGCGTGAAGACGTGGCTCGCGTGTTAAAAAAGATCGGGGACGCCAGAGCCACGGATGCCTTGATCGACGGGCTGAAAGGGTCCAATTGGATCGTCCGCCGCCACGCGGCCGAAGCCCTGGGGAAAATTGGCGATCCCAAGGGGTTCGCCCCACTGGTGGATGCGTTGACGGATGAGGACTGGCTGGTACGCCGGAACGCGGCTGAATCCTTGGCCCGGTTGGGCGATGCCCGCGCCATTCAGCCGGTGGTCGCCTTGTTGGAAGATGAAAATGAAATGGTCCGCGACACCGCCGAAGGCGTGTTGGCGAGTTTAGGATGGAAACCCGAGTCATGAAGAAGAAGGAGACATAGATATGGCAGATCCAGCTCCAACCCCTCTTGTGCAAATTACCCCCAAGAGTGCCAAGAAAGACGGCTTTAACCTGGTCACCGAAAACGTCATTGCCGTGAACCTGGAAGAGAGGCAGCTTGAAGTCGAGTTGTTGGCCTATGATGGGAAAACCGTGTTATTGGACGTAGCCGAAGACGCGCTTGAGGATCTCCAAAAAATCAAGCCGGGTGACGGGGCGACCCTCCGCATCGTCGAGGAAGAAGGCAAGCGGCTGGTCAAGCAGTTTCGGATTCGGGCGAAAGATCCGAACGTCGTCAAAGTCGACGCCGCGTTGATGGATTTGAAGGATTCACACTGGCTCAATCGTAAATATGCCATTGAAACGTTGGGAGAGCTCAAGTCCGCCGACGCCGTGGATCCTCTCGTCGAGTGTTTGGAAGACGAGGTGGGTGACGTCCGGCATCGAGCCTATGACGCCTTGATCAAAATCGGGGCGCCCTCCGTTCCCAAAGTGATTCCGCTGCTGGTGTCGGAAGAAGATGAATTGCGTCAGTCCGCGACCGAGATCCTGCGGAAAATCGGCAAACCGGCGGTCGAACCCTTGGCTACGGCCCTGGTCGATGCCGAGGGTCCGTTGAAAAAACGGATTACCAAGGTCTTGGATCGCATGGGGTATAAGCCCAAAGAGGCGTAAGCCGACGCCGGCACGGCGGCGTAACTGTCAGGACGCTTGATAAGGATTCACCCCGGCGGCGGGACGGCCGACCGACACGTAATGAAACCCGCAGGCGGCGACCCGTTCGGGATCGTAGACGTTCCGGAGGTCGATAATCACCGGCACTCGCAGAAGCGATTTCATGCGTTCCAAATCCAGGTTTCGGAATTGATTCCACTCCGTGGCCAGCACCACGGCATCCGCTCCCGTCATCGCATCATACGCATCCTGACAGCCGATCAAGCCGGGTAACGCGTTCAGCGCGCCGGCCAATCCTTCCGGGTCATAGGCCCGGATGGAGCAGCCTTCCTTCATCAGGTGTTCCGCGATCATCAACGCGGGCGAATCCCGGAGATCGTCGGTATTGGGTTTAAAGGACAACCCCAACAGGGCCAAGGTTTTGCCTTGGACGCCGTTGACCGCGTCACGGATTTTATCGACCATGCGAGCCCGCTGTTGCTCATTCACGCGTTTGGTCGTGGCTGCCAGCTTCATGGCATATCCGGCCGTTTCTCCAATGTGAACCAGCGCCGCCGTGTCCTTGCCGAAACAGGAGCCGCCGAACCCGGGCCCGGCGTGCAGGAACTTGGACCCGATCCGTTTATCCAACCCCATGGCTTTGGCCACGGTCTGCACGTTCGCATCCACCAGTTCACACAGATTGGCCACTTCGTTGATAAAGGAAATTTTTGTGGCCAGGAACACGTTCGAAGCGTATTTGATCACTTCGGCCGTTTGTACCGTAGTGACCACGAATGGCGTTTCAATCAGGTACAACGGTCGGTACAGATCCTTCAGGATCGCTGCGGCCTGTTCGCTCTCCACGCCGATGACCACGCGATCAGGACGCATGAAATCTTCAATCGCCGACCCCTCGCGCAGAAACTCCGGGTTGGCTGCCACGTCGAAGTTGACGGGTTTGGATTGATGGGCCTTGATGATCTCTCGCACGCGCGTCGCGGTTCCCACCGGCACTGTCGACTTGGTGGCCACCACCTTGTACCCCGTCATGCGGCTCCCGATGCTCCGGGCCACCTCATCCATGTAAGACAGATCCGCCGAACCATCCAGGTTTGAGGGCGTGCCGACCGCGATGAAGATCACCAACGCCGTATCCAAGGCCTGGTTCAAGTCGGTGGTAAAGGTGAGCCGGCCGGATTGGAGGCCCTTGGCTACCAATGCGGCCAAGCCGGGTTCATAGAACGGCACCTCACCCCGTTCCAGTTGTTGAACGCGCCCGGCATCCACGTCCATGCACGTCACGTTGAGTCCGAATTCCGCAAAGCATGCACCGGTGACGAGTCCCACGTATCCCGTTCCGAGAACACTGATATGCATCAAAACCTCTTGGATGAGAGAGACGCACCCCTGGTTGAGGATGAACGACCCTCAGTTCTTTGTTCGGCAAACAGTATCACAACTAGAAGACAAATGAATGTTGCGATTGCAAGAGACGGTCCCCATGGCGTCCCGTATGAACCACGCACTATCTCCAGCGGACAACCCGGTACATGTGCGCAGACGGTTTTCTTGACAGGGTAGCATACGCGAACTAGAATCAAAATCTCATATCCTTCCCGAGAGCGGGAATAGCTCAGTGGTAGAGCATCGCCTTGCCAAGGCGAGGGTCGGGGGTTCAAATCCCCTTTCCCGCTCCAATCTTCCATACAACGTGCTACTGGATTTGAACACCCGACCGGGGATTCCGAAAGGGGTGTGCCCCTTTCGTGGGGTGACCGGAGCGCAGCGGAGGCGCGAGGGGGCGTGGCCCCTTGGCGGGAGACGGCCCAGACGGGTGTTGGGTTGGGCCGACGACGGAGGGGGTTCAAATCCCCTTTCCCGCTCCAATCTTCCATACAACGTGCTACTGGATT
>VXOF01000060.1 GCA_009840285.1 Nitrospira sp. SB0662_bin_26
GAGCGAGGACACAACGCAGCCCTGCGCCCGATAGTGCATTAAATCAGAGGTTCCTAAAGAAGAACCTTGGAGGCCAGCGTATGTCCATACGCATCCACGCCGAAGCCCTGTACGATTCGCTGAAAACCGTATTGGGCAACCATGATCCTGACCAGATACGGACCAAGCTGGAGAAAGAACTCCGTCATCTGATACCCAACTGGAGCGACAGGATTCCGGACTGTCCGGGTTGGTATTGGTTCAAGCCGCAAGGCGTCGCCGAACCGCAACTCCTCCTTGTGGATCATGGCCGTATCGACACCAAACTCATGGCCGATTTAGGCCCCCCGAATAATCTGGTGGACGTTCAGCGCGTGAAAGGGCTTTGGGCCGGGCCCCTGCTGCCTCCCACGTAAGATGATGTCCGACCACGAAGCCTCCTGGAAATCGTTCCGTGCATCACGACTCGACTACCTGTCCGCCCTGGCCGTACCCATCGCCGAAGGTGTCACGCGCCGGGATACAACCCATCCCGCATTTTGCGGTTGTATCGACTGGCATTCCTGTGTCCATGGACACTATGCCTTATTCACCATATCCCGATTAACCGGAGAGGCACGGTGGAGTGATCTGGCGGAATCCTTGCTCATCCCTGAAAAACTCGAGCAGGAACTGGTCTGCATACGGAATGGTGAATTGAACGAGGAACTTCCCTATGGATACGCGTGGTTCCTGAAACTTGCACAAGATCGCCAACGCTTTTTTCAGAAAAACGACTTGCACCCTATCGCCGGCGAACTGGCACAACGGCTCGCACAATGGATCTTCTCTCTCTCCGGCAATGACATCGTGACCTCTGCCCGAAACCGCGCCTATGGCAACGTCTCCTGGGCCGTGCTGAATTTGTGGGAGTGGGCCCAGTGGAACCGGGAGCCGGAGCTGATTGACGCTCTATCCGTGTTCACACGCGAGCAATTACTGCCCCTCGATCAGGAGCTTCCTCCTTCCTGCGACCACCTGACAGATGAATTCTTCCCGGCCGCGTTGCAGCGAACGCGAGCGATTCTCACCATCCTGCCTCACAACGAGTCGCGCGCCTGGTTGAGCGCGTACCTTGCGGAAGACTTTCAATTGGAGCCCGTCCGGCGTCCGGCCTTTCCGCATTCGGCCGGGCTCAATTTCAGCCGGTGCTGGGGCTTATGGGAGCTGTTTCAATACACAAGAAATCCGGTCTATCGCGATCAATACATACGGCACTTTGCCACGCACGTGAACCATCCCGAATATTGGCGCGACGATTACAAAAAATATGGTCATTGGGTCGCCCAGTTCGGGGTCTACGCCCTCGCACTCAGCTTCGATAATCCGTAATCACGGCGCATTCGTTCTTCGCGACGCAGCCCGGTTGACAATGGGTTTTGCCGGTAGGTAGAAATTCAGCTTTGCTGAAGAAAGCGTTTTTTACGGAGTTCTGCCGATGCCGATCAACGAGCTACGAAAACCGGGGGCGAAGATGAGCCTCAAGGAAGCACTCGAACGAGCCGAAAAGCTCAAACGCATGGCTGCGAGCAGCAACCCCAATGAAGCGGCCGTGGCCGCGGCACGACTCAAAGCCTTTGACGTCGATGCCGCGCGCGCGCCTCAATCGAAAGATGCCGCGTTCGAACCGGCACCTGTCACGGCAACCGGCGAACACGGACCTTCCAATTACAAAGTCGAAGTGCTCGATGAGTTGCCCGTCATTCCCTACAGGGAATTGGGAGAATTGGAAGTGGAGCAGGCACCCGACACCGCGTCGGTGAACTGGGACGTGCTTCATGCCGAATTACTGGAACGGGCCCAACAGATCGGCGCCCACGCCGTCATCGATATTCAGATCAAGGGCACGATTCAGCAAAAAATCCTGACCGGCATGGCGCTCAAATACCTGTCACCGCAAGAGATCCTGGATGTTCAAGCGGCGAATAAATTGGATGAGGACGAGAAAGCCTATCATGAAGCGCAAAAGGAACGCCGCGATGAAGACTGGGCCCCACCCGTGGGGTAGGCGTCGAGCCGGGGTTGTTGAGTTACGCCCTTCGACAAGCCTGTCCTGAGCGTCCTTCGACTTCGCTCCGCTACGCCTGTCCTGAGCGCAGTCGAAGGGCTCAGGACGAACGGGGAGTGATAATCCGTTCATCCTGAGCGTAAGACGCAACGCGCCTGAAGTCGAAGGAAGCGTAGGTCTCTTGAGACCGAAGTCGAAGGGCGACGCTAATCCAACTACCCCAACCTGCGTGCTTGCCCTGATCCTGTCTTGAGGTGCATTCGTCCAGTCAAGTGTGGCAAGATTCATTTTGGGGGAACGTCGCCCATGGAATTTCGCTATCAGGAACTCTTCGAACACGGATTGGATACGACGACGTATCGCAAGTTGACGTCGGACCACGTCGCCACCACCAGGTTTGAAGGCCAGGAGATCCTCACCATCCAGCCTGAAGCACTCACGCTGTTGGCGCGTGAGGCCATGGATGACGTGGCGCATCTCTTGCGAGCGAGCCATCTCAAACAATTGGGCAACATTCTGGACGATCCTGAAGCTTCGGAGAACGATCGCTTCGTCGCGTTGGAACTGCTCAAGAATGCCAACATCGCCGCCGGCCGGGTGCTGCCGGGCTGCCAGGATACCGGCACAGCGATCGCCGTCGGATACAAAGGCCAGCAGGTGTTCACCACGGGCCATGACGCCGAAGCGCTCTCGCGCGGTATCTATGAAGCCTATGCGCAACGCCATCTGCGCTATTCGCAGTTGGCGCCACTCGACATGTATACCGAGAAGAATACCGGCACGAACCTCCCGGCGCAGATTGAGCTCTATGCCGAACCCGGCTCGGAATACCGTTTCCTGTTTATTGCCAAAGGCGGAGGGTCGGCAAACAAAACCTTTTTATACCAGGAGACCAAAGCCCTGCTGAATCCCAAAGCCCTGCTCTCCTTTGTCGCGGAGAAAATCCGCACGATCGGGACCTCGGCCTGCCCTCCCTATCACCTGGCCATCGTCATCGGAGGCTTGTCCGCGGAGTTCACCTTGAAGACCGTCAAACTCGCAAGCTGTCACTATCTTGATGATCTCCCGACTTCCGGAAACAATTTGGGACGTGCGTTTCGGGACCTCGATTTCGAGAAGGACATCTTACGACTCTGCGCTGAAACCGGCATCGGCGCCCAATTCGGCGGTAAATATTTCGCACACGACGTCCGGGTCATTCGCCTCCCCCGGCATGGTGCGTCCTGCCCCGTTGGTCTGGGTGTCTCCTGCTCGGCCGACCGGCAAATCCTGGGCAAAATTACCAAAGACGGTGTCTTTCTCGAACAACTCGAAACGAATCCCGCGCAATACCTCCCAGACGTCGGCGAAAAGGATCTGGAGGAGAAAGTCGTCAGACTCGATCTGAACCGGCCGATGCCGGCCATCCTTTCAGAGTTGCGCGAACATCCGGTCGCCACCCGGTTGTCGCTGACCGGACCTATTGTCGTGGCGCGGGACATCGCCCACGCCAAACTAAAAGAACAACTGGATGCCGGAAAGGGCCTTCCCGGGTATTTCAAAAATCACGTCGTGTATTACGCCGGCCCCGCCAAAAAACCCGAAGGATACGCCTCAGGTTCCTTCGGCCCCACGACCGCCGGGCGCATGGACTCTTACGTGGAGCAGTTTCAGGCCGAAGGGGCCAGCCTAGTCATGCTGGCGAAAGGCAACCGTTCCCAACAGGTGCGCGAGTCCTGCCGGAAGTACGGGGGCTTCTACCTGGGATCCATCGGTGGGCCTGCCGCACGGCTGGCCGAACACAGCATCAAAAAAGTCGAAGTGCTCGAATTCGAGGATCTCGGCATGGAAGCGGTATGGAAAATCGAAGTCGAGGATTTCCCGGCCTTCATCGTCATCAATCACGAAGGCCGGGACTTTTACAACGACCTCGACGCGCGACGCTCGCTGGTTCAACCCGACAAACAGGCAAGATCCTAGAGATTTGCGCGTTGCAGGGTCGTCCTGTTCCGAAGCCTTTTCTCCCGCGCTGTTGTCTTCCCGGAAAAAATGTGCTACCGTGCCTCTTGAAGATGGTGGCCTGCGTTGGCGTTCAGTTCAACAAGATGGCCATTTATTAATCGAGGTTGCAATCGGAAATCTGATCGAAAGCTGACCCAAGCCGCATTTCTCCAGTCGTGCTTCGGCCCTCCTTTCCCGTTTTTCGAGTGTAAATCCCCAATACTTTCAAAGGAGTTGTTCTATGCCGTTTAAAATTTATGTGGGCGGATTGCCATATCCGACAACCGAAACGGAGTTGACCGATCTGTTTGTCCAACATGGCAACGTGGATTCGGCAAAAATCATTACCGATAAATACACCGGCCGGTCCCGGGGTTTCGGTTTTGTCGAAATGCCCTCGGAAGAAGAAGGCAAAGCAGCCATTGCGGCTTTGAACGGGACCCAATTGGATGGCCGTACGTTGACCGTGAACCAGGCCCGGCCTCAAGAAGCAAGGCCCGGCGGCGGCGGACGCGGTGGGTTCGGCGGTCGAGGCGGACGACACGATCGCTAAAATACGCCATGAGTGAGAACTGGGGAGGGGCTTGAGCCTTCTCCCCCTCTCACCTCCCCTCCCAGTAGGTCGGCAAGGCCGTTTCCAGCACCCGCAAGACAATACCCCAAATTTTTCGAGCCTCTCGAATTTCGTCGGCGCAGACGTACGTCAGCAGCATCAGGCTCCAGCCGTCTACTCCATGAAGATGAAAACGCGTCGGTTGCAATTCCAACCGGATTTCCACGTCCAGCCGCTGTTTCAGGGCCTGACTCGCCGCATGCATCAGCTCATCTATTCGGGCTCGTAAAAAATCAGCCAGGTTCTTCATGGCTGGTTTGTCCTGCTCGGATGGTTCAGCCGGACATAGCACGACGAACGACGTCAATCGAGACATGGACGAATCGCCGGGAACGAAATGCTGTGCGGCAGCCAGGCTCATCAATGGCGTTTGAGGAGCATTGATCACGTGCAGGAGAGATTGCATTTCCGGCCACCCGATACAGGAAGGCAACACCGGGATCCATTCGGGATGCGCCTTGAGATCGACAAAACCGTCTTCAGGGGTCCCGTCGTTATTGAATGACGAAAACGGTACATGAAAGACGTTCGAACTTTCAGAAACTGAAATGCCCATGATAAAATTTCCTTTATCGAACGCTGTTCGCCGGTCTCCGCAATGAGCCATCCGCTCGCTCGCGATTCCTGAGCATACAACAGATCAACCTTACCTTGAAGACCTCCACGGTTCTTGACACACGGAGGCTCTTGCCCTATGCTGAACTTCAAGGTGATGTATTCATGACTCGTATATCCCGCACAGCACTCGTTCTCGGGGTTCTGACCTGTTTCCTGGTCATGAGCGGCGTGGTTTCCAGCCATGCTGCCGCTCATTCCCTTCACCACGTTCACCATAACGCGGCTACCCATTCGACGATTCTCTGCTCTCTTATGTGCGCGGCCGGCCAGGTGGTCAGCGTTGCTGAGCCGGTGTTTGACGCCCCGCTCACCGTTTTACAGGCCTTGGAGGTTTCCAGGGTTGATCCTGTCACGAGTACCGTTCCCACGCTTCGCTTTTCTCGCGGCCCTCCCCGTTTCTAAGTCTCAAGTCTTCTCTTTCACACGTTGCAGCGTTCTTTCCGTCGAGGGATGTACCCTTGCGGGCTATGCTGTTTACTCCTATTTCCAATGGAGGACTTGATGACTCGATCCGAGGAATTGGCACAATCAGTTTCATTCATGCTTTGCGAGAAGAGGTTTGCAAATGAACGGAGTACTGAACCCGGTGAAACCGGGAATGATATTTGTGTTTTTTTTATTCTGCCTGACGTGGGCCGGCACGCAAGAGGTTCACGCGGCGTTATTGGACGGCTTGCTCGATGACGTCGAGGAGTCCTTGGCTGAGGGTTTGGCAGAAAAAGGAGAAAAACTGACCACGGGGAACTTTTACACCGACGATAAACCGAATGCCCATGCCCCGATCGGGATGATGGGAGATCACACGCATGAAGCGGGAGAAGTCATGTTCTCCTATCGCTTGATGCACATGTTCATGGAAGGAAATCGATACGGGACCGATAGACTGACCACGGATGAAGTCACAATGATGGGGCGACCCGTTCCAGGCGGATATCTGGTGGCGCCCGAATCCATGCGCATGTGGATGCACATGTTCGGGCTCATGTATGGATGGAACGACACCGTCACCCTGACGCTCATGGTCCCCTACCTGAACAACAGCATGGATCACGTGACGCGTATGGGAGGCAAATTCACGACCCGTTCCGAAGGATTCGGCGATATCCGGTTCGGATCGCTTTGGCGGCTCTGGGCGGTTGAAGCCCCGAGCCTCGGAGCCCATCGGTTTCACTTCAACCTGTCGATGAGTATCCCCACGGGAAGTATTGAGCCGACGGACCAGACACCAATGGGAAACATCCGATTGCCCTATCCCATGCATCTCGGTTCAGGGACCTTCGATTTTTACCCCGGGATCACGTACGGAGGGGAGATGGGTCGCGCCACCTGGGGGATTCAAGCCATCGGCACCTTGCGGGCAGGCAACAACTCCAATGACTTCTCCAAGGGTGACGCCTATACCATCAACGTCCATGGAGCCTATGAAGTGATCCCTGATACGCTGAGCGGTTCGGTTCGGCTGAGTTGGAACCATTGGGAAGACTATGACGGGATGGACCCGAACATTCGCACGAATCACCCGATGAATCAAATGAGGATCGTTCAAACGGCGTTTCCCGATCTGTTGGGCGGCCAACGCCTTGATGTCCTGTTCGGGATCAACGTCCTGTTCCCGGATTTCATGGGTTTGGAAAGCCGGCTGGCCGTGGAAGGCGGGTTCCCGATTTACCAGTACCTGGACGGACAGCTTGAGACCGATTCGGTTGTCACGTTCGGGTGGCAGGCGGTCTATTGATTCGGACCACTTGCCGAAGAAAAAAGAGGACTGAAACGTCCTTGAAAAGGAGACATCACATGTGGCGCCGCAGTTGTACCATGATTTGGGCTCTTGTGTTTTCGGGATTCGCAGGTGCGGGGTTTGCCTACGACGTGATTGAGATCAACAACGGGGCGACCATCACGGGGAGAGTGACCTTCACGGGCTCCCTCCCTCATGCTCCCAGACAGTTTGAAGTCCGGAACGGGCCTGAGGTGTGCGGGCCGGAGCGCGTACTGAACAAACTCGACGTGCGTGACGGCACGGTGAAAGGCGTCGTCATCGCCCTGGAGGGCGTGGAAAAGGGCAAGCCTTTTTCATCGCATGAAGACACGGCCACCGGGCATGGTCGTGGAGAATTCCGGTATGCCGGCGGAAACGCGTTGAACCTTGGCGTTCGACTCGAAAAATGCAGCTTCGGCCCATTTACCGGCGTGATTCGAGCGGATGAGGCCGTCCAGTTCGTCAATCACGATTCCATCAAGCACACCCTTCATACGTATGCATTGAAGGGCCGTAAAGCCAAAATCATGCGAACCTTGCATACCCAGAGTCTTCGAGCGCAGGGACAGACAGAAAAAGTCTTTCGCGCCCAAAAGATGCGCCGCGCCGTTGCCGTGGTGTTGACCTGCGATCGTCACGACTTTATGGAAAATTGGCTGTACGTGGTGAAGAATCCCTACTACGCCATTTCAGACGAATCAGGAAGTTTCGAGATCGGCCACATTCCGCCGGGCGACTACAACCTGATCGCATGGCATCCCGTTCTGGGCATGCAAGAGCACCGCGTGACCGTCACCGCACATGGGGCTCTCTCGGTTGACTTTGATTTCGTGAAATAACGCCGCGATCGGGACTGCCGGGTCCTGCTATGTTTTGCTATGCCTTTGCTATGAAAGTGCTATGAATTGCTATGCCATGCTATATTCTGCTATGCCATGCTACGGTATGCTACGCTAAGCCGGCCTACGCTGAATCTCCCCCTCACCCTGCCCCCCGATTAACAATGTCGGGGGCTGCGCCTCATTTCAGATTAGGGGAGAGGGTTCTAAAAAGCTATTCTCGCATCAACGTGGAAAGGAGAACCCGTGGCAACCATCATGCCTTTTCGTAGCGTCAGGCCCAAACCGGAATACGCCGCCCAAGTGGCCGCTCCTCCCTATGACGTCGTGTCCTTGGACAAGGCACGCGACGTTGCCGCCGGCAATCCTTATTGTTTTCTCCGGGTCGGGCGAGCCGAGTTGGAACTGGCTGATGGCGTTGATCCCTATTCAACCGAAGTCTACGAAAAAGGAGCCGCCAATCTACAGAAATTTCTCGAAGACGGTATTCTGGTGCGAGAACCCAACCCCATGTTCGGAGTGTATCGCCAGCGCTGGGGGACCCACGAACAGACCGGCCTCGTCGCACTCGCCTCAATCGACGAATATGACCGTGGACTCATTAAGAAACATGAGCTCACCAGGCCGGTTAAGGAAGACGACCGCGTACAGGTGATCGAAACGCACGACTCGCAATCCGGGCCCGTTCTCCTGTTTTTCCGCCGTTCCAATCAACTCGGCAGTTGGCTTGCGGACGTCACGGCCGCGGAGCCGGACTGCCGGTTCAGCGCGGACGACGGCGTGGAGCATACAGTCTGGAGCCTGCGTGATGATACGGCCATTGAAACAATGATCGAAAATTTCAAGAACGTTGACGCCTTGTATATTGCCGACGGACACCATCGCTCAGCGGCAGCCAGCCGGGTACGAGCGACCCGGGCCGGCAACTCCGGACAATCCTCACAGCAAGAGAAAGAAGGATTTTTGAGCGTCATTTTTCCGCACGACGAATTGCAGATTCTGCCCTATAACCGCGTGGTGCGCGATCTAAACGGGCATACGCCACAACAATTTCTTGACGCATTGGCCGTGGACTATGACGTGACACCCACAACTCAGCCCGGACAGGCGCCGGAGGCCGGGTTTGACGTGTACCTGGAAGGCCGCTGGCATCGAGCACTTCCCAAATTGGCGCCAGAGCAACAAACGTGGATGGAAGAGAGTCCGGTAAACGCCTTGGCCGTGTCGATCTTGACCGATCGCGTGTTGACTCCGTTGCTGGGCATTACGGATCAGCGTTCCGATCCGAGGATCGATTTCGTCGGCGGGATACACCCACCAAAAACCTTGGCCGCAAAGGTGGATGCAGGAGAATGGGCCGGTGCGTTCTGGTTGTACCCCACGACCGTTAATGAACTCATGGCCGTTGCCGATGCCCAAGACATCATGCCACCCAAGAGCACGTGGTTCGAGCCCAAGCTTCGTGACGGGTTATTCGTTCATATGCTGCGCGACTAAGATGTTCCCTGCTTACCCCTCGCCAAAATCCGGATACCGCGTGGAACCTGACTGAAACAATGGTTCCCTCACGATCCAACCAAGCTCGTCGACGGGTTCCAGCGCAATGATGGCGGCATCCTGCTCCGACGAACTCTCTTCTATATCAGCGCATTGACGAGAGTTGCTTGTTTGCCCGGCCCACGTTTCTTTCCTATTGCAAAAGAGAAAGTCCGTATCCCAAAAATAGATAGTAACCAGCGCCTCTCCGTCCACCTCCCCGATTTTGTAGTCTCCAACGGGTCTGGTGTGCTGGTCGAAATCATCGAGCAGGTCATTATGGGTCGCACAAAAATTTCTTAACGCTTCGTACAGCACCAGCCAATGTAAATCGGTTAAGCGATAGACGCGCGAATCATTGACCGCGGCCGATAGTTGGACCAGGACCCGCACCGCTTCATACGGACAGAGCCGTTGTGACGTTTCGGGATAGAGCCCTTCCCATGAATCGATGGCCCCGTCGTCCGACAACAATTGGATTTCGGAGGCTTCACTGGCAAAGGCTTCTTTTAGAATGGCTTCAAAGACGGCATCAGGTTTGGTTTGAAAATAAATCATCGCAACGATCTCGACGGTATCTGTAGGTCAGGGTAGCCCTGAGCCCTTCGACTCCAGGCGCGTGACGCCTTACGCTCAGGGTGACCGGAGAGGCACCCGTTCGTCCTGAGCGTAGCGAAGTCGAGGGAAGCGTAGTCGAAGGGCTAATCCGACCTACCCACCACGCACTCTCAGAAAATGCAGGGAACGAGCCGCCACGTCCGTAACCGGTAGGCTTCATAGTCATCAAAGATTTCACCTAAAAACCTCTCTTCAGCGGAGAGTTTCGCCACCAGGTCCGCGCTCAAGAGCATCCACCAAAAGCCCCGCCAGTATGAAAACGACTCGCACAGCAGCGCCAGTGTGATAAGCAGCAACGCCGTGTACATGGGGTGCCGGATCCAGCGATACGGACCATTGGTCACCAAGCGACTTCCGGCCCTGACCTCGGGGAACACATTGACCTTCGTGACCTTCATGGCGAAGATCGCCCACACCGCCAACAGAATTCCCAACAATTCCAACGTCAAGAGCCACCCATTTCCCGGGACCCATGGGCCGGAGACCAGAAACGCCATAATGCAGGCAAATTGAACACCCACGAGCACATAGGACTTGAATGATGTGCGCATCATGAGTATGGCTCGCCGGCTGACAATATCCAGATGAACGGAAATCTCAATACCGGTAACCGCCGCTCAGGTGTTTCTCCAAAGTCGAAGACAGACCGAGATGATTGCGATACACGGAAGATCCCGCAATTTCTTTATTCTCCGGAGCCAATTCACTTGCTCTCTTGAAATGAATCGTGGCTTCCCGGTGATCGCCCAGCTTGTGAAGGGTCAGGGCCAGATTGAAATGGGCTTCCGGCAAATCGGGAGCGGCCTGAATCGCCGATTCGAAACGACTCTTCGCCTCTTGCCATTTTCCCGCTTGATACTGCTGAATCCCTTCAAGGTTCTGCTGAGCCGCAGCCGGACTCGTCATGGGCAGGACGGCGAGAGGTCCTGACGGCGTGGCACACCCTGTCACCATTAAACATCCCAGGACGACCGCTGTTATTCCATGATGCATACGTTTCCCTCCACTACTCTTTTTTTCAATTTATCCCGCTTTTCCTTGAATTGTGTCACCAGGTACGTATAGATAGCAACACAATGACGTAGACCATGAAAATTTCAACTACAATCTAGAATTATCGGTTGGAAAGACCTATACTTTTCTCCCTATTTTAGTAGTAAATCACTTATTCCGTCATCTCATGATGGTCTTTTACCCTCATAGGAGGAATCACCAGATGAAACGAATACTCGGTTTCCTCACCTTGATGATCGTCGCCGGTTGCCTCTTGCAGGCATCGGCATACGCCTCCGGTTCCCTTTCGACAGGCCAGGGCATCAGCGCCAGAAGCGCCTATGCCATGGGCAAGGCACTCACGTTCCAGAAACTCGTGTGCCCTTCCTGTCCCCTGAAGGCGGCCGATTTGACCAAGGAACGCGCCATGAGCCTGAAGAACAGCCTCGAAGCCCGCGACGCAGCCAGCAAGCCGGGCACACCGGATGACGAACACATCGCCGTACTCTGTCCGGGGAGCCGTGCCAGCGATTGCGACGGAAAACCGGACGAACAGGAACTCGTCCACTATTACCTGAAGCGCCGTTTCAAAATGTAACCCACATCTGTTTCATCATAGATGTGCATGAACGGAGGAACCTCACCATGTACAGAGCAAGATTGATTGCCTTCATGGTTATCGTCATGACGGCCGTGGGATCATCCGCATTCGCCGACGGGGTGTCGCCTTGGCTCCCCGCGCCGGGCGCGGGATTCGTCAACCTTTCCTATGTCTCTCAGAACGCCAACCAGTTCTACGTCCAAGAGAACTTGAGAGGAACTCCTCCTCAGAATGCGGTACCCGATGGCAAAGGCCCGAATCTCGGCCAGCACACCGTGTGGCTGAACGGCATGTACGGCTGGTCTGATTCAATCGCAATCGATTTCCGCGTGGGCGCCGCCAGGAGTTATTTTGGCGCCACAACGCCCATGGGAGACCCAATCCCGCCCACAGGAGGGCGTGATAATTACTCGGGCGTGACGGACGCCAATATCGGCGTCACCTGGCGCATCGCCGACGAACTCGTGAATCCATCAATGCCGAGCGTTGCCCTGCGCGCCGGGGCAATCATCGAGGGATCCTACACACCCGGCTACATCAATTCCATCGGCGACGGAGCAAGCGGCTTGGAAGTGTCGGCATTGGCCGGCAAATATTTCGCGGACATGTTCGCCGTATCCGGCGAAGTCGGGTACCGTGACCGCGACGAAGATGTCCCCGCAGACCTCTTCGTGAATTTGTCGGGCGGTTTGCTGTTCGAGAACATCGGCCTGAGTGTCAACTACAAGCTCGTTGACGCGCAGTCAGGCCTCCAAATCGGTGGTCCCGGATTCAGTCCCGTCACGCGCGTTTTTCCCAGGCTGGAAGAAGACATCCAGTTCCTGAGCGGGACGGTGAGCCTCAACGTGACGGACCAAACGAACATTGGCGTGTCTTACGGAGAGGTTATCGACGGTCGCAATACGTCCAAGTCCAAGGTTTTCAGCGTGTCGATGGGGTACCTTTTCGATACCTTTTGATTCCCTCGGACCTAGCCGCCTTACGGCTGGTTCAGGCTCCAGTCGTACTCGTAGTCCACTGACCCGGCGAATTTGCTCAGGCGCGTCGCAAGCGGTTTGTCCGCGTACTTGACTAAGTGCTCGATCACCGACTTCTCGCCCCTCCCGAAGTCCGCTACGTACCACTTGTAAATGCTCGAAATAATCATGAAGTCGTCATCCATGAACTCGACGCCCCTCGGATGGTTCACGTAGTCACGTGCCCCGGCGTCGAGCAGTTCCTCTGCATTGTTCGCGGTGAAGGCCGTGGGACTCAGATTCGGACAGCCGTAGCTGGCGCAGTTGACCGCGTAGTGGATCCGGTTGTCCCGCCAGATGGGCCGCAGGATGCCGTGTTCGATGTTGTTCAGCGTCAGGTCCAGGCCGGCGACCCTGGCGTGTACGTCGTCCCAAGGCCCGCCGAAGAGACGTCCCAGACTGCCCAACAGGCTTTCGCTGATGTCCTTGATGGATTTAACGGGATAGGCGTCCGTCACGACTTTCACCGTCAGGGCGTTGTAGAAATTGATCCAGTACGCTTTCTGTTCAGCCCGGGAATAGTCCCTCGGATCGAATGACTGCAGATACGCCAGGTATGAGGCCAGCTTGGCGAAGTCCCCCGCATTGGCCTTGAGCGCCCCGTAATCGAAGCGATTTACGCCCGAGTCGTGGAAGCGGAGATAGCCGTTCAGGATGTCCTGCCAGGCGGTGTGATCGATGCGAGCGGCGCTTGTTTCGTCACTCGCGTCCCAGGCCGGAATCAGCTTCGCCGTCTGGGCGTGTGCGGCGACTGCAAGCAGCATCGTCACGAGCAGGCTTATGACAATCTGCAAACAACATCTCCCACGTGTAGGGGCGAACCCGTGTGTTCGCCCTGTAATCAGGGTCGGTTTCATGGTCGTTCTTTCTCCTTGTTGTCACGTCTCTTCCCGGGATCGACGCGCCTGCATCGCAACTTGGCGATCGTCCCGAGAATGCCGATGCTGGCGCCGATTACGCCCCTCAGGGTTCCTCCGACCTTGGATATTCCAAATCTCCGCCGCAGGGTGTTCGCCGGCTTCTCGTCGATTCGCATGTTCAATTGGATGGCCTTGACCTGCATTTCCACTGTCCAGCCGTAGGCCACATCGCGCATATCGAGTTGCCTCAGGGTATCCGCGCGAACGGCACGGAAAGGACCCAGGTCGGTGATCACCCGCCCCCACAGCAATCGGATCAGCAGGCTTGCCACGCGGTTGCCGACGATTTGCGGCATTGACAGGGCACCCGGTTCCATCTGTCCCAGCGCACGGGATCCGATGGCCAAGTCGGCGCCGTCCGCGATGGCCGCAAGCAAGTCGAGTGACTGCGAAACCTCGAACGACTGGTCGCCGTCCACAAACAGGACGACGTCCACCGGATGGAGAGCGGCGAGCGCCGTCAGGCAGGCCCTGCCGTAACCCGGTATCTCCTCGACGATGACGCGGGCGCCCGCCGCGCGTGCACGCTGAGCCGTGGCGTCCGTCGATCCGTTATCGCATACCACGACGTCGTCGACGACGCGCTGTCCGGCATCCGTACGAAGATCCAACAGCGCAGTGACCACCGGGGCGATGTTGTCTTCTTCGTCACATGCCGGAATCACCGCTCCGATGCTCAAGCCTTTATACATCGCATCCAGTCGCCATCTCAATTGTTTGCCCTGTTGCCGAGGCCGGTCGGCCACCGACGGAACCAGTCGTAGGCCAGTGCCAGGAGGATCAGGCCGAACTCCAGGGGCCGGACCCATACCGGCTGTTGGTATGGCTGCAGATTGCCGTCGTTCAGGTTAAGCCCGGTGACGTAGCCGAGGAAGACCGCAATTGAGGCCGTCCACGCGGAGACACTTGGTGTAATCGCGGCAAACGGCAACAGCCAGAGCAGGTACCATGGATTGATGACCGGCGAGGCCATGAGGAATATACCATAGAGCCAGTCGCCTCGCGGAATCTCACGATCACCGCTCCGGGAATAGCGGAAATAGTAGTGTCCCCAGAAGGCGGCACACACCAGGCCCAGAACAAGCTTGGCCCCGAACGGTTGCAGAACGGTCGTAAATAGTCCGAAGGCCGCCGAGTTGAATTCCCACTCCCGCGCAAAGACCAGGAGAGAGTCGAAGCCCGCGCCGCCCTGCAGAATGAATGGTGCATACAACGCCGACAGCGTGACGACAAACAGGACCCAATAACCGAAACTCGCGCCGACCAGCACCAACGGGACCAGCACCAGCGCGAATATCTTGGCCCCCACGGCCATCCCCAAGCAGACGGCGGCACCCCACCAGCGATGCTTTCGGGCCAGTACGATCGCCGCCAGCAACAGACAGACACCGATACCGTCCGGGTGCGCGGTAAAGGCAACTTCCTTGACGACCAGTGGACACCACGCATAGAGCATGACGTTCCCGGTCGGGGCCAAGCGCAACAGCAGCGCAATGGTCGCCAGATCGACAAGGATCAGGATCGCCTGCAAGGCTATGACACTCCCCGGTTTCAACCAATAGCCGAACAGGAAGACGACCTGCGTGACCGGAGCGTAGATCGTCGGCAATTCGGGATAATTGATCCTGTCCAGGATGCCACGAAATACCGCGGGAACGCCGGGATCGCTGAAGAACGTTTCAGGAACGGCTCCGTAGGGCGTACCGGTGGTAGCAAAACGATAGCCGTCCCACAGGTAACGATAAAAGTCGTCTTCGTAAAACGGCCCGCCCGCCAACCCGAAGATGCGGAAAACCACGGCCCAGAAAATCAGGCGTCCGAGCGGGAAAGGCTCGCCACGCCGGTGGAAGTACAGGTAGAGGCTGAAGACCGGCAGGCTGGTCCATGCAACGAGAAGGAAGAACACCGGCAGGTCGGGTTCGCCGGGTTGCCGCGCCAGAAAGGTGAGGGCGGCGTACCCCAACGCGCACCACAGACCGACCACGTCCACGTACCGGCACGCGCGCCCGTTCGTCATCGGTGTCATGGATCATCAACCAATCTCATAAAATGGATACGGCATTGTACATGGAAGGAGCTTCCGCTACCATGATTTGTTATGGACACGAACATGACACGCGCAACGTCATGACGCACGACGTTGTCATTATCGGAGGAGGATCCGCGGGGTACGCCGCGGCCCGTACGGCACGCGATGAAGGCGCGGACGTCGGCATTATCGACCATGGACCGCTGGGAGGACTCTGCATCTTACGCGGATGCATGCCGACCAAGACGATCCTGCGCTCCTCCGACGTTATGTCGCTCATGAACCGTGCGGAAGAATTCGGGTTGAAGCCGGTTGCCGCGAAAGCCGATCTCTCCGCCATCATCAGTCGCAAGGCTCGCCTCATCGAAGAATTTGCCGAACACCGCATTCACGCATTGAAAGATTCCCGTTACACCTTATACGAGGAACGCGCCGCGTTCCTCTCTCCCCACGAAGTCCAGGCCGGTCCTCACACGCTGACAGCCAAGGCGTTCATTGTCTCTACGGGATCCGTGGTCTCCCGTGTCCCAATAGCCGGATTGGAAGAAGCCGGCTATCTCACCAGCGATGAGGCCCTGGAACTGCGCGACGTTCCCGAATCCATGATCGTGCTCGGCGGCGGGCCCGTGGCCCTGGAATTGGCTCAATTCTTCCAGCGTATCGGCACACACGTGACGCTGATCCAGCGAAGCGCCCACGTCATGTCGCAAGGTGATGAAGACCTGGCTCGCCCGGTGGAGGCCAGGTTCCGGGAAGAGGGCATGACGGTGCTGACCAATACCCGACTGCATGAATTTACACAGGATGGCACGCAGAAAGTAGCCCACCTGACTCATGAGGGGACGGAGAAAACCATTACCGCAGAGGTCATCCTCCAGGCTCTGGGACGGCAGCCTAACATCGAGAGTTTGAACGTGGAGGCTGCACAATTAGAGGTTCGTCAAGACAAAATTTCGGTCGACGACACGATGCGGACCAGCCAGCCCCACATTTATGCCGTGGGTGACGTGAACGGACTTCATGAAATCGTCCATATTGCGATCCAACAAGGAGAGATCGCAGGCTGGAACGCCGCTCATCCCCAGGCCACACCCCACCGATATGACGATCATCTGAAAACTCAGGTCGTCTTTACCGATCCTCAAATCGCCGGCGTCGGTTTAAGCGAAAAAGAATGCCGAAGCAGGCAAATCCCCTATCGTGTGGCCTCGTATCCGTTTGACGACCATGGAAAGTCGATGACGTTGGGTGAGACGCACGGTCACGTCAAACTGCTGGCTTCGCCGGAGACCGGCAAAATTTTGGGAGCCCATATTGTCGGACCGGAAGCCGCGGAGTTGATTCATGAACTCATCGCCGTCATGTATTACCGGGGCACGGTTCACGATCTCGCCCGGATGCCCCACTATCACCCGACCCTCGCCGAGATCATCACCTATCCTGCAGAAGAACTGGCGGGCATGATCGATTCACGGCCCCTCGGCTAAGGCGCGCGAAATGTGCGCGGACATCCCCAGCGATGACAGCCACCCTCAACGGGCTATGACCCTCAACCGGTATAATGTTATAGAGAGTGCATATTCTACCGACATGAATCGGCGCCGTGACTCAGACAGCAACCATGGAGCCCACAATGACTGATCCTGCCGCATCATCACCACGATCGCTTGGAAAACTCGTTATTCTCGGAATCCTGGGACTGGGAATCGGGGCCTTCTTCTATTTCGACCTGGGACAGTATTTTTCTCTTGAAGCCTTGAAAGCCAACCGTGACAACTTGTTGGCTTATACGAACGCCAACTTTACCACCGCGGTCGTCCTATACGTGGCTGTGTACATCCTCCAAACCGCGTTTTCGTTACCTGGCGGGGCCATCATGACTCTGGCCGGAGGGTTTTTGTTCGGAAGCATCCTCGGCACGATCTTCGTCAACATCGGAGCCACCACGGGCGCCACCTTGGCCTTCCTGGCTGCGCGATACGTCTTGCGTGATTGGGTCGAACAAAAATTCGGCGAGCGCATTGAACCGATCCAGGCCGGTTTCGCTCAAAACGCCTTCAGCTATTTGTTGACCCTGCGGCTGATCCCGGCCTTTCCGTTCTTTCTCGTGAATCTCGTATCCGGTCTGACCCGGATACCACTCGGCACCTACGTCATTGGAACCTCCGTCGGCATTATCCCGGGCAGTTTTGTCTACGCGTTCGCGGGACGACAACTCGGATCCATCAACTCGTTGGCGGAAATTGCGTCACCACCCGTATTGCTGGCGTTTACGTTCCTGGGTTTACTGGCGCTCGTTCCCATTCTTCATCGCAAATTCGTGGCAAGGAAATCATCATGAGTGAGGCCCGCTTTTCTTCTGCGCGAGCTTGAGGGAGAAGTCCGCGAGAACCGTATCATAAGGAAGGACTCATCATGTCGACTGAAAATCATCGAAATGAAGCCGTGACCATGGCTCCGATGGACGAGTTCAATCAGCAACTCATTCACAACGTCCATCCTCCATCCTGGACGAACCCCACGCCCGACGGTCGATACAATATCGTCGTCATCGGAGCCGGCACCGCCGGATTGGTCACCGCGGTGGTGGCTGCCGGGCTTGGCGCGAAGGCAGCCCTGGTCGAACGCCATTTGATGGGTGGGGATTGCCTGAACGTGGGATGCGTGCCATCGAAGGGTGTCATTCGCGCGTCCCGTGCGTGGAGCGCAGTAAAACGGTCGGCGGAATTCGGCGTGACCATTCCGGATGGAGTCAAAACCGATTTCGAAACCGCAATGGCGCGAATGCGAAAACTGCGCGCACGTCTAAGCCGTGTGGATTCGGCGCATCGGTTTACCAGCCTGGGAGTCGACGTGTTCATGGGCGCGGGCCGGTTCACCGGAAAGCATACCATCGACGTGGACGGCGCCACACTCGAATTTGCAAAGGCCGCAGTCTGTACCGGCGCGCGCGCGGCAGCACCGCCTATTCACGGACTGGAAGCAGCAGGCTACCTGACGAATGAAACCGTCTTTTCCTTGACCGAGCTCCCTCCGCGCCTCGCGGTCATCGGCGCCGGACCGATCGGCTGTGAGATGGCCCAGACCTTCGCTCGATTCGGCAGTCGTGTCGTCCTCTTCGAACAAACCGGGCACATTCTTCCCCGCGAGGATACGGATGCAGCGGAAATCGTCCAAACGCAGATGACTGAAGACGGCGTCGTGTTTGTCTTTGATTCACAGATCACGTCCGTCGAATTACGCGGACAGGAGAAAGTCCTGCATTACATCAGCCGTGGCGAGTCACATGAACTCGCGGTCGATGAGATACTCGTCGGCGTGGGACGCGCCCCCAACGTGGAGGACCTCGGACTCGAAACAGCCGGAGTGGAGTATGATACCCGCATCGGCGTGAAGGTGAACAGCCGGTTACAGACGACCAATCCAAACGTCTATGCGGCCGGGGACGTGTGTTTCCCGTTCAAGTTCACTCACGCCGCGGACGCCATGGCCCAAATCGTCATTCAAAATGCTCTGTTCCCGCATCCCCTTGGATTGGGGTACGCCAAGACGGATTCGCTCATTATCCCCTGGGCGACCTATACGGATCCGGAGATCGCGCACGTCGGGCTCTACGAGGCCGAAGCCCAAAACAAGGGCATCGAGGTGGATACGTTTACGTTCAAACTCGATGAAGTCGACCGTGCGGTTCTGGACGGGGAGGATCACGGCTTTGCTCGCGTGCACGTCAAGAAAGGCACCGACGTCATCGTGGGCGCGACGATCGTCGCGGCGCATGCGGGTGACATGATCAGCGAATTCACGTTAGCCATGAAAGGGGGACTCGGCTTGGGCACGATCACCAGCACGATCCACCCCTACCCCACCCAGGCCGAAGTCATCAAAAAAGTGGCCAATGCCTGGAGAAAAACCACCCTCACCGAAAGCAAGAAACGATTCCTCGAGAAACTGTTTGCCTGGAGACGATGAGATCAATGAGGACAACCACGGGGGGTCGTCCCTACAAGACGGAACAACGATCGTTGTTCCCTACGAGATAGAACCCATCACGGCTTCCACTTGATGTTGCACCCGGCACTGGGGCGTTGATCCCCGCTCAAGGGTTGATCCGCCAGGACAGCGTCGATCGCCGCGCGCAAATCTTTTCCCGTCACCGGCTTGCCGTTCCCCGGACGACTGTCATCCAACTGCCCCCGGTAGACCAACTTCCGCGCCTTGTCGAATAAAAAGAAATCCGGTGTACAGGCCGCGGTGAAAGCCTTGGCCACGTCCTGGCTTTCGTCGTAACAGTAAGGGAACGTAAATTCGAGTTCCCGGGCCATGGCGCGCAAACGATCCGGATGGTCATCAGGATAGTTGTCTACGTCGTTACTGCTGATCGCGATCACGCCAAGCGATTGCCCTGCATAATCCCGTCCAAGCCGGCCCAGTTCCTGCTGCACGTGGATAACATAGGGACAATGCCGGCAAATGAACATCACCAGCAAACCGTGTTGTCCGGCAAATTGGCCGGGACGGACTATTTCGCCCGACACCACGTCAGGTAATTCAAAATCAGGAATCGTGGTTCCCAACGCCAACATGGTCGAATGGGTCAAAGCCATATACCTGCTCCGTTACAGTAGGCAGCAACGATCGTTGTTGCCTTATTACATAACAAAAAAGCCTTGAAAAGGAAAAGCCCAAATCCGGCTTTTCCCCTTCAAGGCTTGGACCAATCGAGCGATTGATTAACTGCCTTCTTCGTGAAGCTGTTCGCTCAGGTAATTTTGCAGCCCGACTTGCTTGATGCTTTCCAACTGCGTTTCGATCCAATCGATGTGTTCTTCTTCATCTTTCACCATGTCTTCCAGCATGTGACGCGTTGAAAAATCGCCGACCTTCGTACAATGCTGGATGCCTTCGGTGAGCAACTTGACCATGGCTTTTTCCTTGTCCAGGTCTGCTTTCAACTGTTCCGGGACGGTTTCTCCGATCTTGACGGTTCCGAGCCGTTGCATGTTGGGCAGCCCTTCCAGAAACAGAATGTGATCGATCACGTGTTTCGCATCCTTCATTTCCCCGTAGCTGCGATCCAACACGTGATGATGCAAATTTTCATATCCCCAGTTCTTGCACATTTTGGCGTGCAAAAAATATTGATTGATGACCGTCAATTCTTCGGTCAACAGCTTGTTGAGAAGGTCAACGACTCCTTGTTTGGCTTTCATTTCAGTCCCCTTTCTTTGAGTTCGGCCTGTATTTGTTAGTAATGCTCTCTCATCCTGGAATCATGAAAACTCTTGAATTTCGATTCTCAACTTGTTTTCAAATTACTCCCCTTCTTTGACGATGTCAATAGAAAATACTAGGTATCTATACCTATAAATGATTCTCTTTCTCAACTTCGCCGATTCGGATTCTCAACGTCTTATCAAACCAGCGAAAAGGTTTTTAAGAACAAGGATCAAGAGGCTCAAGTTGACCCGCATTTTTGCCCGGTGCTACTGTCGATTGCATGTCTGATCCTCACCCGACCAGATCTCCGAACCGCCTCATTCACGAAACCAGCCCCTATCTCCTTCAACATGCCCACAACCCGGTGGATTGGTATCCCTGGGGCCCGGAAGCACTCCAACTTGCCAAGGAACAGGATAAACCCCTGCTCCTGTCTATCGGGTATTCCGCCTGTCACTGGTGCCACGTGATGGAGCGGGAATCGTTCGAGAACGACGAGATCGCTACCCTCATGAATCGCCATTATGTCTGCGTCAAGGTTGACCGGGAAGAACGCCCGGATCTCGATGAAATCTACATGCAGGCCACCATCGCCATGAATCAGGGAAACGGCGGTTGGCCCATGACGGTGTTTCTCACGCCGGATCAACAACCGATCTTCGCCGGCACGTATTTTCCGCCGACCGACAAATGGGGCAGGCCCGGCTTTGGCACGGTCCTCAAAAAGATCGCCGAAGGCTGGGAACGTGACCGCCCCGCCATTGCCGACAGCGCCGCGCGTTTCACCGACCGGCTGCAAACGGCCATGCGCGTCCCCGCCCCCACGACCGTCGGACAACAGGAGCTTGACTCCGCGGTCGAGCAATTTTCAGCGGACTTCGATTCGATCTATGGCGGGTTCGGCCAGGCCCCCAAGTTCCCACCGGCCACCGGGCTGGCATTTCTCCTCCGGCAATACCACCGAACCGGGACGGACCACGTCCTGCATATGGTGTGTAAAACCCTGGATGCCATGGCCGCCGGAGGCATGTACGACCACGTCGGGGGCGGGTTCGCCCGGTATTCCACTGATGAACGCTGGCTGGTTCCACACTTTGAAAAAATGCTCTACGACAATGCCTTGCTCGCGAAGACGTATCTCGAAGCGTTTCAGGTCACCGGCAACCTCGATTACAAACGCGTCACCTGCGAAATTCTGGATTATATCCTGCTGGAAATGACCTCACCCGAGGGTGGCTTTTATTCCGCCACGGACGCAGACTCGGAGGGCGTCGAAGGCAAGTTCTTCGTGTGGGACCCCGAACAAATCCGGGAGATTGTCCCATCGGAGCAGGACGCGGTTTGGTTCTGCGCGTATTACGATATTACCGCTGACGGGAATTGGGAGCACCGCAGCATTCCCAATACCCCCCACACACTCGAACGCGTGGCGGAGAAACTGTCCTGTTCCCCGGAAGAGCTTCGAGAGACGATCAACCGGGTCAAACCGCTCATCTATGAGGCGCGCCTGAAACGCGTGCCCCCGGGGTTGGACGACAAAATCATCACGGCCTGGAACGGGATGATGATCAGCGCCCTGGCCGAGGCGGCAAGGGTCCTGAGACATGCTCCCTATCTGGAAGCCGCGTGTCGCGCCGCGGATTTTCTGCTCAGCACCCTCTCCCGTCCAGACGGAGGTCTGTACCGCACCTATCGGACAGGCAAAGCCCACCTCAATGCGTACCTGGAGGACTACGCCTATATCGTGGAAGCCCTCATCGACGTCTACGAGGCCGGCGGCGAAGAACGATACCTCAGAGAAGCCGTTCGATTGGGCGAACGCCTGTTGCGCGATTTCCTGGATAAGGAGCACGGGGGGTTTTTTACCACGGCCAATGACCACGAAGTCCTCATCCTCCGAGGACGTGAAGGACCGGACGGCGCCACGCCGAGCGGCAACGCCGTGTCGGCCATGGCTTTGGCCCGCCTCTCGTTCCACGAGGATCGTGAAGATTTGCGGGACGCCGCCACGCAGGCCGTTCGCGCCTACGGCCAACAGATCAGTCGCATACCCAGGGGGTTCGCCAAGACCATCATGGCCGCGGAGTTTCTGTTGAACGGTCCTGTGGAATTGGCTTTCATCGGGTCACCGAGCGACGAAAGGCACGACCGGTTGCTCGATGAGGTGGCCCGCCACTTCGTTCCCCATCGCATCATCGCCCATGGCAACCCCGATGCTCTCGAGTCGCAACATCCACTTCTCAAAGGCAAGGGTCTCGTGGAGGGACAAGCAGCCTTATACGTGTGTCGAAACTATGCCTGTCAGGCCCCCCTCACCGATCCGGAAAACGCGGCACAGGCATTGACCGAGACGCCTCAAGAGGATTCGACATCACGCACGCTGGCCTCTCAAGGTGTACCGGGGACGGCCACCGTTCAAGGCACCGCCGCCTACGTGTCGCGGATCCTGGCACGGTCATCCGGCCCTGCGGCTCACGGCTATACGACCCTGGGTGCCACGGGTCTGACCAATTCCCGGATCGGGTTCGGCGGCTACAGAACCGGGATCGACCAGGAAGGCCATCGGGCGGCACTGCTGAAAGCCATTCGGGAAGGCTGCAACCTCATCGATACCTCCACGAACTATGCGGACGGCGACAGCGAACGCCTGGTGGGAAGCGTCCTCCAGGAGTTGATTTCTCAACAAGAAATAACTCGCGACAACGTGATCGTGGTTTCAAAAATCGGCTATGTGCAAGGGAAAAATCTGCAACACGCCAAATCCAGAGAAAAGGCTGGGCGTGCCTATCCCGACATGGTCAAATACGGGGAAGACATCTGGCATTGCCTCCACCCCGAGTTTCTCGAGGATCAACTCACGGGCTCACTCGACCGCTTCGGACTCGCCACGCTGGATGTCTGCCTTTTACACAACCCCGAATATTTCCTCTCCGACGCGAAACAACGAAAGCTGACCGTCGACGCCTCCACCCTGGATGAATTGCGGACCGAATTTTACCGGCGCCTCGAGCAGGCGTTTGTCTATTTGGAGCAACAGATCGACTCAGGCCGCATCCAATACTACGGCGTCTCCTCCAACACAAGTACGGCCCGCCCCGAAGACCCGGAAGCGACCTCGCTGTCCCGCATGCTCGAAGCCGCCCAACGGGCGGCGCAACAGACCGGCAAATCCCACCATGGGTTTCGAGTGCTGCAATTGCCCATGAACCTCTTCGAGTCGGGAGCCTTGCTCATACCCAATACCGGACAGGAAAACACCGTGCTGGAGTTTGCCCGGGAACATCGGGTCGCCGTGCTCGTCAACAGGCCGCTCAATGCCATACCCGCCGACCGGCGGGGAATGATACGATTGGCCGCTCCGCGATATGAGCCGGTGGAAACGCCCTTTGAGACGCAACACCAGGCCGTCCTGGCGTTGGAAGACACGTTTCGCAAAGACTTTGCAGCCCTGATCCCCTATTCGGGAAAAGGACTGGAACCCAAAGACTTCTTTTCCCTGGCGGATGAACTCGGCCGCCTCCGGTCCCAAATTCACAACCTGGAGCATTGGGATCAGATCGAGTCACAGATGATTGCGCCACATATCAATCAGGCGCTTCAGGTAACCACCAGGCACATGAACCAGGACAAAGCCACAGACTGGGAAAATTGGCAAACCCGCTACGTGTCCAAGTTTCTGCTCTTACTCAAAATCATACGGCAGGAAGCGGCAAAGAAGAGTGAGCGACACCTGCAATCCGTCACCGCAACGCTCGATGGATTTCTTCCGAAAGAGAAACACGGAGAGCCATTATCACGAAAGGCGCTGTGGTGTTTGACCAGCACCCCCGGTGTGACCTGCGTCCTGAACGGCATCCGCACCACAGATTACGTCGAGGACTCTCTGACGATCCTCGGATGGGAACCCCTGCCCAAGCCCCAACCTGTCTTCGAGAGCATGCAGGCTCAGTAACGACGACCAAGCCGCTTCTCTATGTCTCCGAACCATTACACGTTGCGCACCCAGACCTCCCACAAGCGGGACAAATTTTCCCATTCGCGTGTCAGCGAATAATCGCTCAGTTCCAGAGGAACGGGGTGACGATCCGTCGTGCGACAGACCCGAAATTCTCCGGCATCCGGCTTCGCGGAAAACACGATCGCGCCGTGGGCATCAGTTCGGTAGATGGTCATATGCCCGTACGCCTGCAACACATCCTCGGCGGGATGCCCGTAACGATTTCCCCGACCCGCGGACACCACCGAGATCTCCGCGTTCAGTTGTTGAATCCATTGTCGATTCAGTGAACTCTTGGCTCCATGATGCGGAATCTTGACCAGGATCGCTGACTCCACCAACGGATGGCCGGTCAATCTGGCCAAGGCTTCGATTTCCGCATCAGCCGTCAACAGAATGGAGTGCTCGCCGCAAGTCAGACTCAGAACCACGGAGAGATTGTTCAATTCCGATCCTCGAGAATCGTTCAACGTGGCGTCATCTTCCGGCAACGGCGGGTTCAGCGATATGAACCGACAGGGCCATTCCTGCTCCAACGTTTCTCCTTCCAGGGCAACACGTTCAACGAGTCCCTGTTTCGCAATCGTCTTTTGGAGGCGTTGATAAAAGGGGGTCGCTCGCCGAATCCCGTTACTCCAATAGTGATCGACCTCGAAGTTGTCGATGATCCAAACAAGCCCGCCCACGTGATCCAATTGCGGATGAGTGGCAATCACGTGAGTCAACCGCCTGATGCCTCGATCCCACAAATACGGTCCCACCACCATGCGGCCGATGTCCCACCGTTCATAGGCGGCCCCGCCGTCAACCAGAATCGTGTCGCCGCCGGGAAGTTCGATCACCGTGGCGTCGCCTTGCCCCACGTCCAGAAACGTCACGCGCAGCGCATCATCCTCAAACACGTGTCGCGGCGACCACGCCCACCACACCAGGCAGAAGATCAGCGCACTCACGCTGAGGCCCTGCACCGTCCTTTTCCGGCTAAGCAACGCTATCGCGAGACACAGATAGAAGCCTGCTATGGATAGGACCGACGGCGACGCCACGTGCCATTCGGCACCGGGAATCATGGCCAGCATGCCGACAACGGATGTCAAGCCGTCCATGAGTTCCTGATGAATCCAGCCGAAAGGCAAGTGCTCCAGCCCGCCGAACAAGACGAGCAGCGACGCACCGAGTCCCAACGGCACGACCAGCATGCCGACGAACGGTACGACAACCGCATTGGCAAAGAGGCCCAACCACGCCACCTGATTGAAATAGTACGCCACGAGCGGCACGGTCCCCACGGTGGCGGCAAGGGTCATCAACGCATACTGTTTTCCCCAATGTTTTACTTTGTCCGTGAAGGCCTGCGGGATCTCGCCTTCGTCGTCGTCGCTCGGACTCCATTGAAAGACCAGGGCAATAGCCAGGACGGAAATATACGAGAGTTGAAAAGACAGAGCGTACAGCGCCCCGGGATCGGCCAGTGTCGTACCCAACGCGGCGATAGCCAATGCAATGAGAATCCGTCGCTCATAACCGATCCACACCGCGAAGAGATACAACAGGATCATCAGCAGCGATCGAACGGTCGCAACGTGGGCGCCGGACAACAGCGTATAAAACAGGACCATGGGGACGGTGACCAGCACCGCAAGTTGCCTGGGAGTCAGGATACACGAGAGTCTTTCCAGCCACCGGACCGGCATGCGGCGAGTGAGCCCCCTCACGCCCAGGAACGAGACAAAGGCCAGCAATCCCAAATGTGAACCTGATATGGAAATGATGTGGACCGTCCCCGTCGTCATGAAATCGTCACGCACGTCCGGGGGAATATCGTTCTGCTCTCCGACGATCATGCCCAGAAACAAACCGCGGGCCGGCTGTTGGAGCGTTGCAATGGCAGCTTGGCGCACCTGATTTCTCCCACGATCAACCTGCGACCATATCCATTCACTCAAATCGAAGATGCCGGGAGGTTGCAGCTGTATTCTCTGAGGCCCTCTGACGGTCGCGACCGCGTGAATCCCGCGATCCCTGAGGTAGGCGCCGTAGTCGAATCCGCCGGGATTCCGTGTACCGAAAGGCCGGCGAATGCGAGCACGGACCGTGATCCTGTCGCCCCGAAATATATCCGTCTCCGGTTCACACTCGTGACCCGGCTTACACGGACGCCACGTCAAGCGCAGATTCCCACGGACTTCACGGCTCGCGCCGTCCTGTTGGACGGATTCCACAGCCACGATCATCGTCATTCGGCCCGGACCATGCTCGACCGGTGCCGTCACGACGCCGGAAAGCGCCACCTCTTGCCGGCCGGTTTGAAACGGCAGATCAACCCCTTGATCCGTTCTCGCGTCCAGCAACCAATATCCCAAGCCGGTCAGGATACAAGCATATAGGATGAGTCCCTGTCTCTTGGAGAAATGCGCCGTCTTCTCAAACCAGGACAACGCGCCGGCGACGGAGACCAGCAGGATCAGAATCGTGATTGGAAGAAAGAAAAGCCAGGACCCGAGCAGGAGTCCCACGAGGAAGGCAATAATGCCGGAGAGAAATACGCTAGAAAGGCACCCTGTTAATTTACGGCAATTTGGATCAAAGGGTCAATATTAGAGAGAATGCCTTCTCGCATTCATGAACGAACATCCCATTCTTTGACGCGCGTTGCCTGCGAATTATGGAACCTCTGATTTATTGTGATTGCGGGATGCAGGACAAGGCGTCCCGGAGCGAAACCCGAGGCTTATCAGAGAGATAGGTGAGGGTTGAGCGAGGACACAACGCAGCCCTGCGCCCGATAGTGCATTAAATCAGAGGTTCCTTATCCGATTACGGCCTTGACCACGCCAGCCAAGTCTTCCGCGACGGCTTTGATCTGCGAATCATCCCGGCCCTCAACCATGACCCGGACCAACGGCTCGGTTCCGGAATACCGCACCAGAATCCGTCCCGTCCCATTCAACCGTTCTTCACCGGATCGAATCGCTTCCCGCAACTCGGGGAGAGAGCCCAGGTCGGGTTTCCGGTTCACTTTCACCCCCAACAAAACTTGCGGAACGGTCTCGATACACCGGGTCAGCTCCGAGAGAGGAGAACCGGACCGCTTGACCAACTTGAGCATTTGCAGGCCGGAAATCAGACCGTCTCCGGTCGTATTATAGTCGAGAAAAATGACGTGTCCCGATTGTTCTCCTCCCAGGTTATAGCCCTCGGCCAACATGCGTTCCAAGATGGACCGGTCGCCAACGGGGGTCCGGATCAGATTGATTCCGTTCTTTTGCATGGCCAATTCAAACCCGAAATTCGTCATGACCGTTCCGACGACGGTATCGCGATTGAGCCCGCCGCGTCGCTGCAAATCCAAAGCAAAGGCGGCCAGGGCCTGATCGCCATGCACCACGCCACCCTCTTCGTTCACAAACACGGCCCGGTCCGCGTCGCCGTCCAAGGCAATCCCCACGTCGCCTCGACGCGCACGAACGGCCTCCTGCAGTCGCTCCGGGTAGAGGGCTCCATACCCCGCGTTGATGTTTGTGCCGTCCGGTTCGTCTCCGATGACGGACACGTCGGCACCCAATTCCCGTACGACCTTGGGAAAGACCGAATACGCGGCGCCATGGGCACAGTCGATGACCACCTTCATCCCCTGATAATCCATTTCGCGCGGCAGGGACCGTTTCACGAATTCGATATAGCGTCCTTCGGCATCGTCAATGCGAAACGCCTTGCCGATTTCATCGGCCGTGGGACGAAGATGTTCGATCTCGTTCGTCACGATCAATTCTTCAATGCGTGATTCCAGTTCATCGGGAAGTTTGAAGCCGTCGTGTGAAAAAAACTTGATCCCGTTATCCTGGTAGGGATTGTGGGAGGCGGAAATCATCACCCCCGCGTCGGCTCGGAGGCTGCGCGTCAAAAAGGCCACGCCCGGCGAAGGCATCGGCCCGACCAGCAAGACGTCGACCCCCATGGAACAAATGCCGGAGATCAGTGCCGATTCCAACATGTAGCCGGACAGCCGGGTGTCTTTGCCGATCACGATTTGATGGTGCCCTGCCCGTCCCTTGAACACGTAGGCCACGGCCCTACCCAACTTCAGCACCGTTTCACTGTTCATAGGCTCCAGGTTGGCAACGCCCCGTACCCCGTCGGTTCCGAATAATTTCCGCACTTGACCTCCTGACACAATGTCTCCTTTCAAGTCTGGGCAATAGCTTCCGACATTCGCACCACCTCCCGGATCGACCCGACGTCATGCACGCGAATGATCCTGGCTCCACCCAACACCGCGGCCGCCACGGCCGCGGCAGTTCCCATGATGCGTTGCGCCACGGGTTGACCGGTGACCGTCCCGATGAAGGATTTATTCGACACGCCGATCAGAACGGGACGACCCAACTGCTGCAATGAGCCGAGGCCTTTCAGTAAGGATAGATTCTGTTGTTCGTTTTTTGCAAACCCGATCCCCGGATCGATCAACATGTGCTCGCGAGCGATCCCGATTTCCTCGGCATGGTCCATGCGACTTCCCAAATAATCGCGTACATCCTCGACCACGTTGTCGTATTGGCAATGCTGCTGCATCGTCTGGGGCGTACCTCGCATATGCATCAGGACCAGCCCTGCTTTGGTCCGTGCAACCACGCCACCCATCCGGGAATCATGCTCCAACGCGCTGATATCGTTGATGATCACTGCGCCCCAGTCGATCGCCCGTTCGGCGACCCCGGCTTTCCGAGTGTCGATGGAGAGTGGAACCGTCGCTCGTTTTCCGATGGCCTCCATGACCGGCTTCAATCGACGAATTTCCTCTTGTTCATCAATAGCCTGTGAACCGGGACGCGTCGATTCGGCACCGATGTCTACCAGATCGGCCCCTTCACTCACCATCCGTTCAACATGAGCCAGGGCGCGTTGAGGATCGAGAAAGTGCCCGCCGTCGGAAAAAGAATCCGGGGTCACGTTCAGTATGCCCATCACCAGGACGTGACGGGAACAGGGAATCCTGACGTGGCAGGCTTGCAGGTACGCGGAGCGGATTTCATCCATGGGGAAAACTCCGATTCGAGGAAGGGCCCGGTCAACACCGGGCAAGGGTCATTCACGATGAAGGCCGGTAACGCCTAAAAATCGACTGCCGGTGAGAAGAAGAACGCGAATACCCAAAGAAGGCAGGGATGGGGTGTATCAAAAGCAGGATGCCGTCACACTTGCGCCGGCTCTCGTACGATGGTCCCGCGATTGATGATCTGATCGATTTCCAAGGAATCCAGGACTTCCTTCTCAAGAAGGGCTTCGGCCAAAGCCCGAAGGGTATGAATATGTTCCGTGAGCATGCGCTTCGTCCGCTCGTAGGCTTCCACGATCAACCGTTTGACTTCATGGTCGATTTCCAAAGCCACTTGCTCACTGAAGTCCCGACGTGCCGTGATCTCCCGACCCAGGAAAATCTCCTCATCTTTTTTGCCGAAAGTCAACGGTCCCAATTTGTCGCTCATGCCCCATTCACACACCATTTTCCTGGCAAGTTCGGTGGCCCGTTCAATGTCGTTTCCCGCACCGGTGGTGACGTTTTTCAAAATCAACTCTTCGGCCACGCGGCCACCCAGCAAAATTGACAGGGTGTTATACAAGAAATCCTCGGAATAGCTGTGCCGGTCATCGATGGGAAGCTGCATGGTCATGCCCATCGCACGCCCCCTGGGAATGATCGTCACTTTGTGGACCGGGTCGGCGCCCGGCAATAACTTGGCCATGAGGGCGTGACCCGCCTCATGATACGCCGTGGTGCGCTTTTCGTCTTCGCTCAGAACCAGACTCTTGCGCTCGGCCCCCATCATGACTTTATCTTTGGCATTTTCAAAATCGACGAGTTCCACCAACTTCTTGTCCAGTCGCGCAGCCCAGAGCGCCGCCTCGTTGACGAGATTTTCCAAATCAGCCCCTGAAAAACCGGGCGTCCCCCTGGCAATTTGCTCGAGGTTCACGTCTGACGCCACTGGCACCTTCTTCGTGTGGACCTTGAGAATTTCCACGCGACCCCGCACGTCGGGACGATTGACCACCACCTGTCGATCGAACCGGCCTGGCCGCAACAAGGCAGGATCGAGGACGTCGGGACGGTTCGTCGCGGCGACGAGAATCACGCCTTCCGTCGTGTCGAATCCATCCATCTCCACGAGTAATTGGTTCAAGGTCTGTTCCCGCTCATCGTGACCGCCACCCAGGCCCGCGCCGCGCAACCGGCCGACGGCATCGATTTCGTCAATGAAAATGATACAGGGTGCATGCTTCTTCCCCTGTTCAAAGAGGTCACGCACGCGGGACGCGCCCACGCCCACGAACATTTCCACAAAATCGGACCCGCTGATGCTGAAAAACGGGACTCCCGCTTCTCCGGCAATGGCTTTCGCCAACAGAGTCTTTCCCGTTCCCGGAGGGCCGACGATCAACACCCCTTTGGGGATGCGCCCACCGAGTTTTTGAAATTTTTGCGGATCTTTCAAAAATTCAATGATTTCAACGACTTCTTCCTTGGCCTCTTCCACGCCGGCCACGTCGGCAAAGGTCACCTTTTTCTTTTCCTCGGTCAGGAGACGCGCTCGACTTTTCCCGAACGAAAGGGCCCGATTGCCGCCGATCTGCATTTGCCGCATGAGGAAAAACCATAATCCCAGGAACAGAATAAACGGTCCCCACGTCACGAGAAACGTGATATACCAGGGACTTTCATCGGGCGGCTTGGCTTCGATCTGTACCGACTGCTCTCTCAGGGCCTTGACCAGATCCGGATATTCAACGGTATAGGTCCGAATCCGGTTGCCATCCTTTAAAATCGCACTGATATGGCTGTCCTTCATGGTGACCTTGGAAATCTCTCCCCGCTCGAGGTGGGCCATGAAGTCACTGAAGATCACTTCCTCTTCGGGCGGCTGGGACGGCACGGTGAACAGGTTGAACAACAGGATCATGAACAGCCCGACCACCACCCAAAACAGCAAATTTTTAACGCGAGAATTCATGAAAATGCGTTCCTTCTCTTTCTCAACCTTCCCGGGCAAACCGAAATCGTTGCGATAACATCAGAAATACTACCATGAGGATCGAGCATCTGCAACCTACTGCCCTTTACGTAAGCCCTCACTGGATGGGACGTTAAGGCGGTGAACTTGGTCTTCCTCACGCCTTTCTTCCGGCTGCACGAATCCGGACAACGGCAACGCGCCTGGTTTCCTCGGTCACTCGAAACCGATGGTCGGACCGATACCCCCCGACCCACAGAATCCCTTCAGGCGCCACCACGAGAGGCACGGCGCTTCGATCAGCTTGATAAATTTTTGCATCAGAGAAAAAATCCTGAAGCTTCTTTCGTCGTCCTCCCATTCCATAAGGGAAAAAGTAGTCCCCGGGCTTCCAGGATCGAACGACCAACTCGTGACTGAATCGATCCGCATCCAGGTAGGCCACGGAATCATTCCGCCGGGACGGGATCGTCTTCGTCACCGTGATTCTTCCTACAATCGTCTGACCCGTGACCGGCCAACGGACCGACCCCGGGAAAGGCCAGACACAGGACCATCCGTGTTGCAGGCGAGTGTTCCGGCCTGCTTTCACGAACGTCACCCGGTCGTATTGCCTCACGGCCTCCAAACCGGCAAAACAACCGGATGAACCCGATGTTCCGTGAACGACGTGCTGTAACAGCGTCTCCACGGTCTCGAACCCAAGCGGACTCGGCTTGACCCACAACGTTCCCACCATCAACAGGATCATTCTTCTTTGAAGGGAGACGGGAAAGGTCAAAAGACGCGAACGGCTCCATACGACGCGATCCTTCGTGCGGCTGACCTCCACCGATTCCAGCGCGGCCTTTGCCGCCTCATCCAGATACTGATGTTCCTCTCGCAGGATGACGGCCTGCCGGGACAGGACGCTGACGATGTTGGGATTGAACGTTTTCAGCAGGGGAATCAATTCGCGGCGAAGGCGGTTTCTGGTGTATTTCGGGTTGTCATTACTCGAATCGACGCGGAACTCACAGCGTTTCTCATCAAGGTACGACAAGATTTCAGGCCGGCTCACCGTCAAGAACGGCCGGATGACGCATGGTTCCCGTTGAGACGGCATGCCCGATAGCCCGGCAAGCCCGGCCCCGCGAAGCATCGACAGCAGCACGGTTTCCGCCTGGTCGTCCTGCGTATGCCCGACCGCGACTTTGGTGCCGCCCCATTCCCGGGTGACGGCCTGCAACTGGGTGTATCTCTTCTCCCGTGCTACGGCCTGGACCGACTCCCCTTTTCGTTTTCCGAGAATCGATTTCAGATTGAGCTGTTTCAAGAAAAAAGGAAGGCCCAACTGCCCGGCGAGTTGCTCGACAAACGTCGCATCCTCCAGGGACTCCTTTCCACGCAACCCATGATCAACGTGGGCGACGGCCAACGTCAGATCCAGGTGATCCCGCCAGGCAGACAGCACCTGCAAGAGAGCAACGGAATCCGCCCCTCCGGACACGGCCACCACGACCCGGTCTCCGGGAGACAAGAGGCCGAGTTGCCTGACGTGTTTCAAGAGTTTGTGTTCAAAAGCCGACAGAGCGGGCATGATCGCCACCGGCAGTGATTGATGGACTGTTCGATTTATGCGGCAAACACGCGCCTGGTCTGCTGAACGTCCTGAGCGATTCGTTCGGCAAGCTGCCCGGAATCGTCAAACCGTTCATCGCCTCGAATGTATTGTAAGAATTGAACTTCAATGGCTTGTCCATACAGTTCACAGGCGCCATCCAGAACATGCACTTCCAGTAATCGTTCGCCCTCTCCGAACGTGGGACGTGTCCCGATGTAACTCACCGCGGGAGAGGCCGCCTCCTGCCACACCATCTTTGTGGCATACACCCCATCGGGCGGAAGAACCCGGTCTTTGTCAGGCCGAAGATTGGCCGTGCGATAGCCCAACCCCTGCCCGCGACGTTCGCCTTCAATCACCGTGCCTTTCAGGGAATACGGACGTCCCAGACATTGCATCGCCTGTTCCATCTTCCCTGCCCGGACAAACTGGCGAATACGTGTCGAGCTCACGATCGCTTCCCGGGAACTCACGGGTTTGAGGAGATGAACCCGGAACCCGGCTTGTCCGGCCAACTCCCGCAGGGTATCCGTGTTGCCCGCCCGGTTCTTGCCGAAGACAAAATGCTCCCCTACGAACAGATCTTTGACGCCCAGCCCATCCTTGAGGATCGACCACACAAACTCCCGTGGGCTCAAAGCGGCAAACTCTTGGGTGAAAGGCAACACCACGAGATGCTCGACGCCCTGCGCCTCGAACCAAGCCAACTTTTCCGAAGGGGACGTCAAGAATTGAAAGGTGGTTCCGGGACTCAACACCAACACCGGATGGGGATCAAAGGTCAACACCATCGGCGTACCCCGTCGTTCACGAGCACATTGAACGACGGTAGCCAGCAATTCTCGATGTCCGACGTGCTGCCCGTCAAAATTGCCGATGGTCAGAACCGGATTGGACGACAAAGGAGGCTCTGGAAGCCCGTGCGAAACCTTCATGGGGTGGCGGCATTCAAGAACTTGGCGGCATCCTTGGCAAAATACGTCAGGATGAGATCGGCACCGGCACGTTTGATGGACAACAGCGTTTCCAACGTCGCTTTGGATTCGTCCAGCCATCCCTGTTGGGCTGCAGCCTTGATCATGCTGTATTCGCCGCTGACTTGAAACGCCGCCACGGGTACGTCCACCTCGGCCCGCGTTCGCGCAATAATATCCAGGTACGCCAGCGCCGGTTTGACCATGACCACGTCTGCACCCTCTTCCACGTCGGCCCGCACTTCACGGACGGCTTCACGCGCATTGGCGGGATCCATTTGATACGAGCACCGGTCACCGAATGCGGGGCTGGAAGAAGCCGCCTCCCTGAACGGCGCATACAGGCAGGACGCATACTTGGCGGCATAGGACATGATGGGAAGGTGCGTGAATCCCCCCTGATCCAATTCGTCGCGGACCGCCGCGACCCGCCCGTCCATCATGTCGGACGGCGCCACCATGTCAGCCCCGGCCACTGCATGGGTTTTTGCCATCAGGCGCAAACAGTCAAGGGTTTCATCGTTCAGGATGCGCCCGTCTTTCACGATGCCGCAATGGCCATGGGACGTATATTCGTCGATACAGACGTCCGTCACCACAAAAAGACCCGGCACATGCTCCTTGAGCGCGCGGACGGCCCGTTGCACGATCCCGTCCTGATCATAACCGGAAGACCCGCGTTCATCCTTGTGATCGGGGATCCCGAAGAGCATGACCGCCGGAATGCCCAGCAGGTGCGCGTCGGTGGCTTCCTTGATCAGACGATCGATGGACCACCGGAATTGACCCGGCATCGACTGAATGGGTTCCTGTTGATCCGCTCCTTCCCTGACGAATAGGGGATAAATCAGGTTGCTCGGCGACAGCGCGGTTTCGCGCACCATCCGGCGAAGAGGCTCGGATTCACGCAAGCGCCGCATTCGTTGACGAGGAAATCCCATCACTTATTAGATAGGCGAGGGTTGAGCGAGGACACAACGCCGCCATGCGCCCGATAGTGCCGTAAAGCAGAGGTTCCCAAATTATTTCCTGGGGAGATTCGTCAAGAACACCACCAGATCCCGCACGGAGATCATCCCGACAAGCTCCCCGCCTTTCGAGACTCCCAAATGCCGGACGTGCTCCTTGGCCATCAGGTCATTGGCATCCAACAACGTCTTGTTCTCATCAATTTTCAACACCGGCGCCGACATGATTTGCTCGACGGTCGTCCGATCCGGATCCAATCCCGCCGCCACTAACCGCCGGACGAGATCCGTGTCGGTCAGAACCCCGATGATCTCCTTATCCCGGGTGACGAACACACTGCCGATACCACTATCCTTCATGATTTCTGCCGCTTTCCGGACACTGGTGTCACGATCAACGGTAATAAATTTTTCAGCGGGGACCATAAACGATTTCACTGGAACCATAAAATTCTCCTTGGATTATCACGCCTCATTATACAAAAAATGCCCCATCCGCCGGGAAGTCAGGGCCTTTTGACCATTCATGCGCCGTTAAGAAGGCACCTCGTGCCGGACGTAGTCGACCAGCGACTGAACCAACGCCGGAATCGTATTCCGGGCCGCCATGACGTGAACGTCCAACCCCATTTCCCGAATGGTGTCGGCCGTAATCGGCCCGATGCTCGCAATAATCGTCCCATTTAAGCGTTGTTTCAAGTCATGCGCTTCGTCAAACAGTTGAAAAAAATTGCGAACGGTAGACGAACTGGCAAACGTGACCACGTCGATCAAATGGTCACGAAACAGTTGCTGAACGCGATCCCGTTCAATCGCCGGCACCACGGTCCTGTAGACCTTCACGACACGCACGACCGCGCCGGAGCGTTCCAACTCCTCCGGCAAAATCTCACGAGCTTGTGCGGCCCGGGCAAGCAACACCCGCTGGCCGGACACGCCGGCCCGCTTCAGCCCGTCGATCACCCCTTCGGCCTGGAACGTGTCCGGCACCAGATCGGCCTCGATACCGAATCGTTTCACCTCCTCGGCCGTTCGGGGACCGATGCAACAGACCTGCAACCCCGCCAACGCCCGGGCGTCACGCCCATGATACCAGAGGCGTTGCATAAATGCCTTTACCCCATTGACGCTGGTCAACACAAGCCACTGATAGGTGGCAAGCTGCTCGATGGCTTCATCGACTTCCGCCCAATCGTCCGGTGGGACGAAGTCGATGGCCGGACATTCAATCGGTTCCCCGCCCTGCGCTCTAATCAGCTCCGACAATTCCGACGCCTGGTCTTTGGCGCGTGTCACCAGCACGCGCTTCCCGAATAACGGTTGCGTCTCAAACCAATTGAGTTGCTCCCGCAACCGGACGACTTCCCCAACCACCACGACCGTGGGAGGGCGAATATCAGCCGCTTTCGCACGATCCACAATGTCCCGCAACGTTCCGACCACCGTGTGTTGCTTGGCATAAGTTCCCCACCGGACCAGCGCCACGGGAGTATCCGCGGCTTTTCCTTCTTCAATCAACCGGGACACGATCATGGGTAAATTCTTGACACCCATCAAAAACACCAGAGTTCCATCTGCGGCAGCGAAGCGCGGCCACTCCAATGCCGTCTCGTCCTTGTCCGGATCTTCGTGGCCCGTGATAAAGGCCACGGTCGAGGCCAGGGTGCGATGCGTGACGGGAATACCCGCATACGCCGGCACCGCGGTCGCCGAGGTCACGCCCGGAACCACTTCAAAGGGAATCCGGTGTTCAACGATCCACTCGGCTTCTTCCCCGCCCCGCCCAAACACGAACGGATCTCCACCTTTCAACCGGACCACACACTTCCCTTCACGAACCTTCTCCAGCATCAATTGATTGATTTCATCCTGAGGCCGATAGATCCCACACCCGCGTCGTCCCACGTAAATCCGCTCCGCCTCCGGGGAGACGTAATCCAGCAACGCCGGATTGGCCAGATGGTCGTACAACACAACATCGGCTTTCTCAAGACAGGCTTTGCCACGTAGCGTCAGCAAACCGGGATCCCCCGGACCCGCCCCTACCAGATAGACTTTCGATCGAAACTCGGCCATTTACGGACGTCCATAGATTTGCTCTAAAATACGTGTTCCCCCCTTGCCTAGGATCCATTTTTTGGGAAGATTCGACACGAACGTGACCATATCCCTCACGGAGATCATTCCAACGAGATTTCCGTCCCGCGTGACACCCAAATGCCGGATGTGTTCTCTGGCCATCATGGCATTGGCATCGCGAATCGTCTTGTTCTCATCAATTTTTATAACGGGCGATGTCATGACGTGTTCGACGGACGTTTGGTCCGCATCCAGACCCATCCCCACCAACCGCCTGCAGATATCCGTATCGGTCACAATCCCGATGATCACCCTGTCCCAGGTGACAAGTACACTGCCAATGCCGGTATCCTTCATGATTTTCGCCGCCCGCCGGACGCTGATATGACGATCGACGGCGATGACTTTATCAAAAGGGATCATGAATGTTTTCACCGGAACCATAACCTGCTCCTTGGACTAACGCGCCTCGTTAAACCACCGACTCTTTCACGTTGTCAGGATCTTCCAACAATCCATTTTACACGCGTCCGTAGATTCGATCTAATATCTGTCTGCCCCCGGCACTCAGAATCCGATCGGCCAAGGCCGTACCGAGTGGGGCCGCCTGTTCCACCGGACCTTCGATCCGATCTCGAATGACCTGCGTTCCATCGACGCTTGCGACGAGCCCCTCGAATTGCACCGTCCGATCCTCGATAACCGCATGGCCTGCAATCGGGACCTGACAACCACCCTCCAATCGATCCAGGAAGGCTCGTTCAGCCGAAACCGCCATAGACGTCCGGTGATCGTTGATGGGGTCGAGCAACTCTCGAACGAACGTGTCATCCGTGCGCGATTCGATCCCCAAAGCGCCCTGACCAACGGCCGGAAGACTTAAGGCCGGGGGGAGATATTCCGTCACGTGCCGGGCCCAACCCAACCGTGTGAGACCCGCCGCAGCCAGGACAATCGCGTCGAATTCGCCTTCCTGAAGCTTTCGCAGCCGGGTGTTCACGTTGCCTCGAAGCATGACAACATTCAGGTCCGGGCGGTGAGCCAACAACTGGGCTTGCCGTCGAAGGCTACTGGTCCCCACCTTCGCACCAGCCGGAAGATCCTGGAACGCCACGCGGTCCCTGGTCAGGAGAGCATCCCGGGCATCTTCCCGCACCGGAATACAGACTATAGCCAATCCCTCCGGCAACACCGAAGGCACGTCCTTCATGCTATGAACCGCGAGATCGATGTCTCCCCTGGATAACGCCTCCTCGATTTCCTTGACAAATAACCCTTTCCCTCCGATTTTGGCTAACGGCACGTCCAGAATTTTGTCGCCGCTCGTTCGAATCCGTTCAAGCCGGATCGACACGGATGGAGCGATTTCCTGGAGTCGCGCCTGAACCCACTCTGCCTGCCAGAGGGCCAATTGACTGCCGCGTGTGCCAATGACGAGAGACGCCCGCCGTCCATTCGTAAGACTCACTCTGATTCCTTCATCAGTTGTCCCATGGGCATGCCTCGACCCTACAGACCCGAAGCCTGCCGAGAAATCCCGTCCTGTTCCGGCTCCTCTTTTGACGCGGGAGGAACCGCCGGCACGTCTGTCTCATCCCGGACATCCTCAACGTTCACGGCTTGCTGCTCAAGAAGACTCTGGCCCAAATCATAAAACAATCTCGCCGCTTCGATATACACAAACCCGTTGGATGATTGGGCCGCGGATTTCAGGGCCACCAATGGGCCGTGAAGCAGTTTATTCACGATCCCGGAGGCAAGCCCTTCCACAGCCTCCTGCTGCTCCGGAGTCAACGTCCCAAGCCGGCTCAGGGCTTTCTGCAACTCCGCCTGCTTCAGGGCGTCCGCCCGTTGGCGCAAGGCAATAATCGTGGGAGTCGCCTTTAGGGACTGAAGCCATTTCAGGATGACTTCAACTTCATCTTTGACGATGGATTCGGCACGGGTGGCTTCCAGGCGGCGCTCTTCACGGTTCTGTTCGATATGCGATTCGAGATCGTCGATATCGAACAGAAACGCATTATCGACCTGACGAACGTCGGGATCGA
>VXOF01000076.1:0-4334 GCA_009840285.1 Nitrospira sp. SB0662_bin_26
CCTTTTGTTTCGGCAAAAGGACCCAAAACCATTCGCGCCCGGGCGTGGCCCCAGGAAGGTGCCTTTGCCCCAGTCCCGTTTGCTTGGGCTGCGGAACTCGCTACGCTCAAACAGTCCTCGCCCCCAAAAAAGTCTCGGGACCGGGGCGCAGCCACGCCCGAAGGCGCCGGGCTAGGGCGCTGTCGTCCAAATGGTCATTCCGAACGCGGTGCCTGTCCTGAGCTTGTCGAAGGAAAGAATCTGCTTTTTCCTTCCTGTCATCCCCGACTCGATCGGGGATCCAGTGTCTTTGCCTTTGTAGTTGTAGCTGCGCGATCTTATCGCGCTTGGTGTTGGTGTCCTCTCCAGGCGCCATGAGATGGCGCCGCTACGAATACATTTTTAAAGACCCTGGATTCCTGCGTTCGCAGGAATGACAGAAAGGAACTCTCTTATCAGTGCAAGAAGCTTAGGACAGGAGGGTGCCGGCTTCTTCTGCGCCGATCCGACGGAACTTCCGGCCGGTGCGGGTCCGGTCGAGGAGCGCGACTTCGAGCGCTTGTAGGGATATGGTCTGGCCCGTAGCGGTTTCGAGGGCACTCATGCATCTGGCGAGGGCAGTTTTCAGGTCCGGAACGTTTTCCGATCCCAATGTGCGCAAGGCGGACACCACGGCGTCCGCTCGGCCTCCGATGGCGACGAATTCCTTTTCGTGAATAATCGTCCCATCGAACGCGATTCGGTACAATTCGGTCTGGTCGGGTTGGTCTCCGATTTGGGCCAAAAGAATTTCCACTTCGAAGGGTTTCAGTTCCTGGCTGAATATCGTACCCAGGGTCTGTGAATACCCGTTGGCCAGGGAGCGGGCCGTGACGTCTTCACGGCTGTACATAAACCCTTTCAAATCCGCGTGCTGAATGCCCGCTTTTCGCAGACTTTCGAATTCGCTGTATCGCCCTGCTCCTGAAAGGGCGATGTTGTCGTAAATTTCGGAGATCTTGAACAATGAACTGCTGGGATTGTCCGCGACAAACAGCACGCCGTCCCGGTATTCGATGGCCACAATCGACCGGCCCTTGGCAATGCCCTTTTTGGCATACTCCGCCTTATCCTGCATCAATTGTTCGGGGGACACGTAAAACGGCAGCGTCATCAGGATTCACCCCCGGGTCGTGATTGAGCCAACCGGTCGCATTGGGACGCCACCTCGGATTCTTCCACGTCCCGCACGCCTTGGACATCGACGATTTTGATGGTGGGATAAATGCCCCGGAACGCATCGGGCCCTCCGGTTCCCAGATCCTCTTCCGCCGCGCTCAGGATGGCCTGGAGCCCCAGGGAGATTGCTTCGGGTTGGGACAAATTCTTGTGAAACCGTTCCTTGATGGTCACACGGGCGTCTTTTCCCCCGGACCCGACCGCGTGATACTCCGTTTCTTCGTATTTTCCGCCGGTGACGTCATATTTGAAAATCCGGCCTTCCTGTTGCTTCAGGTCAAATCCCACGAACAGCGGGATCACGACCAACCCTTGGATGACCATGGGCAAATTGGCTTTCACCATCTGCCCCAACCGGTTGGCCTTACCTTCGCAGGACAACGGTACGCCATCCAGTTTTTCATAATGTTCCAGTTCGATGCCGAACAACTTGGCCATTTCCATGCACGGGCCCGCGGCCCCGGCAATGGCAATGGCGGAATGACTGTCGGTCTTGAAGACCTTCTCCATGCGACGCGACGCGACCTGATAGCCTTCGATGGCGCGGCGATCGCCGACGATCACGACGCCCTTCTCGTATTTCACGGCCAACACGGTCGTGCCGTGAGCAAGTTGCGATACAACGTGCCGCTGAATCTCGTCCGCCGACGCCGAGACGTGCCCCTCGCTCCCCCACCGTGCGGCGGGTGTCAGTTCGGGCCGGGTCTGATGGATAAAATCAAAAAAACTGGAGCATTGACTCACGGGCATTTTGGAGAAGATTGATTCCATGCTGATCACCGGCCTTCTACCTCCCAACTTTTCCCTCTTCGGAAAAAGTTCCCGTCCTTACAAAGGAGGGGAAAAGTTCAAGACGACAAACGATCCAGGAGTTGTTGTGCGGTCTCCACGCCTTCCAACAACTCATTGGTCAGATCCTGCGTGCCCCTCAAGGGATCCATCAACGGCACCCGTTTGACGGCCACGTCTCCAACGTCGAAGAGCACCGAGGTCCAACTCGCTCCGTAGATCTGGTGGGGAAATTTCCGGAGACAGGCGCCGCGAAAATAGGCGCGCGTCCCTCTCGGGGCCTGTAATTCCGCGGCCACGATCTCCTCGTCATCCAGCAAGCGTTCAATCCGCCGGCTCCGTTCGAGCGTATAGTACAGGCCCTTGTCCGGCCGCACGTCGTGGTATTGCAGGTCCATCAAGGCCACGCGCGGATCATTCCAGCCGCAGCCTTTTCGGTCCACGTACGACTCGATCATCTCCCGTTTGGCCACCCAATCGAGTTCCGCGGCCAATTGCCTGGGATCGCGTTCGAGTTTATCCAGGACATTTTCCCATCTGACCAATACGTCCTTGGTCGCGGGCGACAACTCGCGACAGGCGTAAAACTCATGCGCGGCCCGGAGGTAGGCGCGTTGGATGGCCAACGCATTGGTCGCACCACCCCGGACCAACTTCAGGTCGGCCTTGACGGTGAGATCACGTGAGACGATCTTGACGGCATCCACGGGGTTCTCCAGCTCAAAGGAAGGGACGTCGTGGCCCTCGTCCAGCATGTGCGTGACGATCGCCGTTGTGCCCACCTTCAGGTACGTGGAGAGTTCCGCCATGTTGGCGTCACCGACGATCACGTGTAACCGGCGATACCGCGCGGGGTCCGCATGAGGCTCATCACGGGTGTTGATCAGGGGTCGTTTGACCATGGTGTTGAGGTCCGCCACGCATTCAAAAAAGTCCGCGCGTTGCGAGATCTGATACGTCGCGGGCTCGGCTCCATTTTCCGCTCCGACTTTCCCGGCTCCCGCCACGATGGGACGCGACACGAAAAACGGCAGCAATCCCTGAAGGATCGCGTCGAACGGCACATGGCGGTTCATCAGATAATTTTCATGGTATCCGTAGCTGTTCCCCTTGCCGTCGGAGTTGTTCTTGTACAGCACGTACCCCTCCGTCGTTCGGTTCATGGCCTCCAGGCATCTGGCGGCCACGAGTTCCCCCACGCGTTCATACGCGACCAGTTCGCGAGCGGTGCTGCACTCCGGCGTGGAATACTCGGGATGCGCCCCGTCCACGTACAGGCGACCGCCGTTCGCCAAGAGTTTGTTGAGCGCACGGTTATACTCGGGACCCGGACGTTCGCGTTCGCCTTCGACTTCAAACCCACGCGCGTCACGCAGGGGGTTTTCGTTTTCGTAATCCCAAATGGCCTGTGGGGCGATGAGCGACGGGTACTGACTGATCAGGTGGAGGGAATTCTCAACGGGATCGGATGTGTGGACGTGACGCGAGGCGACACCAAATTCCGTTTCTGTGCCGATAATGCGTTGCAAGGACTCTCCATTGAGCAAGAGTACTAAAAGTAATGCCCGGCACTCACGGTTTCGATCTCGCGTGTCCCTTCCGAGCCGGGGGTCAGGGTCCGCACGTGGACGATTTTCTCGCCTTTTTTCCCGGCGATGCGGGCCCAGTCATCGGGATTGGTCGTATTGGGCAGATCCTCATGTGCCTTGAATTCCTCCCGAATGGCGCACACAAGGTCTTCTTCCTTCAGGCCTTTTTCTCCCGTACCGATGGCCCGTTTCACCGCGATTTTTTTCGCCCGTGAAACCACGCCTTCGATCAGGGCGCCACTGGAAAAGTCTTTGAAGTAGAGTAGTTCTTTTTCGCCGTTGGCATAGGTCACTTCCAGGAACTTGTTGTCTTCCGTCGTGGCATACATCGCTTCCACCGTCAGGTCGAGCAGGCGTGCAACCACGGCCTGCCGGTCCCGGGCGTGCCGGTCGAGTTCCTCTTTGGCGAACGGCAGGTCATCGGTGAGGTATTTGGCGAAAATATCCCGCGCACCCTGTTTGTTCGGTCTGGGGATTTTGACTTTCACGTCCAACCGTCCCGTTCGCAACACCGCGGGATCAATGAGGTCCTGCCGGTTGCTCGCCCCGATGACGATCACGTTCTTGAGCTTTTCGACCCCGTCGATTTCCGCCAAAAACTGCGGGACGATGGTGGACTCGATATCGGAGGAGATCCCGGACCCCCGCGTACGGAACAACGCATCCATTTCATCGAAAAACACCACGACCGGATTGCCGGTGGCCGCCTTGTCCCGGGCTTTGGCGAAGACCTCGCGGCTGTAACCCGCGGGTGAACCC
>VXOF01000076.1:4344-5088 GCA_009840285.1 Nitrospira sp. SB0662_bin_26
GCTCGGATTCACCCACGTATTTGTTCAAGAGTTCAGGTCCCTTCACGTGCAGGAAGTAACTGCGCACGTCCTTGCCGGACAAATGCCGCATTTTCTTGGAAATGGAATTCGCCACGGCTTTGGCGATCATCGTCTTTCCGCACCCCGGAGGCCCGTACAACAGGATACCCTTGGGCGGGGTCAGGCGATGCTCCTTGAACAGATCCGGGTACAAAAAGGGCAATTCCACGGCATCCGTCACCTGCTCAACTTCTTTGGTCAACCCCCCGACGTCTTCATATCGCACGTCCGGCACTTCTTCGATCACCAATTCCTCGATTTCGGCTTTGGGAATTTTTTCGATAACGTAGCCGGACCGGGGATCATAGAGCAGGTGGTCACCCACGCTCAGCGACTCGTGGAGTAACGGCTCACCCAGTTCGACGATGCGTTCTTCGTCGTGGTGCAACTGAATCAGCGCCCGCGTGCCATCCAATTGATCTTTCAACTTCACGACTTGTCCCTGGGGATCGAAGGCCCGCGCCTCGATGATGTTCAAGGCTTCATTCAAGATCACTTCCTGCCCTTTTCGCAGAGACGCGCTCGCCACCGAATTGTGTACACTGACCCGCATTTTTCTTCCCGAAACGTAGACGTTGGCGCTGGCATCGTCGTTCAAACTGCAGAAGAGCGCATACGACGACGGCGGAGCCGTGAGTTTGGCGATCTCCGTGCGGAGGGTTTCAATCTGGGTTTTCGCTTCCT
>VXOF01000051.1 GCA_009840285.1 Nitrospira sp. SB0662_bin_26
CTCGGGTTTCGCTGCGGGACGCCTTGCCCTGCATCCCGCTATCACAATAAATCAGGGGTTCCTTACAATTGGATGCCCCGCATCTGGGCAATCTGGTTGACGTCTTTGTCCCCTCGTCCGGACAGGTTCATGATCAGGATTTGGTTTTTCTTCATCTTCGGCGCCCGTTTAATGACTTCCGCTACCGCATGAGCGCTTTCCAGGGCAGGAATAATCCCTTCCTCTTGAGACAAGAGGTCGAAGGCTTCGAGGGCTTCCTGGTCGGTCGCCGAGGTGTACTGAATGCGACCCGAGTCATGGTGCATGGCATGTTCGGGACCGACCGCGGGATAATCAAGACCGGCCGACACCGAGTGCGTGCTGTTGATTTGGCCGTGCCGGTCCTGGAGTAGGTAGGTCATCGTTCCGTGCAGCACGCCCGGCACGCCGCCGGCAAATCGAGCGGCATGTTTGCCGCTGGTCAAGCCCATGCCACCGGCTTCCACTCCGACCATTTGAGTCCGCGCATCCTTGATAAACGGGTAGAACAGGCCGATGCTGTTGCTTCCTCCTCCGACGCAGGCCACCAGGCAATGCGGGAGTCTCCCCTCGGCGGCCATGATCTGTCGCCTGGCTTCCCTGCCGATCACCGATTGAAAATCGCGGATCATCATCGGGTAGGGATGCGCGCCCAACACGGAGCCCAGCAGGTAATGCGTCGTTCGCACGTTTGTCGTCCAATCACGCATGGCCTCGCTGATGGCGTCCTTGAGTGTCCGGCTGCCCGCGTCCACGCCCGTGACTTTTGCTCCGAGCAATCGCATGCGAAACACGTTGAGCGCCTGACGCGCCATGTCTTCGGTCCCCATGTACACTTCCGTTTCCAGTCCGAACATGGCGGCGATGGTCGCAACCGCGACGCCGTGTTGTCCTGCACCGGTTTCCGCGATAATTCGCCGCTTTTTCATGCGTTTGGTCAGCAACGCCTGGCCCACAGTGTTGTTGATCTTGTGTGCGCCGGTATGACAGAGGTCTTCCCGCTTGAGATAGATTTTGGCTCCGCCCAATGTCCTGGTGAGTTGTTTGGCGAAGTACAGTGGCGTCGGACGACCCACGTATTGTTTCAGGCATTCGTGAAATTCTTTTTGGAAACTGCGGTCCGTCCGAAGTTTTGCATAGACGTGTTCCAGTTCCGTGATGGCAGGCATAAGGGTCTCGGGAACATATTGCCCTCCATATTCGCCGAACCGGCTCTTTTTAAGGGGAATTCGCGCCATGAAATTTTATTGCCGTTTCAGAACGACAGTTCGCAAAATTTTGAAAAACAGTCCTCTGTATGCCTTCATTATTCAGGAAAGGGGAGAAGAGGCGGGTTTTTATTAGCGGCGCTAAGTATAGCGGCTTGATTTACGATGAGACAAGTTTGACGGCCCGGATGAAGGCCGTGACTTTGGCCGGGTCTTTCTTGCCCGGACCGGCCTCGACGCCGCTGCTGACGTCCACGCCGTAAGGTTGCACTGTTCGGATCGCCTCCTGAACGTTGTCCGCGGTGAGCCCTCCTGCCAGCAAAAAAGAAAACGATTGAGCGGCCTCCGTGGCAAGGTTCCAGTCCGCGGTTTTGCCGGTGCCTCCATAGGCTGCCTCTGAGAAGGCATCCAGGACGAATCCTCGAACGCGCGACCGTCCCTTGTATTCGGCCATTGCGAACAGGGTGTTGCGATCGCGGAGTCGGATCCCCCGGATAACCGGACGTCCGAGCGATTCACAATATTCCGCGGATTCGTCTCCGTGAATTTGCGCGAGCGCCAATCCGCATTCATCCATCGTCTTGCGCACTTTCTCGGGTTCCTCATTGACGAATATCCCGACCGGCAACACGAACGGCGGCAAATCAACGATAATGGACTTGACCACGTTCAGATTCACGTGACGAGGGCTTTTCCTGTAGAAGACGAAGCCGAGCGCATCGGCCCCCGCGTCGACGGCCTGCAAGGCGTCGATCTGGTTCGTGATGCCACAAATTTTGATTTTTGGCAGAGCCATGACTTGGGGATCTGAACGTAGCGGTTAAATCCAGCGGGTTCCTTGAACGGGCCGCGAGGCTTCATCTTCCTGTCCCGCCGTTCCCCTGAGATCCTGAATCTTGGCGCCAATATCATCGGCTCGAACCAGGGATTCGCCCACCAGCATGGCTTTGGCTCCGGCTTCCAGAATCTGCACGACGTCCTCGCGTTTATGGATTCCGCTTTCGCTGACGATGACTTTTTCGGACGGAATTCGGCGGGCCAACCGTTGGGTCACCGAGAGATCGGTCGAGAAGGTTTTCAAATCCCGGTTATTGATACCGATCAGGGTCGCGTCGGGGATTCGTTCCAAGGTCCTGTCAACTTCCGATTCATTATGTGTTTCCACCAGCACGTCGAGTGCCAAACCTTTGGCTAGTGAATAGAAATCTTCAAGCTGAATCCGATCCAGGGCCGCCACGATCAGCAGAACGGCATCGGCTCCATGGGCCCGGGCTTCATAAAATTGGATGTCTTCTATCATGAATTCCTTGTTCAGCACCGGCAGCCCCACGTGGTCCTTGACGCTGGCCAAGTGATCCAGATGCCCTTGAAAGAATTCCTGATCCGTCAATACAGAGACAGCTGCCGCCCCATGTTCCTTATACGTGCTGGCAATGCCGCTCGGTTCATACAGGTCTGCAAATTCCGGGCGCATCAATCCCTGGCTGGGCGACGCCTTCTTGACTTCTGCAATGAGGGCAGGAGAGTCCGCAGCATAGGCTTCCTCCAAGGCGTTGATAAAGCCGGATGGCGCGGGGCGGTCGGCTATTCTCCCTTTGAGTTTGGCCAGGTATCCGCGGCTTTTTTTCCGGCGAAGTTCAGCCCTTTTATGTTCCAGGATGCGGTCCAGGATCATGCTGTTGCCTCATTGGAGAACCTGACGAGTTTCTGCAACTTTTCATGCGCGGCGCCGCTATCCAGCACGCTCGCGGCTTGGGCGAACCCGTCTTTCAGGTTTTTGGCTTTCCCGCAGGCCACGAACGCCGGAGCGGCATTCATGAGAACCACGTCACGTTTGGCGCTCCGGTGTCCCTTGAGAAGATCCTGGATGATGGCGGCATTGTCTTCGGGAGTTCCGCCGCGCAGGTCTTTCGGATTTGCCCGGGTCAATCCGAAATCTTCCGGGGTAAGATGATAACTCGAAATCCGTCCGGCTTTCCCTTCGGACACGTAGGTGAAATCGGTCAAGGTAATTTCATCCAATCCGTCTTTGCCGTGCAGGACAAAACAATGTTGGGTGCCCAAACGGATAAGGACTTGGGCCAGCTTTTCCGTCAGGGCCTGATCGTACACGCCCAGGATCTGGATACCGGCGCCGGCGGGGTTGGACAACGGGCCCATGATGTTCATCAGCGTTCGTACGCCCATTTCAGAGCGAGGTTTGGCACAGTGTTTCATGGCTCCGTGGTAGAGCGGTGCGAACAAGAAGCCGATGCCGATTTCATTGACGCATGCTTCCACGCGTTCAGGAGGAAGGTCGATCTTGACGCCCATGGCCGCCAATACGTCCGCGCTTCCGGACCGTGAAGACACCGATCGATTCCCATGCTTGGCTACGGTGATGCCGCCGCCGGCAACCACGAAGGCGGTCGCGGTGGAAATGTTGAACGTATTGGATCGATCGCCGCCAGTCCCGCAGGTATCCACGACATGGGGATCTCCCACGTGGATCCGCACGGCCATTTCACGCATGGCTTTAACCGAGCCCGTGATTTCTTCAACGGTCTCGCCTTTCATCCGAAGGCCCATGAGGTAGGCGGCAATCTGGGATTCGGCGGTTCCTCCCTGCATAATTTCCAGCATGACGTCGTAGGCTTCTTTTTCCGTCAGGTTGATGCTGTCAACCAATTTTGTGAGAGCGTCCCTGATCATGCCGTCTTCCCTTTGCCGTTGCCGGAGCCGAGTTCAAGAAAGTTTCGCAACAGGTCCATGCCGGCTTTCGTGAGGATGGATTCAGGATGGAACTGTACGCCTTCCGCACCGGTCGGCCGATGCCGGAGGCCCATGATCTCGCCTTCCTCCGTCAGCGCCGAAATTTCAAAATCAGTTGGTAAGGTTGTCTTGTTGACGATCAGTGAATGATACCGCGTGGCTTCAAACGGGTTGGGCAGGCCTTCAAAAATCGTTTGATTGTCGTGTTCGACCAGCGACGTTTTACCGTGCATCAGGCGATCGGCACGAATGATTTCACCGCCGAAGGCAAAGGCCAAAGATTGATGCCCGAGACAGACGCCCAACAGCGGAACGCGCCCGGCAAATTTCCGGATGACCTCCACGGAAATACCCGCCTCGTTAGGCGTACACGGACCGGGAGAGATCACAATGCGTTTCGGATCCAGTTCCGAAATTTCATCCATCGTGATCTTGTCGTTTCGATACACCTCAATATCAGCACCCAGTTCCCCCATGTACTGAACCAGGTTATACGTAAAGGAGTCATAATTGTCGATCATGAGCAACATACAATTATTCCAACCCCTCTTCGGCTATTTCGATGCTGCGCATCATGGCGCGGGCCTTGTTGCACGTTTCTTCGTATTCCCTGGCCGGGTCCGAATCGGCCACAATTCCGGCCCCCGCTTGAATAAAGGCGTCACGGCCTTTAAAGACAATGGTTCGAATGTTGATGCAGGTATCCATATTGCCCGAGAAACTGAAATAGCCCACGGCGCCGGCATAGGGGCCCCGTTCCGTGGGTTCGAGTTCTTCGATAATCTGCATGGCGCGGATCTTCGGCGCGCCTGAGACCGTGCCTGCCGGGAAGCAGGCTTTCATCACGTCATAGGCGTCTCTGCCTGGAGAGAGCGTACCCGTCACCTGCGAGACAATGTGCATGACGTGAGAGTATCGTTCGATTTTCATGAACGGATCAAGCACGATTGTGCCCGTTTGAGCTACGCGGCCGACGTCGTTCCGTCCCAGATCAACGAGCATGACGTGTTCGGCGCGTTCCTTTGTATCGGCCAACAGTTCATCGGCCAGCGCCTGGTCTTCCTCAGCCGTATCCCAGCGACTTGC
>VXOF01000014.1 GCA_009840285.1 Nitrospira sp. SB0662_bin_26
CGGTGATTGATAATACGCTCAAAGGCGTGGTGTTCCTCGTCAAAAGGAACGAGGAGAACGGCGTCCAGGTCCCGCAGGCCAAGTTTTACTTGCCGGGCGGGACGGTGTCCGAGGTCACGGCCGAACATTGGCACGTCGGAAACAAGATGGAATTGAAAGACGCGGACATCGACCTGCAGGGAGGTGCGATCGAGATTCAATAATGGAACCTCTGATTTAATGCACCATCGGGCGTATGGCTGCGTTGTGTCCTGCATCTCGCTATCACAATAAATCAGAAGTTCCTAATTTTTTTCGGGCCGGGTCGACGTTGTTGTTTTGAATCGCGAGCCCTTCCCTCTTTCGTTGGCTTTCCACGTTCGTGGGAGAAGGTGAGTGTCGACGTCATTCTATCACCTGCTGGCCGACTTCCTTGTTCTTCTCCATTTCACGTTCGTTCTTTTTGTCCTGTTCGGCGGGCTCCTGATTCTGATATGGCGGTGGATGATATGGCTCCACCTTCCCGCGGCGGGTTGGGGAGCCTTGATTGAATTCACCGGCTGGATCTGCCCGCTGACGCCCCTGGAGCACTGGCTCCGGGAAACGGGCGGAGGACCGGGGTATCAATCCGGTTTCATCGAGTACTACATCCTGCCGCTCCTTTACCCCGCAGGGCTGACCGGACAGTTTCAAGTGATCCTCGGTCTTCTCGTGCTTCTCCTGAACTGCGGCGTGTACCTGCTCGTATTTCGCCGACGTCGTCAATCCATGCAACGTGCATAACGCCCCTTCCTTCATAGCGCCGTTTCCGCATTTCCTGCGAGTCTCTTGACCGCCTCTTTCGGCGACAGTATAGTCGGGAACTTGCTTTTATCTTAGGGAACCTCTGATTTATTGTGATAGCGGGATGCAGGGCAAGGCGTCCCGGAGCGAAACCCGAGGCTTATCAGAGAGATAGGTGAGGGTTGAGCGAGGACACAACGCAGCCATACGCCCGATAGTGCAATAAATCAGAGGTTCCTTAGGACATTGTGCCCATGAACGATCTAGCAGGAAAAAAGCTGGGGTTGCTTCTCTCAACCCCCCCTTCTCATCCCAACGCGGACGTGGTCGTCGGCTTGAGCCGCGAAGCCTTGCGTTCACACGTGAACGTGTACTTGTATCTCATCGATGAGGGCGTGAAGAACCTGGAAAACGCGGCGATCCTCAGCCTGGCTTCGGCAGGCGTCAAATTGAACGTCTGCGCCTACGGATGCCAGCAGCATAAAGTATCCACGGAAGGCTATGGGCAGGAAGTGACGTTCTGCGGACTGGTGGTGCTCTCCCAAATCATCACGGGCTGCGATCGATTCATCAGCCTGTAACGAGATGCCTGTTTTCTCCCTTTTCTCATGACTCGTCCCGCGTCTCTGCGGAAAGGCCGTCCATCACACGTTCAACGCCGCCGGCCATACAGGAAGGTGATATTGATGCGCCGGGATTCATATTCGTCCCGAAACACACAGGTGTCCGATTCATGAAAGAGATCGGAGTTGAAGACCAGGGCCCGGTTTGCCCGATAGGGCACCTTCACGGGTGACGCGCCGCTTTGGTTCAGAAATTCCCGGATTTTCGGCTGAAACGCCGTGGAATTGTAGACCTTGAAATCCCAGTCCCGCGGGGCCTCCTTGTCCCACACGATCAAGCCTCCGCTCGCGGGGTCGAGGTTCGCGTCATCGGGGGTAATCCAGAAATTGACGTTCACCGCCGCCGCATCGGCATGGATTTTCAAGGGACGACGGGCACTGTCCTGCTTGAACGCCCAGGCCTGGAGTAACCGGTGTTGGTGAAAGATGCCCGGAAAGGCGGTGCGTAATTCTTCGGCCACTTGCAACAACAATGGCGAGGAAAACCCTTCGCCCAGAAACGCCCCGATGTAGCCGTCTTCATAATCCTTCTTCCAAATGGTCGACTCCCGGCAAAACTGCTGAAGGGCCGCAAGCGCCTCGGGCCGCAACAACGTATCGATATAAATGATTTCAGGCTGGCTCGCATTATAGCGTCGTTCAATCTCTTCCACGTTCAATTCCGGATTCAACGCTCCCCGGGGTAACGCAGGATTGTCGGCATAATGCAGGATTCGGTTCAGTGACGGAGCAAGGGCCCGGGCCTCTTCCTGACTGAGGTTGATTCGTTGGTTTGCTTCCCCCGAGGCCCGCTCTCGTAACGCGGTCAGGGTGGTCTGGTATCCGGTATCGGGCTGCCCCAACAATCCGCGTTCGGCCAAATAGTGGATTTGGTCCGCATCGTGCTTGATCCGGGAGGCATGAAGCGCATCGATCCGGACGGCCTTTCCATGGTTTTGCAGTAGATGGGCCGACACGCGGAGTTCGTGTAAGGCCCCATCCATATCCTGTTTCCACAATAGAGCCAATCCCAGATGATGATGGGCTTTCGCGTATTGAGGCTTGATGGAGATGGCCTGCCGGAACCGGACGATCGCCTCGTCCGGACGATCGTCTTCAAACAGGATCACGCCGAGATTGTAATGGGCCTCGGCATTTGCAGGATTGAGCGCAATGGCACGTTGATACGCGTCCCGTGCTTCGTCCTGGCGGCCTTGCTCCTTCAGGACCACGCCCAGGTTGTTGTACCCTTCAGGATGATCGGGCTTAATCGTCAAGACCTGCTTGTACGTCGCACAGGCTTCGTCGAGTTCGCCTTTTTCCCGCAGGACGTTACCCAGGTTCCCCAACGCTTCGATGTAATCGCCCCTGAGCGAGAGGGCTTGCCGGTAGGCGCGTTCGGCCTCGGGCAATTGATTGAGTTTTTGATGGACGAGTCCCAGGTTGTAAAAATAGAGCGGCTTCGTCGATTCGCGTTGAACGGCTTTCATGATACAGTCGAGCGCCCGGTCATATTGGCCTTGCTGGTACGCCACCAACCCGAGTAGATGAAGGGCATCGGCATGGGCCGGGTCCTGCGTGAGAATTTGTTGATAACAGGTTTCGGCCTGGGACAATCGACCCGCCCGATGATGGTTGATCGCCTCCTCCAACACTTGTTTGGCAAAGGCAGTCTTTGCCGGCGCCGGAGACTTGGCCGTCAACTTGGCTTGTCGTCTTCGTTCGGTCCTGTTCATCCTGGTACGCCAACCATTTCAGAAATTCCGAGACGTGTGAGCTTCCTGAACTTCGGCAGAGTACCCCTGCCTTTGTCAAAAAGTAAAGCATCCGGGAGCCACCTTTTCGACTCCGGCGCACGATCCTGCATGACCTCACAAGCCGGCCAACCTGCTCCTTGATAAAAAAAGGGTCTTGCACGAACGTGCAAGACCCTTTGAACCGTTTCCCGATATGAAACGATCAAAACCCTTCGGCGAAACTGCGCAGTTTCTTGCTCTGACTCGGGTGGCGGAGTTTGCGCAAGGCCTTCGCTTCGATCTGCCGGATCCGCTCCCGCGTCACCTCGAAGTCCTGCCCCACTTCCTCCAACGTGTGGTCCGTCGCCTCCCCGATCCCAAACCGTTTCCGCAACACCTTCTCTTCCCGCGCCGTCAGCGATTCCAGCGATTTCCCGATATGCCGCTGCAAATCGTACCGCACCGCCGCCTCCAACGGCGACACCGCTTTCTTGTCTTCGATGAAGTCCCCCAAGTGGCTGTCTTCTTCTTCCCCGATCGGCGTCTCCAACGAGATCGGTTCCTTGGCAATCTTCAAAATCTTCCGCACTTTCTCCAACGGCATCTCCATCCGCACCCCAATCTCTTCCGGGGTCGGTTCCCGCCCCAATTGTTGCACCAAGTGCCGCGACGTCCGCACCAGTTTGTTGATGGTTTCGATCATGTGCACCGGGATCCGGATGGTCCGCGCCTGGTCGGCAATGGCCCGCGTGATGGCTTGCCGGATCCACCACGTCGCATAGGTGCTGAATTTGTACCCCCGCTGGTATTCGAACTTGTCCACGGCTTTCATCAGCCCGATGTTCCCTTCCTGGATCAGGTCCAGAAACTGGAGCCCCCGGTTGGTGTATTTCTTGGCGATACTCACCACCAGCCGCAGGTTGGCTTCGATGAGTTCGGCTTTGCCCCGCTTCATCTTTTCTTCGGCCCATTCCAACCCCACCAGGGCGCTTTTGAATTCGGCCGTCGGGAGCAAGGTGGCGGTCCGCTCCACCTGCTTGAGCGTGGTCCGGGCTTCCTGGCTCCGGGCGACCACTTGCCGTAAGGCGGCGTCACTGAGCCCCGCCTGCCGCCGGATGGGGGCGGTCGGGGTCCCGGCCCGGCTCAACCGCCGGAGCAGTTTGAGCCCCTCCGGGCCCGGCTGCCCCAGTCGCTGGCAGCAGTCCCGGAGGAGCCGTTCGGCTTGCCGCACGGTCCGGCCCGCGTCTTTGATCTGGCTCACTAAGGCCTCCCGCACGGCCGGTTGCAGGTGCAGCCCGTCCACCCGCGCCCCCAATTGTTCCTGCACGCCCCGCACTTTGGTGCTCCATCGGGCCTGCTGGGCCACCGGCGCGGTCCGCCGCCGGTCATAGAGCCGCAGCAGGGTCTTCCCCAACCGCCGGACCTGGTCCAATTCCGCCAGGGCCTGGTGCCGCAATTCTTCTTCTTCCTGGGCCTCGGCCACTTCGGGGTCCTCCAGGTCGTCGTCCCCGGGGTCGTGCACCAGCACGACCTCCCCCACGCTCACGTCCCGTTTCTTCAGCCGGCCCCGCCAGCTCTCCAGGGTTTGCAGGGTCATCGGCATCCCCGCGATGGCCCGCGTCATCTCTTCTTTGCCCTCTTCGATCTTCTTCGCCAGCTCGATCTCCCCTTCCCTTGAGAGCAGAGACACGCCGGCCATCTCGTTGAGATATAAACGAACGGGATCATCTATCCTGTTGACCGTACCGGGAGTCAGATCGATTTCTTTCTCGGTTTCCGGCAATGCTTCCCCTTGTTCATCGGCCGGGGGCGCGGGCTCCGTCTTCATTTGGGATTCGAGGCTTTCATTTTGAAAGACGGCTGTCTGTTCAACGGCCTCCTCATCCAACGTGGCAAACAACGTGGAAAACTCTTGCGAAGAACCTTTCTCCGCGATCAAGGGTTCTCTCATCCCTTCAAAGTTGGCTGGTTCTTTTTTCCTACCCGCAATCGGTTTCATATTCCGGAGGCCACTGTTTTTGGGCATCTCTTATTCCTCTTTCACGTTTTCGGGAATGAATAATGACATCGTTCTCGTGCAGAATGAGAGAACACACGAAAAACCATAACTCTTTATCGTATTGAAAAGGAAACGACTATTGCAAGAAACGGGAATAAACCCGCGGCACCGGCCTTGTCTTCAGGAACCTCATTCAGTCACTCGGCGGTTCAAAGTGACCGGAGGGTCGATTCTGCCAGGGGACCGTCGTCGTCTTCGCTTGCTTGAGCAGACTTCGAAGATTGACTTCGGCGGCACGGAGAAGTTTGGGTTCGCCATGGCGCAGCAGGGCCGTGAGGAGCACGTACAAATCCCGTTCGGCTCGACTCCCGCGGAGAATCTGTTCGGTCACGGGATCGGGAGAATCAAGGTTGGGATAGAGGGAGTCTTCTTCGTCGGGATCCCCCAACAACAAATCGAGAGCTTGGGGGGCACTGTACAGCCAGGAGGGAGGAATTGCGAGCGCCTTGGCCAATGCCTCCACCGTTGAGACGGAGGGATCGGTCTCGCCGGCTTCGATCGCTTCGATGACGGAACCTTCGACGCCGGAATCGACTGCCAACTTGACGACGGAGTATTTTCGAGCCTTTCGCCACTCCTGCAAAGAAAAAGACATGTGGCGGATCATAACGAAGAAGCCCGGCCCTGTCTATCGTGGAAACGGACGACGGCAGGCACTGAAGCCGGCCCGTGCCTCACCTTCTCGCACGGCATTAACGCTCCTCTTGAGACACGGGTAGCCGAAACTGATGGACCAACCCGGCGTCGGGCATCGCCTCGAGATCCCCATAAGGCGATCCCACAACGAAATCGCGTCCCGCACCGCTCAAAGAGAGCCCGAAGAGATCGGCCACGCCGGTTGTTTCCGACGGGTTGGCAATCATGGATTGCAACGTTCCGGTTTTTCGGTCAAAGACGAAAATCGACCCGGCATCAATTCCGGCCGCATCATGTCCCGGCGCGCCGACAATGATGTAATCGGGGAGTAGAGCCACGGCTTCTCCGAAGCGGTCACCCTTCCCGGGTTTCGGGGATTCCAACATCCGCAGGAATTCGCCGGTATTCGTATAGAGATACACGGCGCCCGCATCGGGTTGCGTGGTGTCTCGTCCCAGGGCACCGACCACCAACAACTCCGCATCACTTGCCAACGCCCATCCGAAATACTCATTCGTCTGCGGATCAGGGGATTCAAGGACACGTGGCAACCGCCCGCTTTCGTGATCAAAAAGAAACACCCGTCCATCATCACCCGCGCCGCCGTGCGGGGCGCTCACCGCAAGCATAGGGCCCAGAAACGTCACCGCATGTCCGAACCCATCGGCACGGCGACGTTTCGCCCGCGGAGAACCTAGAGTCCGACGGATTTTCCCGGTGATCGCGTCAATCAGATAGACTTCTCCCACCTCAAATTCCGTGGCAGTACTCGCCCCGGGATCTCCAACGGCCACCAGCAGACCCTGCGCGGCCACGGCATGCCCGAACGCCGCCGCCCATTGGTTGGGACTGACGATCACATGCCGTAAGGCTCCCGTGCTTCGGTCGAATACCGAGACCGAGCCCGCCGGTCGTCGCGACGTCCCTCTCCCCCTTGGGGCGCCGACGATCGCATAGTCCGCCGTGAGGCTCACGGACAGGCCGAATAAATCATTGCCCAGCGGCGAAGACGGAGTAAATTCCCGGAGACGTTGCCCGGAAGCGCGTTCGAACAAAAACGCTTTTCCCGTTTGGCCGCGGGTTCCTGTCGCATGAGGCGCGCCGGCGAGGACCTGATCCCCTTCAACGGATACGGAGAAGCCGAAACCATCCAACAACGTCGGCTGGGAAGATTGGAGACTGGGGCCCTGCTCCACAGCCTGCAGGCCGGAGACGTTTCCGCTCGAAAGCAAGAGGACCAGAACCAGGGAAAAAAGATAGACCACGGCTCGACGAACTTTCACGGGCGTTCCGTTGTCGGCATTCAGGGATCTTCCTCTTGTTCGGCTGGAGGTGAAGGCAAATCGATGACGTGACGCGTGGGGCCGTCTGCATCCGAATCGCGCCGGTACAGTTCAAACGGGGGAATATCGACTTGTAACCGCTTGAACAACCGTCGCATGAACTTTTCTCCCGGCGCTTCGCAGATCCACACGTACATGCCCGTTTCCAATTCGTGAAGATGCCGTTTCAGCCGAAAGGCGGGATCTTCCATAAAATAGGCCGATAAAAACCCCGTAATCGCCGTCATGACCCAATCATGCTCTTGCGCGTAGCGGAAACTCACGCCGATTTCGAAGAGCTGTCCGTGCCCGTCCATGGCCTCATCCTACACTGAAGCGTGAGATATTCACGTCTGCGCCTTGACGTCCAACTCATGCGCTTTCCGGCCCCCACGCGGAAGCCGTCGTTCGGGAACGTGCCCGGCAACCAACAACCCGGCCATATCAACTGCCCGGCCAACCAAGGCCTCGGCACCTTCACGCAACGCCTTGCTCCGTTGCACGTACCGCACGTTGTTTTCCATATCCTCCGCACTCCACCCGCGAGAGTGGGCAATAAAAGGAAACTGTGGAAATTGACACCCGACTTCCGCAAAGAACCCCAACAATTGACCGGCCACACCCTGCACGTTGTCTTGTCCACCGGTGATGAGGAAGGCGGCGACTTTATTCTTCAATAAATGTTTGTTGGCAATGGTCTCCTGGTTCTGGATGCAATTCATCCGTTCGACCATCTTGTAATACAGACTGCTCGCCGCACCCCACCGGATCGGCGTGGCCACGAGAATGACGTCGGCCCAATGCACAAAGGCCTCATAGACTCGATCGAGTTGATCAGAAGGATCCATTTGCGTGATGGAACACGGCCACGTGCACGCACGAGCGGACTTCGAATAGAACCCCTCACACGGCCGAAACTGGAGATCTCGTAATGCAATACATTGAGTCTCGGCCTGAAGGGCGTCTTGTGCATGTGCTAACGCGTGTTTCAATAATGCTTCGGAGGTGCTGTAGCGGGGATGAACCGTGTCCATCACGGTCGTGGAAATGCCCACGACGCGAATCGGTCCTTCCTGTCTTTCAGGGGGACGGGCCAATGGATGAGGGGCATGAGGCTGTTGCCGTCGCTTGGTTGCCGAGGACATATCAATCCAGACTCGATTATGTTCCACCTTGACTTGAAAAGAAGGCACTTGGTCTTGCTCATAACCGGGCTCTCCCTTTCCCGTCTTCCGGTGAAATTTCCAGTAGTGCCACGGACACACCACAAATTCGCCGTCCAAGGTGCCCTCCCCCAACGGTCCACCGACGTGATTGCACGCATTGGCAATGGCACAGAACTCGTCATCCTGATACGAAAGAGCAATTTTGGTTTTTCGCACGGTGACCTGCTGGAGAGACGACGTGCGCAGATCATCGACGCTCCCCACGTCAACCCAATCCGGTTCAGCCATAAAGCCCCCTGATCTTCACGGTGACAGGAACTCGTGGTATGGGACAGACGTGTCCCACGGGTGTCGTCATGAAACTACTCCTTTTTAAAAGATTGGCAGCATGCGTTTCAAACCGACCGGCCAAGCGTGTTCCCCGCGGCTCGTTGCCGCTGGTGACGAGTTGTGGCAGAATACCCGGCACCATTTTGGGAGACCAGACGTGTCATTCCTGACCCAACCCAATATTGTCGTTGCACGCGTCATCGGCATAATTGCGATCGCGGCGGGTTTCCTGCTCGGGATCGAGGGCCTGAATCAACCGAATTCAATATGGTTACCCGTCGCGCTGACCCTCATCGTGACGGGCTTATGCGCCCAGGTGTATGCGTTCTATCGAACCATCATGTACAAAATGCCTTCACGGCATTCTCAGGAATGATGATTGTGACTTTGCGAAACGTCCGTCTCTTATCGGCACGGGTGCTTTGGCCCATGGTGCTCTTCCTAACCTTGTCCCTGACAGCCTGTAGCTCCGGACGAGAGTCGTATCTCAACGGGGCTCTCAAGAAAGCGACGTCCCAAGACGTCGTTGAACAGCTCGGAGAACCGTGGAAAAAAAAGACCTCGGTATTAAGGGGTCAATCGACGTGGATCTATCGCTATGCGCTCACCCAGGATGAACTCGACCCCATGGGCGTCGACAAGCTGGGGCGAAGCGTGTTCAAGGCCACCGAAGGCGTGACCGCCATGATGGGACTTGGCGGCGGCTCCGGCAACCCGCTGGATCCGGGCACCAGACCTTACTGTTACCACTACATCCTCACGTTTGATGACACCACCAAGACCCTCCAACGGTGGATGCGGGAAGCATGCGCCGACACTGATCTCTGACCTCGTCGCGCCGGGAGCGAGTTCGCATCAGAACAACGGGTTCGTTCCTGGCCTGACCCGATCTCGCTTTCGGCGCCCGGGCCCGGGATACGTGAACGTCAACACCAGGTAAAACCGTATGGGTAACGTTTTTCAATCCGGCGCATTTTTGCAACAGTGCTTTTCCGTCCACCCCCTTTCGCTGAATTTCAAACTGTTCACCCTGCCCGACACCATCGGCATCTTTTGCTTGAATTGCAAATCCCGGCATCGCCTGACCGTTGGAACCATTACCCGCATCATCGGGGACGCGGAGTGGAGTGAAGAAGGCGCGGGCACCAAGCTGGGAACCTGTGCCAGCCGCCATCAGGAAGCCCTGCACGTCACGGAAGTCAGCGTGGATCGGGACATCGTTCAATTTCGGTGCCGTGAATGCCGCGTCGGCTTTCAGGCCACGGTCTCCCTGTTCGAAACCTACCAGCCGTAGTTTGCTGTCGGCTTACGCCTTCGGCTAACCCGACCTACCATTCGCATTTATAGCCGCGCGACCATTCTCCGTCTGTCATTCCCGCAAGCTTGTCCCCGACGTTCGTAATCGGGGATCCAGTGTACTCTTGAATCCAGTGTCTTTCATCTTCACGAACAAAGGAAAAGCAAAGACACTGGATCCTCGATTAAGAATGTCGAGGATGACAGGGGGGGTTAAAAAGAGAGCCGCCCCCCTTATAAAAGGAGGGACGGCTCTCCCGGAATGAACGAGGCTTGCGCGAAGGCCTTATCTGTTAGGCTGTGGCGTGTACCGAAGATACGGCTTAACCGCCCGGTGGCCCTTGGGAAACTTGGCGGGAATTTCCTCATCCTTCACCGCAGGGACAATGATACAATCTTCCCCGTCCTTCCAATTGGCGGGGGTAGCCACCTGATGCTTGGCCGTCAGTTGCAACGAGTCCACTACACGAAGAATCTCATCAAAATTTCTTCCGGTCGATGCCGGATAGGTCAGCGTCAACTTGATTTTCTTATCGGGCCCGATCACAAAAACCGAGCGCACGGTCATATTGTCCAACGCGTTTGGATGAATCATATCGTACAAATTCGCAACTTGCCGGTCGGGGTCCGCGATGATCGGATATGAAACCGTACACTGCTGCGTTTCATTGATGTCGTTGATCCAGCCTTTGTGGGAATCCAAGGGATCCACGCTCACCGCAAGGACTTTGACGTTCCGTTTGGCAAATTCATCGGTGATTTTCGCCACGGTCCCCAGTTCCGTGGTACAGACCGGGGTGAAATCCTTGGGATGGGAAAATAAAATGCCCCATCCATCACCCAGCCATTCATGAAAATTTATGGTTCCCGCCGTTGTTTCAGCAGTAAAATTTGGGGCTTCATCCCCTAAACGAAGTGCCATGGTGTCTTTCCTCCTCTTAAAACTTACGAATAAGCCTGCCGGCAAAAACGACGCCGCGCTTTTGCCATTCTTTAAAACTCGAACTATACGCCTCATGGAAAAAGGCCGTCAACAGCCGAACGATCCCTAGGTAAAATACCGCAATAAAAAACCCAAAAGGGCGGGATTGACCGCCCTTTTGGGTTCCACTTCGTTTTCTGAAAGTCGATTCTTTAAAAAATGGTATCAGGCCGATTGCTGAGCTGCGGCTGTTTTCACCACGTTGGCCGCCTGGGGACCCTTGGCTCCCTCCACCAGATCAAATTCAACGGGTTCGCCCTCTTTGAGGGTTTTGAAGCCCTCCCCCTGAAGAGCCGAATAATGCACAAAGACATCCTGTTCGCCTTCGACTCGAATGAATCCAAAGCCCTTTCGATCGTTAAACCATTTGACCGTTCCCGATTTTCGATCACTCATGAGCACCTCCCCCTAATCACGGACCCCCTCCGTGGCTGTAACGAAAGGCCCTAAAAAAAACCGCAGTCAGCTTTTTCGCTTCTGCGGCGGAGCTAATAATATAAATGCCATGTATGAAGCCCTATCTGGAATAAAAATTCTGTTATTCTGTATCACAAGAATACGTAGTCTGTCAATAACATTATGTACATCGTGGTCAACTATGCCTGGTATGCCGACAAAAGAGCGGGAAACACCAGGAGCGTCACCCGGGCAGTCGAATCACATCTGAAACTGCGCTTCGTACAAATTGGCGTAGAGTCCTTTCTCGTCCAACAATTCGGCGTGGGTTCCCTCTTCGACGAGCCGGCCCCGCTCGAGCACGAGAATCCGGTCAACCTGTTGGAGGGTGGTCAGACGATGCGCGATGAAAATGGTGGTACGACCCCGGGTGAGCACGGCCAACGCTTCGCGAATGTTGACCTCCGTCTCCGTATCAATGTTCGACGTGGCTTCGTCGAAGATCACCACGGGCGGATTTTTCAACAGCACCCGCGCGATCGCCACACGCTGCTTTTGGCCGACGGACAACTTCACGCCCCGTTCCCCAATTCGGGTGTCATAGTGGTCCGGGAGTTCCATGACGAAATCATGCGCCCGAGCCGCGATGGCGACTTGTTCAATGGCCTCGTCGGTTGCGGAAAGATCGCCGTAGACGATGTTTTCGCGTATGGTCCCGTTAAAGAGAAACGGTTCCTGTTGCACCAGACCGATTTGTGAGCGCAGAAACGCCAGCGGCATGTTTCGCACGTCGACGCCGTCCAACACCACCATGCCGCCCGTCACGTCGTAGAACCGCATCAGGAGTTTAATGATCGTGCTCTTGCCCGCACCGCTCGGGCCCACCAGGGCGATACGCTCCCCGGCCTCGACACCGAAGGATACGTCGTGCAACACCTGCACTTCCGGCTTATAGGAAAAGTCCACGCCTTCGAATTGCACGCTCCCGCGAAAACGGGCTGCCGGGGCCACCACCCCGGGCCGGTCCTGCACGTCGGGTTCGGCATCCAACACGTCAAAGATGCGTTCGCTGGACGCCAGGGCGTGCTGGAGCATGTGATTGACGGAATGGATTTGGTTCACCGGCACGTAGAACAGGGCCAGATACGATACGAACATCACGAGCTCTCCCACTTTCAGGTTCCCCTGTGCGACTTCCACCGACCCCACCCACAGGATGAGCACCGTGCCCATGGCCCCGAGAAAAATCATCGCCGGTGAATACACGGACCACAGGAACATGGCCTTGAGATTGCTTTGGCTGACCTCGCGATTTCTGACGTCGAATCGTTCCCGTTCGAACGCGTGACGATTGAAGGCCATGGTTTCCCGGATGCCCGACAGGGAATCCTGGAGATAGCCGCTCAATTCGGCCGTGTTCTGTCGAATTTCGTGGTAATACCCGTGAACGCGACGGGAAAATTTCACGGCGGACACCATCAAGATCGGGATGGGGACCAGCGCCAGGAGCGCCAATTGCCAATTGACCACGAAAAGGATCACGGTGATCCCGATCAGCGTCAACGACGCGGTCAACATGCCCTCCAACCCATCGATGAAAATACGCTCCACGTGTTCGGTATCGTTCATGATGCGCGACATGATTTCTCCTGTCGAGCGATCCTCGTAAAACCCGACCGAGAGCCGCTGAAGCGCGTGAAACACCTGTTGCCGGAGTTGGACCACAACGCGTTGCTCGAGGACGTTGTTGAACCGGATACGCAGGGAGTTCGCGACGTTCTTGAACGCGTAGGCCAGCACCAATCCGCCCAACACCCACGGCAATAAGGAGAATTGGTCCGCCTGAATCACGTCGTCGATGATCACTTTCACCAGCCAGGGCGGCAACAGATCGAACGCCGTGGTCAGGGCGGCAAAGGACAGGGTCGTCAGGGCCAGGGAACGGTGCGGCCGCAAATACCCGAGAATGCGAAGGAGAACGTTCACTGTGTTTTACACCAAGTGACCAGGTTCAGAAGCGGCCGCGTGAGAGAATATAAGAGCCAGTGATAGGGGGAACGAACTCCCATGAAAGTCTGAACCCCGGTAAAGGACATCAAAGACAGTTTTATTGTGATAGCGGGATGCAGGGCAAGGCGTCCCGCAACGAGACCCGAAGCTTATCGACATAAGATAGGTGAGGGTTGAGCGAGGATACAACGCCGCCATGCGCCCGATAGCGCAATACATCATTAAATGACGGTCGCGGGTTCGTGCTTCCAGTACGAATCAAATTCCTTCAACTGCGTCAGCGTGGAGAGGTCCGTCATCCGGTCCACAAAGAGTTTGCCGAGCAGATGATCCATCTCATGTTGGATGCACACGGCAAACAACCCCGTTGCCTCGAAGTCCATGGAACGGCCCTCCCGGTCCAACGCCTGAACCCGAATGGACGACGGCCGCGTCACTTTCCCGCGCAACCCATCCACGCTGAGACAACCTTCCCACATTTCGACTTGAACCGGACCGTAAAACACGATCCGGGGATTGATCAGGACCGTCTCGGGAAACGCATCCTGGCCGTCACAGCGCATCACGACGAGTTGTTCGGACCGCGAGACCTGGGGCGCTGCCAACCCGATACCTTCGTGCGCGTCCATGGTGGCGAACATGTCGTCGATAAATTGCTGATAGGCGCGCGTGGGGATGATCGCCGGATCAACCGGTTCCGCAATTTTCCGTAAAACGGGATTCCCTATTTTGGCGATCGGCAACGCAGCCATGATGTACTCCCTTGGTAATTCTCCTTCCCCGGGCCGAGTCCCGAACGTCACGTCGTCAGGACACGGGCTCGGATTGTGGCTTGGCCGGTGCAGCTCCGCGATTCTTGAGGGCTTCCTCCCACCACGCCTTCCATTCCTTAGACCACTCGATCCGCTGTTCATGGGTGGAACCCTGCCAATCATGCGGCGGTCCCCCTCGTCGGGTCAACCGCCAAAGCGAATCGCGGGCCGTAATGGAAACGTATTTTTCCTCATCGGCCAACAAGTCGATCAGGAGCGACACGGCTTCCGGACGTCTCACGTGCTGGGACTCAAACGCCACGGTTCGCCGGATGGTGTCCGCGGGATCCTTCACCAACGTTTGCAGCATCGGGAGCGCCTCCAGGGGCGCCAACCTGACCGCGACGCGCAAAGCATGAGCCCGCACCCTCGTGATTTCCTCGCCATTCCCGGCCACGTCGAGCAGATCCGGCACGGCCTGGGGGTCCTTGATAATCGACAGCGTTTCAATCGCGTTATAGCGGAGCCGGGTCCCGGGCATCTTGAGGGCTTTCACCAGGACCGGCACGACCGGTTTCCCCAAGTGGACGAACTCGGCGATGATGTACAGTTCCTGGCGTCCTTCCAACAAGGGCAGCAAGGCTTCCGCCCGTTGCAACTCCTTGTCGGACAGGACATCCGGCGCAGGGGTGGCCTGCTCGACTTCCGGAAAGTCCGCCTCGGGCGGGGCGTTATAGGGGATTTGAACCGGAATGACAGACGCCGGTTGCCCTGCCGGCGGAGCGACCTCCGCCGGGGCCGTCGTCCCACAACACAGAAGACCCCATCCGACCGCAACCCATACGAGATTCACTCTCATCCACATTTTTCTGCTCCGGGAAACCATTGTTTTAGGGATCGCTGATTCAGATAGTGCGATAAATCAGAGATTCTTTAGTCTAGTGGGTTTTCCTCATACTGGTCAAGCGACAGACTCCCGGTGCACGGAGCCGGACCCGGCTTGATGATCTGGACACGTGGTTCTTTCATCTTGATTTCATGAATGGTAAAATAAATGTTTAATCCGAACGGAATCATGACGACCGAGAAGGAGGGCTTTCTATGAAACCGGTGCGATTGCTCCTTGGCTTGGGATTGGCGGTTGGACTCAGCGCCGGCCCGAGTTGGGGCTATGAAGAAGTCCCCGTGTCCGATGGCGGCACCTTGCAGGGGATGGTCAAGTTGATCGGGAAAGTCCCCAAACCCAAGGGATATAACCTCGTGACCTTGCCGGACGCCGTGTATTGCGGTCGCATCTCGACCGGAACGGGATGGCGTCTCCTGCAACCCTTCGTCATCGGCCCCGGCGGCGGATTCAAGAACGTCGTCATCTACATCGAAGAAATCCGCAAGGGAAAATCCTTCGACTACGCCCCTCCTCGGATCAAGGCGGTCGACTGCAAATTCGAACCGTACATCAGTATCGTCCGCGACAAGCACGACATAGAAGTCGTGAATATGGACCCGGTCTTTCACGACATTCAAGGCTATGAAACGTCGAAGTTCGGCGCCCGCGTCCTCTTCAACGTGCCCCTGCCGATGAGCAAGAAACTTCGCAAGGCGGAGTTGCTGGCCGGCAAGACGGTCAAGAATCGAGCCGGCAAGGTCCTGACCCAACACATCAAGATGGGAAAACAACGCAACCTGTTCGTGATGCAGTGCGGGTTTCACGCGTACATGGAAAGCTGGGGGTTCGCGGTCAAGAACCCCTATTACGCGCTCAGCGCGAAAGACGGCTCGTATGCCATTTCCGGCATCCCCCCGGGGACATACAAGGTCCAGATCTGGCATCCCATGATTCAGAAAGAATACACCGTGACGATCGAGCCCAACGGCACCACGGACTTGCAGATCGAGATCGACGCGCCCAAGGGCAGGCTCTACGCCAATGAAGTCAGCGAAGGGACGCGTTTCGGCATGGAACTGCTCGGGGACGTCGCCGTCAAACCCATCGTGGAACTCCAAACCTACGAGCCGTAAACTCCCATCCCCGGTTTGTGTCTCAAACGGAACGGAGGCCGACCACCGTTCCTCACGCCTATCCACAGCGATACATTTCCGCCGGGAAAAGAATTATACTGTAAGCAGAAAGCGGGTTGCGCGTGTCTTTTATCTCCAGAAGAACGTTCGGGAAAAGTCTGTTGGCCTCGTTGGGGCTCGCAGTCTTGCGTCCCGCTTCGCTCGTTCGTGCCCAGTTGTTCGGCTTGTTTCTCGGCAAGGGCCACGAAACGCCGGCCATTACCCCTAATGAAGATTTTTACGTGACCTCCTACGACCTGACGCCGGAGATCGACATGGATCAGTGGTCCTTACACATCGGCGGCATGGTCGAACGTCCGGCCTCGTGGTCTTTCGCGGACATGTTGAAACGCCCGCAAACGAAGATGATCGCCACACTGGAATGTATCGGCAATACGGTGGGCGGCTATTCCATCGGCACCGCGGAATGGGAGGGCGTGAAGCTGAATCACCTGCTCGACGAAGTCGGATTCGATCCCAAAGCGTTTGACTTGGTGCTGCGTGGAGCGGACGACTATTCCGACAGCTTTCCCCTCTCCCGGGCCCTTGAAGAGGACGTCCTGCTCGCGGTGAAAATGAACGGCGTGCCCTTGCCGCCCGATCACGGGTATCCCGCCCGGGTGATCGTGCCGGGCATCTACGGTATGAAGAACGTCAAATGGCTGACCGGATTGGAACTGGTGCCTCACGATTACAAAGGGTATTGGCAACAACAAAGCTGGTCGGATACGGCGTTGGTGAAACTGTCCTCACGCATCGACGTGCCGGGGGACCGGGAACTCATCACGACGCCGCGTTACACGATCAAGGGCATCGCCTTTAATGGACGGACCCGCATTCACAACATCGAAGTGAGCACGGACGCGGGGAAAACGTGGCAGCCGGGCACGCTCCTCCCCAAACTCTCTCCGCATACATGGACTCCATGGAAGTATGAATGGAACATTCCGAAAGCCGGGGAATACACGCTCATGGTTCGGGCCACCAATGCCGACAACGCGGTGCAGACGCTCACCACCAAGCCTTCCTCCACCGAGGTGATGGAGATTCACGCCATTACGGTCAAGGTTGAACTGGCGTAAGGCATAGCGGAGTTGTCGGATTACGCTCCGCCTGTCCTGAGCGCCCTTCGACTCCAGGCGCGTATCGACGTATCGTCAGGGCAGCGCGGCGGTGGCGGTGAGAGAGACGAGGGGCCAGGGATAGAGGCCGAAGAGGACGACGCCGGCGGCGGCGAGGGCCAGGACGACGGTGGCGGTGGGGGATAGAGCCAAGCGCGTTTCGTCTTCCTGGTCGGGAGACGGCTCGCGCATGTACATGACCATGACGACGCGGAGGTAGTAGAAGGCGGACACCGCGGCGAATATCAGCCCGACTACGGCCAGCCAGGTCAGGCCGGCGTTGACCGCAGCCATGAACAGATAGAACTTGCCGATGAACCCGGCGGTCGGCGGGATGCCCGCGAGCGAGACCATAAAGAGCAGCATCAGAAACGCCGCGCCTCTGTGGCGTTTGGCCAACCCGGTGAAGTCGTCCAGGTCTTCGCCTTCTTCCCCGCCTCGTCGAAGGATCGCCACAATGGAGAAGGCGCCCAGGGTCATGAAGGAATAGACGGCCAAATACAGCATCATGCTGGACACGCCTTTGGCCGAGACTCCGGCTTCGGTTCCGACCCATCCCGCCACGACCAGCCCGATCAAGGCATAGCCGGCGTGCGCGATACTCGAATACGCCAGCATGCGTTTCACGTTGGTTTGCACGATGGCGACGAGGTTCCCCAGGATCAGGGTCAGGATACACACGCCCAGGATGAGCCCGCTCCAGTTCGGTTTCATGCCTCCGAAGCCTTCCAGCATCACCCGGAGGAACGCCCCGAAGCTCGCGGCTTTCGACGCCACGGCCATGAACGCGGTTACCGAGGTCGGCGCACCCTGATACACGTCCGGGGTCCACATGTGGAACGGCACAGCCGCCACCTTGAAGCCGAACCCCACGATCACGAGCATCAAAGCGATGAGGATCATCGAATCGTCCAGGCCCCGCGCATCGACCGCCGCGGCAATCTCCATGAGACGCGTGCTGCCCGCGGCGCCGAAGATGAGCGAAATGCCGTAAAGCAGAAGACCCGAGGAGAACGCGCCCAAAATGAAATACTTCGCCGATGATTCGATGGACCTGGCTTCAAACCGCTTGAAGCCCGCCATAATATAGAGCGAGATGGACATCAACTCGATGCCCAGGTAAATGACCAGCAGGTCGGCGCCGGACACCATGATCATCATGCCCGTCAGGGAGAGCAACACAAACCCGTAGAATTCGGCCAGGTCGATCCGTTCTTCCTTGAGGTACCCGATGGAGAGCAGGATCGTCATGCCGCTCACCACGTAGAGCAACAGCTTCCAGAACGAGGCATACCCGTCCACGACCACGAGATCGCTGAACGCAAAGACGCGGTCACCCATGCTTCCGGCCGTGACGATGAAACACACCGCGAGCGTGGCGACGCTCATCCAGGCCAGCAGGTCTTTCTTGTTCGACGGGGTGATCGGGTCCAGGACCAACAGGAGACAGGCCACGCCCACGACGATCAGTTCCGGGAGGATCGTGACCAGATCTGCGAGAGGAATCGTCATCGCGTTTCAGCCTCTGTGTCGCCGGTTTCCGGGGAAGACGGGTTGGCGGCAATGACCGGCGGTGATACAGGAGACCCGGCGTTCACCACCATGACTTTGGCCTGCTTTTGCACGAGGTGATCGACGCTGGCGTGCATCACGTCCAACAGGGGTTTGGGATAGAGCCCGATCCAGAACACGAAGAAGGCCAAAGGCGCCAGCGTGCCGATTTCCCGCCAGTTCATATCATGGAGCTTCGAGGTCATGTGTTGCGCCGGGATGCCGTAGATCACGCGTTGCAACATCCAGAGAATATAGGCTGCCGCAAGAATGACCCCCAGGGCCGCGGCCGTGGCGACCGCCTTGCTCCACATGAAAGCCCCGAGTAGCACGAAGAACTCGCCGACGAAACTGTTCATGCCCGGCAATCCCACGGAGGACAACGCGAAGATCACGAGGAACGAAGCGTAGACCGGCATGGACGCGGCGAGGCCCGAATTGTCCGCGATCTCCCGGCTGTGCGTTCGTTCGTACACGATGCCCACGCACAGGAAGAGCGCGCCGGTGGTGATGCCGTGGTTGACCATTTGCAGGATGGCGCCCTCGATCCCCTGGGCGTTCAACACGAAAATCCCCAGCGTGACGAATCCCATGTGGCTCACGCTGGAATAGGCGATGAGTTTCTTGAGATCGGCCTGGGCAAAGGCCATATAGGCGCCGTAGATGATGGCCACCACCGACAGGAAGAGCACCACCGAGGTGAACTGCTGCGTGGCATCCGGCAGCATGGGCAACGAGAAGCGCAGGAACCCGTAAGCGCCCAGTTTCAGCAACACGCTTGCCAGCATCACGCTGCCCGCGGTGGGGGCCTCCACGTGCGCATCCGGCAACCACGTGTGGAACGGGAACATCGGCACTTTCACGGCAAACGCGGCGAAGAAGGCCCAGAACAACCAAGCTTGCAGCCATGCCGGATACTCGGCGTCGCTCAACGTGAGGATATCGAACGACTCTTTCCCGGCGTAAAAATAGAGCACGATAATCGCCACGAGCAGCAGGACGCTGCCGGCCAGGGTATACAGGAAAAACTTGATGGCCGCGTACACGCGATTGGGGCCGCCCCAGATCCCGATCAACAAATACATGGGGATCAGCATGGTTTCCCAGAACACGTAGAACAGCACGAAGTCCAACGAGACGAACACGCCCAGCGTGGCGGTTTCCATCACGAGCAGGCTGATCATGAATTCCCTGACGCGCGTCTCGATCGCGGTCCAGGACACCAGGACGCAGAGCGGCGTCAGCAGGGTGGTCAGCAGGACCAGGGGCAGGCTGATCCCGTCCACGCCCACCGCGTAGTTGATGGAGGGCGACGCGATCCATTGGTGCGTTTCCACGAACTGCATGGCCGGCGTGGATTGATCGAACAGGATCCACGGTCCGAGAGAAACCACGAACCCCAGCGACGAGACTCCCAGGGCCACCCACTTGGCCAGGGCTTCTTCGACCAGGAGAATCGCGGCCACGCCCAACAAGGGCAGAAAGACGACCAGGGTCAGCCATGGAAATCCGCCGGAAGACATGTCGATCAAGAACTCCTCATCAGAACAACAGATACGCGGTCAGGATGATGACCGCGCCCATGGCCATGCTGAGCGCGTAATTCTGCGTTTCGCCGGTTTGAATCAGGCGGGCCATCCATCCCCACCAGGCAAACCCGCGGGCCACGCCGTTCACCGCGTTATCGATGATGGCCACGTCCACTTTTTTCCACATCCGGTCCGCCAGCGTGAACGTGGGATTCACGAACGCCTTGTCATAGGCTTCGTCCACGTACCACTTGTTGAACGAGCCGCGATACAAGACGTGCCATTGGTTCATCAGGCGTTCGGGCAGATCCGGCGACTTCACGTACAGGACGTAGGCCGCGGCAATGCCGAGCACGCCCGCCAACGTGGCTGCCAGCATGATGCCCGTGGCGACCGCGCCATGATGCCCCGCGCCTTCACTGCCGGGGAAGGCCTGTTGCAGGAACTCCGGAATGCCCAAGTACCCCGTCGCGATGCTGAGTACGGCCAGCACCAACAGAGGAACGGTCACGACCGATGATTGCTCATGCACATGGTCGGCGTGGTGCGGGTCCACGCGGGACTCTCCCCAAAAGGTCACGAAAACCAACCGGAAACTGTAGAAGGCCGTTAATCCCGCGGTGAGAATCCCAGCCACGGCCAGGACCTGTCCCAGCATTCCCGCGTTCCACGCGGACAGCAGCAATTCATCCTTGCTGAAGAATCCCGCGGTCAGCGGAAATCCGGCCAGGGCCAACGACCCGATGATGAACGTCCAATAGGTCACGGGCATTTTGTCCTTCAGCCCGCCCATGCGTTGCATGTCCTGCTCGTGATGCACGGCCAGGATCACGGACCCGCATCCCAGGAAGAGCAACGCCTTGAACGCTCCGTGCGTCAGCAAATGATAGATCCCGGCCACGTATCCTCCCAACCCGCACGCCATCATCATGTACCCGAGCTGGCTCAAGGTCGAATAGGCCACCACGCGCTTGATGTCATTTTGCGTCAGGGCGATGGTGGCGCCGACGATCATGGTCAAGCCGCCCACGATTGCCACCACGGTCATGGCCGCGGGAGACAGATTGTACAGGGGGGCCAACCGTGCCACCATGAACACGCCCGCTGTCACCATGGTCGCGGCGTGAATCAAAGCGGAAATGGGCGTGGGCCCCTCCATGGCGTCGGGCAGCCACACGTGCAACGGCACCTGCGCGGACTTGCCCACGGCGCCGACGAACAGCAGCAGGCAGATCAGGGTCATCGCGGAGACTTCCCATCCGCCGCCGAACGCACCCAGCAGGTCGACCACGGCTCCGGTCTGGTTCGCGGCTTCGGCGAACACGGGCTGGTACTGTAAGGTCCCGAAGACCACGAACACCAACAGGATGCCGAGCAGGAACCCAAAGTCCCCGACCCGGTTGACGATGAACGCCTTGGTTGCCGCGGCCCTTGCCGTGTGACGGTCATACCAGTGCCCGATCAGCAGATAGGAACACAGGCCCACGGCTTCCCAGAACACGAACAGTTGGACGAAGTTATCGGACATGATCAGCATCAGCATGGAGAACGTGAACAACGCGATATTCGCGAAAAACCGCGCGTAGCCCGGTTCGCCGTGCATGTACCCGATGGTGTAGACGTGCACCAACCCGCTGACGATGGTCACCAGCAGCAACATGGCCGCGGTCAACTGATCCACGTAGAGCCCCAGCCTGATGGTGAGATCGCCGGAAGCCGCCCAGGTGTACAACGGGATTTCCAGCACGCGCCCGCCCGCGACTTCGGAAAAAGCCAGGAGCGACAGCAGGAAGGACAACCAGACCGCCGGTACGGCGATCAGGTGCGCGCGCTGCTTCAGGACGTGCCCGGCGAAGCTGAGCACGACGAAGGCCAGGAGCGGCAGGAGCGGGATCAGGGCATACAGCATAGCGCTACCACTTCAACAGGCGGAAATCATCCACGTTGATACTGGCGTGATGACGGTAGAGGGCAATAATGATCGCGAGGCCCACCGCCACTTCGGCGGCGGCCACGGTCAGGGCGAAGAACACGAAGACCTGCCCGGACAGGTTACCGAAATGGGAGGAAAAGGCCACGAAATTGATGTTCGTGGCGTTGAGCATCAACTCGATGGAGAGCAGAATGATAATGAGGTTCTTCCGGACCAGGACGCCGACGAGCCCGATGACGAACACCAGCCCGCTCAACACCATGTAGAATTCCACGGGCACGCTCATTTCGATTCCATGATGCCTTTCTTGGATAAAATGACCGCGCCGATCATGGCCACCAGAAGGATGAGCGAGGCGATTTCAAACGGGAACAAATAGGTGGAATACAGGATCTCCCCGATGGATTCCGTATTCCCCACGGCCGACCCTTCGCGTCCGGGTTCCGGCGTCCCGACGGTGAAGCCCCGGCTGACTGCGAGCAACACGGCTTCGGTCAGCAGCACCACCCCCAGGAACAACGCCACGGGCCCCTGCTGGTTGAACTGCTCTTCCCGTTTCACGTTCAGGAGCATCACGACGAACAGGTAGAGCACCAGGATCGCCCCGGCGTACACGATAATCTGAATGGCGGCCAGGAACTCGGCGTGCAGGGTGACGTAAAGACCGGCCACATGAAAGAACATGACCAGCAGGGACAAGGCGCTGTAGATGGGGTTACGGAGCACCACGACGAGCGACGCGGCCATCACGATGACTGCGGCAAAGTACAGGAAGACGAATGTGGCCACCGTTACACGTAACTCCCGTTACTGACGCGTGCGCGTCGCGCGGATAAGGGGATAGGCATCGGGACAGGCGAGTCGGGCGAAAATCAAAATTCCTTTTCCGGAATGTCCTTGAAGGAGACGTTGAAATAGGCAACGTTGGGGTGCTGGAATTCCAACCGTTTTTCCCGTTCCGGAAACGCTCGATCTCCGATTGCCAATAGTTGTTCTTTGTTCAACTGCAAATTGCGTTTGTCGTACACGGCCCACTCGAATTCCTGCGACATGCCCAAGGCATCCACTGGACAGGCCTTGACGCACAACCCGCAGAACAGGCAGCGGGTCATGTCCATGTAATATTCCTTGGCGAACCGCTTGGTGGGTTCACCGGGCACTTCGGCGCTCACCACGCGGATCACGCGAGAGGGACAGGCCGCCTCGCACAGGTCGCACCCCACACACTTCTCCGTATCGTCGTCGTATCGCAGCAACCCCAACATGCCCCGGTAATTCTCGGGCAACGGTTTCTTCACGTGGGGATACTCCAGGGTGATGGGACGATACTTCAGGAAATGCTTGAGAGTCTCCTTCATGCCCAAGAGGATTTCATAAAAGATCAGCGACTGAATCCACTTTTTGAGTTTCATCGACCCGGCTCCTCGGCCCTACCCATTGGGGAAGATGTAGGCAAGCAACGACGTTACCACGATGTTCCCCAGAGCGATGGGCAACAGCACCTTCCACCCGAACCGCATCAACTGGTCGTACCGCAACCGCGGCAGCGTGGCCCGTATCCAGAAAAACAGGAACAGGAAAAAGTAGACCTTCGCCGTAAACCAGAAAATCCCCGTCACCCAGGCGAAGACCCCGGGCGCCTGCAAGACCGGCAGGGGCGCGTGCCAACCGCCGAAGAACAGGACGGTGGACATGCACGACACCAGGATCATGTTCGCATATTCCGCCATGAAGAAAAACGCGAACCGCATGCCGCTGTATTCCGTGAAGAACCCCGCGACGAGTTCGCTTTCCGCTTCCGGCAGGTCAAAGGGCAGCCGGTTGGTTTCGGCCACGGAGGCGATCAGAAAGATCACGAAGGCGATGAACTGCGGAAAGGGCACGGGGTCAAAGGCAAACCAGTTCCAGAACCCGCCGGCCTGGGCTTCGGTGATTTCCACCAGGCTCAAACTCCCCGCCAGCAACAACACCCCGACGATCGCCAAGCCCACGTTGAGTTCATAGCTGATCAACTGGGCCGCGGACCGGAGGCCACCCAGCAACGAATATTTGCTGTTGGAGGCCCACCCGCCCAGGATGACCCCATAGGCCCCGATGGACGCGAACGCCAGGATGTACAGCACGCCGATGTTGATGTCGCTGATCACGAAGGGCTTGAATTCCACCCCCATGACGTCGATCGTCCAGTTCGGCCCGAACGGGATGACCGCAAACCCGATCAGGGCCGGCACCAGTACGAGAATGGGGGCGAGGCTGAACATGATCTTGTTCGCGCCGGCCGGGATGATGTCTTCCTTGAAAAACAACTTCAGCCCGTCGGCCACCGGCTGCAAGACACCATAGGGGCCGACTTCCATCGGGCCCATCCGGTCCTGCATCCAACTGAGCACTTTCCGCTCCAACAGGGTGAGTATCGCCACGGTAAGCAGGACCACGCCCATCACGGCCCCGATTTGCGATAAGGTCAATGCCAATTTAATGCTGGTATCAAACACGGGAACGCTCCTCGATTGATCGTTTTGTACGTCTTCACTTTGTCACAGTGACGTGAGTCGTCTTCCACACGGGCACGTGGGTCTGCGGATCAACTTTCAACGAGAACAACGCGCGGACGGATTCGTCGAAATGCTCGGGGAACCATGCCACGACATCGGGCACGCGGTCGTTCAGTTTCACGGACACGGTGGCTTGCCCGCTATCGTTCGAGAGCCGGACGGCCTGGCCTTCCTCGATTCCCAATCGCCGGGCCTCACCGGTATTGATGTGAAGCAGTCCATGACCTTCAATTTCCATCAATCCCTTGGCCCGCGTACTGTACTTTCCGGAATGATACAGGGACTGGACCAACCGTAACGTCATCGTCCCTTCCGGAGCGGCGGGCGACTCATCCAGCGCGTACCGTTGATCCACGTCCTCCTTGAACCCGCTCGTCACGTATTGCGCGACCGCTTTTTCGTCGACTTTCGGCGGTGTGGATGCCGGACCCAGCAGGCCATACCCCGGAATTACACCACGGATTTCCTTGAAGATTTCCCTGACCTCATTGTATTCGATGGGGTGCTCCATCAACACCGACAGGGCCGAAAACATTTCCCAATCGGGCCGGCTCTCTCCCAGCGGCTCGGTCGCTTGGCGGACGGGCTGGACGTGGCCCTCCGTATTGGTAAACGTGCCGTCCTTTTCCATGGCCGAACAGGCGGGAAACACCACGTGGGCCCGCTTCGAGGTTTCCGTCAGAAACAGGTCCTGGCACACCAGAAATTCCAACGCATCCAGCGCCCCGGTCACATCGGCGTCCCCCGGCAATGATTCGACCGGGTTCTCTCCCACGATGAATAACGATTTGACGGCGCCGGTCCGGGCCCGGTTCAACAACTCCGGCAAGGTAGCCGACGCGCCGGCCGGTACCGCCTGCCCCCAGGTCCGCGTGAAGGTCTTTTGACTCTCTTCGTCGTGAAGGTCCGCGGGACCCGGGAAATATTCGGCCACGGCTCCCATTTCCACGGCGCCCTGGTCGTTGTTCCCTTCGGCCAGGCAACCCAAGCCCGAGCCCTGCCTCCGAAGATGCCCGGTCAGGATCTGAAGATCCATGAGGTTGGTCACCAGCCCTTCGCCGCCGAGCGAACGAAGCACTTCACGGCCGACCAGCACCACGGCGCGTTCGGCCTGCGTGTACGTCCTGGCCGCCGCTTCGATATTTTCTTGCGGGAGACCGGACTGCTCCCGAATCGCATCCCAGGAAACCCTGGCCACGCGGGTCAGGATCGTTTGCACGAATTCCGGCGCCTCACGCGCGACGTCCTCATGCACAAGATTCGACTCGACCACGGCCTTCACCAGCCCCAGGATGGCCGCGCCGAACTGCCCGCTCCGCACCTCCAGGTGTTGCCGGGACAGCGTCGCAATGTTACTCACGGTCGAGCGAGCCGGAAGCAGGGGCTCAAGCGTGATCAGCTGGGCGTCTGCGCGCTTCACGGCCTGTTTCACGTGCAGAGCCGTCACGGGATTGGACTCATTGACGTTGGTGCCCACCAGCATGATCACGCCGGCTTTGCCCACGTCTTCGTAGCGAACCGTCCAGCGATGGGTGCCCTGCACCCGCCGGAGCGCCCGCACGCCGTTGATATGCCCGTACCGCGCGCTGCTGTCGATCTGATTCGTGCCGATCACCACGCGCATGAATTTCTGGAACAGATACAGGTCTTCGTTGGTGCAGCGCGTTGTGATGAGACCGCCGATCGCATCAGCCCCGTGCGTGGCTTTGATCGCTGTAAACTGCCGGGCCACGCGGTCCAACGCCTCTTCCCAGGTGACTTCGGCAAAGGAGCCGTCGGCCTGGCGCACGAGTGGATGCTGCACGCGGTCTGGATGTTCCGCGGCGTGGTATCCGAAATAGCCGCGGACGCAGAGGTCCCCGTTGTTCCGGCCGGCACCCAGAGCCGAATTCACTTCGATCAATTGATCGTCCTTTCGCTGGACCGTGATCTGGCACCCGTCCCCGCAATAGGAACAAATGGTCTCTGCCCGTTTGAGCATCCACGGGCGATAGTCATACATCGACAACCGGCTGGTAATGGCCCCGACCGGGCAAATCTGGATGCACCCGCCGCACATGTCACATTCGAGTTCATTGCCGGACCAATGCGTGATCTGCGTGAGCGTGCCGCGTCCTTCTGCCGCCAACGCCTGCGCGTCCATGACTTCATCGCAATACCGCACGCAGCGCATGCACGACACGCAACGATTCATCTGCGTTTCGATGACCGGTCCGAGATATTGTTTGGGGAAGACCCGCTTCAGTTCCGTGAACCGGCTGACCGTGGGTGTGTACTCGTGAGAAAAATCCTGCAAGTCACAACGGCCGCCCTGGTCGCATACCGGACAATCCAGCGGGTGGTTGCCCAACAACAACTCCAGCACCGATTTTCGCGCGGACTCGACGTGCGGCACCGACGACCGCACCACCATGCCCTCGGCCACGCGCGTGCTGCACGAGGTTTGGAGTTTGGGAATCTTTTCGATTTCCACCAAGCACATCCGGCAATTCGCGTCCGGTTCCAACTTCGGATGGTAACAAAAGTGGGGCACCATGATGCCCACCTGCCGGGCCGCCTCGATCACGAGCGTACCTTCCGGCACCTCCGTGCGGATGCCATCGATCGTGACCGTCACCATGGTGGAAGTGTTCGACATACCGGTTCCTACGCCAGGCTTCCTTCGCCTGCGCGCTACCGCGCTAGGCTCAGGACGGGGATTTCTTTCCGGCTCCCCTTGAGCGCTTCGGCCTCCTCGATCAGGACCTCGTATTCATTCCGCCAATATTTCAACGTGCTCTGTACGGGAGCGATTTCCGCGTCGCCGAACGCACAGACCGTGCGGCCGCCGATGTTTTCGCAAATTTCCGTGAGCGTCCGTAAATCCTCCGGGCGTCCCTGCTTGTTCATGATCCGTTGCAGGATTTGCACGATCCAGGAACTGCCTTCCCGGCAGGGCGTACACTTCCCGCAGGATTCATGATAGAAAAATTCCATCAACCGGAGGGCCGCCCACACCATGCTCGTGCCTTCTTCCATCACGGTGATCCCGCCGGAGCCCGACATCGAGCCCGCCATAGCCACCGATTCGAAATCCATTTGCACGTCCACGTGATCCGGGGTCAAAAACGGCGCCGAGGCCCCGCCCGGAATGAACGCCTTGAGGGGCTTGTCCGACCGCATGCCGCCGCCCAGTTCAAAAATCAGGTCACGGAACGTCGCGTTTACGGGCAATTCATAATTCCCCGGGCGTTTCACGTGGCCGCTCAAACAAAACACCCTGGTTCCCGTACTCTTGGGCGGGACGCCGATGGAGGCGAACCAGTCGGCTCCCCGATTCACGATGTGCGGGACGTTCGCCAGCGTCTCCACGTTATTGACCACCGTGGGTTTCTGGTAGAGGCCGTGCGTAGCCGGAAACGGCGGCTTGGTCCGGGGTTTCCCCCGCTTGCCTTCCAGCGATTCGAGCAGCGCGGTTTCCTCACCACAGATATAGGCCCCGGCTCCCACGTGCACGGAGACGTTCACGGTGACGCCGCTGCCGTAAATGTCGGAACCCAGGTGCCCGGCCTGATACGCATCGGCAATCGCTCGCTCCAGGATCTTCGCCGCCAGACGGAATTCCCCTCTTATATAAATGTAGGCGGTTTGCGCGCCGATGGCGTAACAGGAAATAGCAATGCCTTCCAGGACCTGGTGGGGGTCCCGCTCCATCAATTGACGGTCCTTGAACGTGCCGGGCTCGCTCTCGTCGGCGTTACAACAGAGGTATTTGGGACCCGGATGGTCCTTGGGAATGAACCCCCATTTCACGCCGGTGGGGAACCCTGCGCCGCCCCGGCCCCGCAGGCCGGATTTTTTCACCATCTCGATAAGGTCATTGGGCGGCGTCTTACCCAGGACGGCTTTCAATGCCGTGTACCCGCCGGTCCCTTCATAATCGGCCAGGGACCCGGTGTAGCCGGGTTGTTCCATGTTGGTCAGGAGAATTTTCTCGCAGGTCTTCATTGTGATACGACGCCCTCGCCCCGTTCGGGCACCAGAAAGGGACCGCTTTTCAGCGAACAATCACCGGTTTCCCGCAAGTCCTGCAGGATCCGCCCGACTTTGTCTTCCGTGAGCCGCTCGTAATAGTCGTCGTTGATCTGCATCATCGGCCCGGTCCCACATGACCCCAGACATTCCACCGTGCTCAGGGTAAACATCTTGTCCTCGGTGGTCTGGCCCAGGCCGATACCCAAGTGCTTGCGCAACCATTCGATCAGGGGGTCGGCCCCGACCAACGCGCACATCAACGACCGGCACACCTGGACGTGGAACTTCCCGATGGGCTTGAGGTTGAGCATGGTATAAAACGTCGCGGTCTCGAACACCTGGGGCGGGGTCAGGTCCAGAATCCCGGCAATCTCCCGGATGGCCGCCTGGCTCACGTATCCCTCTTCCTTCTGCGCCAGGTTCAACAACGGCAGCATCGCCGAGCGCTTCACCGGATACCGGCTCAGGATTTCGTTCACGGCATCTTGATGCTTATGGAAAATCATACCGCCTTCTCACGCCTCTTTAATCCACAATCAGCAATGCCCCTTACCTGTCGCACTCGCCCATGACAATGTCGTAGGTGCCGAAGATAGTGATAATATCAGAAATCAGATAGCCGCGTGCCATAAAATCAAACGCGCCCATGTGTACAAACGACGGCGAGCGGATTTTCATCCGATACGGCCGCGGGCTCCCGTCGCTGATCAGGAAGAACCCCAGTTCACCCTTGGGCACCTCGGTCGCGCAATAGGTTTCCCCTTTCGGCGGCTTGAACCCCTGCGTAAAGATGATGAAATGATGGATCAGGCTTTCCATGTCCCGCATGACGTTGGGTTTGGCCGGGGGAATGACTTTCGGCATATCCGCCACGATGGGACCCTCCGGCAACTGGTCCAGGCATTGCTCAATGATGCGCGCGCTTTGTTTCATTTCCTCGACGCGAATCCAATACCGGTCATAGGTATCCCCGCCCTTGCCGACCGGCACGTCCCATTCCACCCGGTCGTACACGCCGTACGGCTCGAGCTTGCGCACGTCATAGGCCACGCCCGACCCGCGCAACGTCGGCCCGGTCAGCCCGAAGTTGATCGCGTCTTCCGCGGAAATGACCGCCACGTTTTTGGTCCGGGCCACCCAGATCCGGTTCCGTTGCAGTAACGTGTCATATTCCTGCACGTGTTCGGGAAAGGTCTTCAAAAATTCGCGCAGGCGGTCGACCAACGCCGGCGTGAGATCACCGTCCACTCCCCCGATCCGAAAATAATTCAGCGTCAGGCGCGCGCCGCAAAGTTGTTCGAAAAAGTCGAGCAGGACTTCCCGTTCGCGGAACGTCCAGAAGAACACCGTCATGGCCCCGATATCCAGGGCCTGCGTACCCAACCAGAAGAGGTGGCCGACGATCCGCTGGACCTCGGCCACGATCGTCCGGATGTACTCGGCCCGCTCCGGAATCGTGACGCCCACCAGTTTTTCCACGGCACGCACGTAGGCGTAATTGTTCGTCATGGCGCACACGTAATCCAGACGATCCGTGTGCGGAACGACCTGCATGTAATGGAGGCCTTCGGCAAGCTTTTCCACGCCGCGATGCAAATACCCCATGTCGGGAATGGCTTTGGCGACTCGCTCGCCGTCCAGTTCCAACACCACGCGTAACACGCCGTGCGTGCTGGGATGCTGCGGTCCCATGTTCAGCAACAGTTCGGTCGTGCGCTTGGCGGCTTCAGGCTTATCACCGGCCAGAAAGACGTGCCGCTGATCCTGTGGAATCTCGCGTTCGGTCCATTCGCTTTCCGGCTCATCCAAACGGGGAATAAAATCAAAGGTGCTTCTCCACCCCTTGCCTTCGGTGGGAAAATCCTTCCGGAGCGGATGCCCTTCCTCGTAGTCCTCGGGCAACAAAATCCTGCGCAGGTCCGGGTGCCCGTCAAACCTGATCCCCATCAGATCGTAGACCTCGCGCTCCAGGAAATTCGCGCCTTTCCAAATGGACGTCACGGACCCGATGGTGGGATTGTCTTCCGGCAACCGGGCCTTCAAACGAATCCTGGTGTTATGCGGAAGGGAGAGAAAGTGGTAGATGACCTCAAAGCGTTCCAGGTCGTCGGGATAGTCGGCCGAGCAGATGTCGGTGATGTGATCGAAGGCCATCCCGGGATCATCGTGGAGGAACCTCGCCACGTCCACGAGATCCTGCGCCCGCACCTGGGCTGACAAATCCCCCCGTTGCGGGTCCTCGCGCACGGACAGCACGGCCTCGGGAAAACGCTCGTGTAAGGTTTCAAGAACTCGATGCATAGTAAAGGAATTAGGAATTGCTCATACAAGCGCCATGAGATGGCGCAGCTACAAAAAAGCAGGCAACGTTATTTCACGAATACCTTTTCCTTCTGAATCTTTTCCTGCAACTTGATCAGGGCGTCCAAGAGCGCTTCCGGACGCGGGGGGCAGCCCGCTACGTAGACGTCCACAGGCACGATTTGATCCACCCCCTGCACTACGCTGTAACTGTTGTAATGGTTGCCTGAGGTCGCGCATGACCCCATGGAGATCACGTATCTCGGTTCGGCCATCTGATCGTAGATCCGCCGGATCACGGGCGCCATCTTTCGACACACGGTCCCGGCCACGATCATGACGTCGGACTGTCTGGGAGAGGCCCGAAAGACTCCGGCCCCGAACCGGTCGATGTCGTACCTCGAGGACACCGACGCAATCATCTCGATGGCGCAACAGGCCAGCCCGAACGTCATCGGCCACAAAGCCGACTTCCGGCACCAACTCACCAGGTAATCGAGATTGGTGGTAATGATGTTGGAGTCAAACTGTCGTTCGAGCATGCTCATGGTTGTCACCCCGTCGAAATGGCATCTCCTATATGTATGTGCTCATTCATTGACCATTTCCGCCGTCTCTTCCCCCTCATTTGTAAGGAGGGGTGAAGGGGAGGTATAACCGACGCCCGAACTACCCGCCCCACCACGGCGAAAACAAACGGTTACACTCGTTCTCGGGGCGGAATTCCACACGCTCCGGAACGCCGTATGACTTAATCCCACTCCAACGCCCCTTTTTTCCAGACGTACCAGAACCCCACGACCAGGATGGCGATGAAGACCCCCATCTCAATGAGGCCCAACAGTCCCAACTGGTGAAACACCACGGCCCACGGGAACATAAAGACGATTTCGATATCGAACACCACGAACAACATCGCGATGATGTAATACCGCATCGGGAATTGAACGCGGGCGTCCATAAAGAGCGGGCTCCCGCTCTCATAGGGAAGCAGTTTCGCGCGATAGGGCCGGCTGGGCCGCACGATCCATCCCGCCACAAGCGATACCACGCCGAACCCCAGCGCAATCACCGCAAAGATGGCGATGGGGATATAATTCAAAGGAACCGATTCGCCGCCCATCTCAGATCTTCACTTGCCTTACCACCCCATTGATGTTCAAGGGACCATCTCCAACACCGATTCAAAAAACGCCCGGTGGCGCAAGCCACGAAGCGTCGGGACGACAATCCCCTTGTGTTGCATCAGTACTTTAAACGTCGTGCCGATGCCGTGCGGTCTCAACAACTGGGCTGCAGCCTGGACCGCTTCCGATTCCTGATCGCATCCCTCGACCAATTCATCGATCCCGAGGCTCATCAAGAAATGCTGGAGGTTCGTAAACCCCGTCGTGGTCAACCCAACCTGCTCACCGGTTCGGGCAAGGCTCGAAAAATTTACGTGCGCCGTCAAATCCTGCTCTCCGACCCTGGTGAAAGGATCCGTCGTCACCGTGTGCCGGTAGTACCCCATCAGGGTCCCGTTCTTTCGTTCGGTAGCGAAATAATCCTGGGCGGTATGGCCGTAATCAATCGTGATCACGACGCCACGATCAAGCACCCGCGCAACCTGTTTGATCCAAGACACGGCTTCCAGGTTGATTTCCGTGGTAAAACCGACGGGCAACTCCACGCCTAGGTCGGACAGGAACGATGCCAATTCAGGCGTAGACGGCTCGCCCCATCGTTCCTGCAACGCGCGGTCGCGGCTGATCACGTACAATTCCCGGAGACCATCTTCCTCCATGCGAACCCTGTGGACCGGAAACGCATCCACCAATTCATTCGAGAGCAACGTGCTGGTCAGACTGCCGTCCGGAATCGACTGAAGATCGCCAACCCATCGAATCCCGACTCCTTGCTCCTGCCAGGCAGCCAGAGTGTCCTGTTGTCGCCGGCGAAAGACCGGACTGCGTTCGACCAGGATGCATGCCAAACGGGGTAGGAGTGAGGCCTGTTGTTCCCGGCATTCCTGCAACAGATCCCTGAGCAACGTCCCGTCACCCGGCCCCATCTCCACGAGATGAAAAACCGGGGGATGCCCGAGCCGTTCGTCAATCTCTGCGAATTGACGGACCAGACACTTGGCCAGGATCGGGGAAAGACTCGGAACGGTGAAGAAATCACCCCCCGCCCGACCGATTGGAGAAGTCGCGAAGGGAGACCGGCCGCCGCCCGTCGTATAGTACCCATGCTCCTCATCATAAAGGGCGAGCTCCATGAAACGCGCAAACGTCAATGGACCCGTCTCTTGAATGAGCGTGGTCATGTGCTGCATCAAAGGTGAATCCGTCGATTCCATGCCTTGATTGCCGTCCTGACGCATCATCCTTAGTTTCCTGTCATTCTGAGCCTAACGCCTGTCCTGGGTCTGTCGAGGAAAGAATTTGCCGGAACGCCGTTTTCCTGACACCAAACCCATAGGACCCATCCCAACCATGGGCCAAAAGATCTATAAATTAGCCATCCGTCAACTGTTAGTCAAGGGAACTTGCTTGTCGGTAGTGTCTCAGTTTGAATTTCTCTTTTTGTACGGTCCCCGCTTTTTCGGTTCAGGTTTCCGAGCGTCAATCAGATTCAGCACGTCCTCCCATTCCCACACGTGATCCGTCAAACTCGCTTGCATGGCCGGTGTCACCCGCAGGCTTTTGTGAATCTTCACGAAATTGTAGAAGACGAAGTACAGGGCCAGCGCATGGCAATGGTTGTCGATCTTCTTAGAGAAGGCATTCGTCAAGCGGGTGAACCGTCGTAGACTCATTCTCATGGTGAGGTTGTGCCGCTCCACATGAGAAGTTGAGACGTGCTTTTTCTCTGGATTGCCTTGAACCCGTTGCTTTCGTGCGCCCTTACACACGGACGGGCTGTACTTCCGTTCCGGTCCCGGCTCTGGTGATTCCCCGTAGAGTTTCACCAGCTGAGCATAATCAATGTTATTCCCGAAGGCGTCTTCTACGGCTTCCAAATACACCTTGAGTCCGTCCGTCGTGAGTTGAACGCGGGTTGCCAGACGCGATTCCAAATCCCGCATGAACTCCGTGGCGTACCCCGCGTCCCGATCCCCCACCATCCACGACAAGATCAGTTTCGATTCACTCTCAAGGGCTGTCCAAGTCCACACATCACCGGCTTGCTCAGGGGCTGCCTGGGCTGCCCTCACGTTCTTTTGCTTGGCGTAGCAGAAAGACCAGATCTCATCGCATTGCACTTTGGAAGCGTGGACGTTGCGGACATGCTCATCGTGAAAGGCTTCACAGGCTTGGCCCGCTTCCACCAAGAGTTTCGTCACCGTGTTGATGCTCACGCCCACAATACGCGAAATTGTCCGCATGCTGGAGCCCTCAACCAACATGGAGAGAATCTGAATGCGCTTCGTATTTGGCAATGTGTTCATGTTCATTATTATATGAAATTAATGCTTGAGTGTCAAGAAATATTTTCAGTTTATATGATTATTATAACTTTATAATATTCAAACTTGAAAAGATAGGGGCGACAGGCTATTATGGCTACAAATGAAAAATGACCCCGAACCAGATATTGGAAAGCATCCAGGCGCCTATCTCCGTGATCTGCTTAACGCGAGAGGATTAACGCAACGCGACCTTACCTCGATTCTTGGGATAGCGCATACTGGCATAAATATGATCATTGCCGGGAAAGTCGGAATTAGTGCAAAGATGTCAAAAGCCTTGGGACTGGCATTGGGGTATCCCCCATTACATTTTGCTGCTCTCCAAACCGCCTATGACGTAGCGCGAGCAGCTAATCCAGATGAAATGGTTTCAATTCGCGCCAAGATGCATACGACATATCCGATACGATCCATGATGAATCGTGGCTGGCTTCATGATTCAGATGCCGAAGATATCCAGCGACAGCTTGCTCTGTTCTTTGAGGTCAACGATATGGGAGAGATCCCATATCTCGCTCACGCTCCGAAGAAAACGCGCTATGAAGAAAAAGACATCCCGCCAGCGCAGTTAGCGTGGCTATTCAGAGTCAAACAAATTTCAAGATCAATGGCTGTACCGCGCTACTCCGCAAGGGCTTTAAAGAAAGCTATTGAGCAGATGAAGCGCATGCGTATTGCTCCTGAAGAAGCACGACATGTACCAAGGCTTCTATCAGAGTGTGGGGTGAGGTACGTTATCGTTGAACCATTGCCAAAATCGAATATCGATGGTGTATGCCTATGGTTGAACAAAGACACTCCGGTAATCGGGATGTCTGCACGGTACGACCGTATTGATAACTTTTGGTTTGTTCTCAGGCATGAATGCGAACACGTGCTTCGAGGGCATGGCCTAAATTCTGATCAGTGGATGCTCGACGCCGACATTGAGGGGCAGCGAGCCGATCCAAATAGCGATCTCCAGGAAGAAGAACAACAAGCGAATGACGCTGCTGCTGATTTCTGTGTTCCGTCAGATGCCTTGAAATCATTCATCAGGAGAAAGCATCCCATATATGCCGAACAAGATGTCTTGGGGTTTGCGCAAATCCACGGCATCGCTCCAGGATTGATCGTGGGACAGCTTCAACACTATTTGAAGCGATACCAATATTTACGTCACCATCTGGTCAAAATACGACACATAGTGCTTCCGAATTCCATTGTGGATGGATGGGGGTATGTTGCCCCTTCTTAGAGGAGGTAAAAAAGATGAGTACAAAACATGAACGTTATCAGAAAGTGTGGAGGCAGTACCAACTTGAACATGAACACCGCGAAGCAACTGCGAAGGAAGTCGCCGAGTGGGCCGTTAAGAAAAAATACCTCGTCGCTCAGCGCATTAATCCACTCGACGATCTTGCCTCGCAAATATCACAGGCAATGCGTGCGGAATATAAGACCGATTCACATGGGCGTCGATTTCGCGCCAATCACGCACGTCGTGCGTTGCGAGATGGAGAGCAGATCACCATCTGGGCCACGATGGAACATGCATCTCATGAGCATATGGAAGTGGCATTTACGCAACGAAGGCAACAAATCGTCAGTGATTGTCTGCAACTGAAAACTGATGTCGATGTGTACAATGATCACATCTCTGGGAAGGGAAATCCAGAAATCCCGCTAGAGTTGGACTTTACGGAAGACGTAGCAGAACGACAAGCTTTTAGGGAAGATGCTGCGTGACGCAGCAAAGTATCAGGATTTTTTCCATCTGGCATGGGCAGCTAGTCTAGCAATATTGCTTCTCTGCTCTGGCGTCAAGGCTTTTGCTCGTGCTTTGCTTCCCTTGAGGCCGCCCTTTTGGGCGTATTCCTTCCCGGCCATAGTTTCGTCTTCGACTTCGCCAGTGGCAATCTTCGCCACCTTGATCGCGGTCCCGATCACGTCACCTGGGCGTTTCTGTCCTGTTGGTCCTTTTGGCATAGAGCTTCCTTAGCCGTAAATTTGTTCGTTTGTTCTCGTCTTTGATTTGGACGAACAGAAGAGCGATGAAAATAGTACCGATCGTTAGACCAGCCCCCCATCCAACCAACCCCACAACATCCCAAAAATCGGCGTTGCGGGGTAACAAAAATTCAAGAAGCACCGATACGGTGGCGAGAAAAAACGCGGTTATTTGGGAGTGGAGCTTCCATGAGGGAAAATCACGGGAGAGAGCTTGAAAAATGGAAAAGGGAATTTCCATATACTCGTCGTCAGAGGGTGGAGGACCCTCATCGCCAGGAACACGCTCAGAAAGTTTTTTAAGCCTGTTCTCTATCCGAGCCAAAACCGTATATTCAACGGTTAAGCCGAGCCAGGCAGACAAAAGGTAGAGGATCAGGGCGGTCGTCATTAACCACGAAACGCGCCCGGCGCTGGGAGCAAACATCGACCCAACAAAGGCAATGGCGCCGACAGAGAACCCAATAATCAACCGATTCAATCGCCGATATTCTTCCCCATACTCCTCGTAGGTTTGGTGTGAGCGATCAATAATACGAGCAAACTGGTCCGTCATACGCGGATTGTAACACAACGGGGCGGGAAAAGAGAGAACCTGCAAATTCAAACTGAGACACTACCTGCTTGTCCAGCAGATGAGCAGGCCGGAGGCCAAACTACAGAGGGTAATTCCCGCAAATTTAGCGGAGTATTTGACGTTGAAGATGACTCCTGATGAGGTGGGGTCAGCAAAATCGCAGGCAAGATTGGACCCTCAAGCTCAGCGATCACGCTCCATGGCATTTCTTGTATTTCTTGCCGCTGCCGCAGGGGCAGGGTTCGTTGCGGCCGACCTTTGCCTGGGCCCGTTGGACCGTCCGTTGCGCGGGTGCGCCGTCTCCGTGGCTGAAGACCATTGGGGGGGGTGGAGCCACGTCATCTTCAATGGACGGACGTTCGCCCTTGACCACCTGGACTTTGAACAATCGCTCCAGGGAATCGGACTTGATGCGGTCCATCATGGCGGCAAACATGTCGAACCCTTCCCGTTTGTACTCCGCCAGCGGATCTTTCTGGCCGTAACCCCTGAGCCCGATGCCGTCCCGGAGTTGATCCATTCCGAGGAGATGTTCCTTCCAGTGATGGTCTATGACCTGTAATGCCAGACTCCGTTCGAGTTGTGAGCGAAGCTCGAGCCCGATTTGTTCTTCGCGTTCCTGTTGCCGTTGCCGGAAAAGCTGCTGGACGCGTTCCAGCACTTCGTCCCGCAGGCCGTCGCGTCCCATTTCCGACACGTCCTCGTTCGCCATGACGTCCGTGCCGAATTGCGCGAGCAGGGCTTCATGCAACCCCGCCAGGTCCCAGGCCTCGGCATAGGCTTCTTCCGGACAGTAGGTATTAATCATGGCATCCACGACGTCCACGAGCCACTCCTCCGCGTCGTCCTGAATGGAACTACCCCCGAGGACGCCGGATCGATGCGCGTAGATGATTTCCCGCTGTTTGTTCATGACGTCGTCGTATTCAAGGATATGCTTGCGGATGTCGAAGTTATGCCCCTCGACTTTCTTCTGGGCGTTTTCAATGGACTTGCTGACCATCCGGTGTTCGATGGGCACACCTTCTTCCATCCCCAGCTTCAACATCAGGTTGGAGACCCGTTCCGATGCAAATATGCGCATCAAATCGTCTTCCAGGGATAAGAAGAAGCGGGACGACCCCGGGTCGCCTTGGCGACCGGACCGGCCTCGCAACTGGTTGTCGATCCGGCGACTTTCATGGCGCTCTGTTAT
>VXOF01000067.1 GCA_009840285.1 Nitrospira sp. SB0662_bin_26
GAATCGGTGCGGGAGTCACCGTTATCGGAAACTATATGAGTCAATTGCAGAGGTTGCCGGAGCGCTTTGGGAATAACCTGACGACGTTGGCCTCCCAAAGACTCGTGATTGCGGAGACCGTCAAGAGCGCGGATTTGTTGATTGGAGCCGTCATGGTCAGGGGGGCGAAAAGTCCGGTTCTGGTTTCCCGGTCCATGGTTTCGACGATGAAAAAAGGCGCGTTAATCATGGATATTGCGGTTGACCAGGGAGGGTGCGTTGAAACCACGAGGCCGACCACGCACGCCGATCCGATTTTCGAAGTGGACGGGGTCCGGCATTACGGCGTGACAAATATTCCCGGAATTGTGCCGCAAACCTCCACCTATGCCTTGACCCAGGCAACCCTACCTTTTATAGTCCGGTTGGCCAACGGGGGAGTCGAAGCGGCTTTGCGTGATCCGGGTATGTCCCGCGGGGTGAACGTTCATCACGGAGAGATCACGTATCCGGCTGTCGCCGAGGCGCATGGATTACCCTGTGAGCTGCTGGTCCGGAAAGAGTGAACGAAAGCAAGCAAGGTCGTCGGGGCGTAGCGCAGTTCGGTAGCGCACCGCGTTCGGGACGCGGGGGTCGGAGGTTCAAATCCTCTCGCCCCGACCAGCCATGGCTTCCCGCTTTTGTTGACGGCATGATTAAAAAGATGTGTCAGCACGACGCGGTCCTGTTTCTCTTGTTTCATTCTTCCACCTTCAATTTGCCCAGCCTTCGTCAGTATCCTCGTCCAGTCATCATGGTCATAGGGGGTTAATCTAATGACGGTCCTGATGGTCATCGGGCTCGGAATCCTGATCGGCGGTATCGTCCTGATGTGGTGGCGCCTCGGGTTTCTTTCGCAAACGGTCAAAGACCTTACGCGTCAACAGTATGACGGCCAGAATGAATCGAGGGAAACGGCCCGGCAACAGTCTGAAGCCTTGGCCATTTTGCGATTGCAACTTGCCCATTTGGCATCGGGCAAGGAACTCGACGGCACCCTGGTTCGGACGGGGACCCTGTATCGTCAGGCGGATGCCGACGAGGCTCGGCAATTGGTGGAACAGTATGACGCGGGGACTATTTCGGATTTGACGGTCGTGGACGTTCGCAGTGAAAAAGAATTTCTCCAAGGCCACGTCCCGGGAGCCAAACATATTCCATTTGAGTATCTTGAAACGCGTTTCAGGGCTGAAGTGCCCAAGGAGACGAAACATATTCTGGTGTACTGTTCTCAGGGTGAGCGAAGTCGTCTCGCGTGTGACTTTCTGAGCCGGGATGGGTATACGACCCTTGTCAATTTGCGGGATGGTTTTCAAAAATGGACGGGCCCGGTTCTCGGCACTGGCAGTCTGGATCTGGTGCAAATTCAACCCAAGGCTTCAGACAGTCACGTCGTTCGGGAAAGGGCGCAGTTGTAATGGCTGAACCGTATACGATCCTGAAGGTGATGGGGCCGTATCGCGAGCCCAGGGAGTCCGCATTGTCCTTCGATTATTCCGTGCAACGTCCGAATTGGGCGACCCCGCAGGGGGTGCGGGTCAAGATCGCCCTTGAAGAAGAATTGGACCTGCTCAAAACGAAGATTTTGCAGCTTGCAGGCGGAACGGTCGGCCAGCAACTTCGCATCAATCAACTGCTCGGACGCGCCATTGCAGACCGTAAGCTTGAGATCGCCAATGAGGAAAACCTGTTCAACGACCGCCGGGACGTTATGCTCGACCCCTTCACGGGCACTTGGGCCCACCTCTTTCCCCGTCTCGAAGCCTGGATGCACCAGGAACGCGGCAGCCTCCGACAAGAAATTCAGGAAAAAGTCGGCCTGTAGTTTCTTTGGGTCATCTCCTTCATCCCCGGCGCCTTCGGGCGTGGCTGCGTCGCAGTCCCGACTATCATCTTGGGGGCGAGGACTGTCTGAGCGTCCTTCGACTTCGCTCCGCTACGCTCAGGACGAGCGGAGAGTGATAATCCGTTCCACCTGAGCTTGTCGAAGGAACCTCGTCGTGCGGGGGCGAAACCCCGCAGGGCTAAAACAAGGGTTGATACCGTCGCGAGTACAGCCCCGTGGCTTTTTCACCGAATCCCAGGGAAGCGTGTTCAGGTTGGCTTTTCCGATTGAGATTCACGGCGTAATGTCCCCGCACTTGTTCCATGGCTATTTCGAATGGAATGGAACTTTGGTAAAAGTCTCCCGGGGCGTGGGCTCCCACGGACAAAATCTCAACTGCTTCGGTCACGGCGTATTTTGGATCGGAAAAAATATACACGTCGGCGATGGCAAATTCACCCAGACCGTTTCCCGGCGTGGTGGCGGGAATCTGCGAAGCCAGAGAGCCATCCATTCGTGATCGTCTCAAGTGATTGAGCAACGCCACGACCTGACTGTCGGTGGTCTGATGCGGAACGAGCAGGCTCAGGGCATTCATCCCCTGCACGTGAGCCATGACTTTAACCGGAGGCACCGGCGCCGATTCGGCTTCCTTCAATAACAGGGCCAGTTGTTCCGAGCGCACTTCATTTCCCTGCGGGGGCTGAATATTCTTGGATTTTGGAATAATCGCCTGGATAAACAACCACAGCCCGATAATCACTCCAAAGAGGACGATCGCCGGATGCAGGCCGACGCGCTTGTCTTGTTCCTGGGGTTTCGGGTCATTCATGGTCCTGGTCCCGGGTTTCGAGTGTGACGGTCCTTTGGGGGCCTTCGGTTGTTTCCTGAATTTTGGCGGCTTCCCATAATGTATCCCATTCCAAGGCCGTCATTTCTCTAAGGGTCTTTTTCTCTTGAGCCCCTTGACGTTCCATATATCGGAAACGTGCGGTGAAACGGTTGTTTGCCTTTCGCAGGGCTTCCTCCGGATTGATCTGTAAGAAACGCGCCACGTTGACGATGGTGAATAACACGTCCCCCAACTCGTGTTCAATAGCCGCGTTCGTTTCCGGTTCCTGCACGGAAGGCCCGGCGTCCGGGAGACAGGGGGCTGCCGCTCGCAGTTCCTCCAATTCTTCGTCAAGTTTTTCAAACACCTGTTCGGGTGTCTCCCAGTCAAACCCGACGCGTGCCGCCCGTTTTTGAATCTGATGGGCTCGCAACAGGGAGGGCAATGAAGCGGGAATTCCCGCCAGAATCGAGTCGGATTCCGTCGAACGCTCGGCTTGTTTGATTGCCTCCCACTGAGTGACGACTTGCTCGGAATCAAGCTTCGGGGCTTCATCGGACGCGGCTGAAAAGACGTGGGGATGCCTGCGGATGAGTTTGTGCGTCAAATCCGTGATGACGTCATTAATGGTGAATGCCTGCTTCTCGGACTCGATATGGGCATGCAGCAAGATTTGAAGGAGAAGATCCCCAAGCTCTTCGCGCAGGTGTTGGGGGTTGTGCGTATCAAGAGCCTCAAGGACTTCATAGGCTTCCTCCAAGAGAAACGGTTTGAGTGATTCGTGGGTTTGCTTGATATCCCAGGGACAGCCATCGGGAGAACGCAGCCGGGCGACCACGTTGACAAGATCCTGAAAAGCTTGGGATTTCGCATCTTCCACTGCCGTGTTTCCTCCTCGTGCGGCGATTAGAATAACGGGTTTTCCCGATGGCTTCAATCGGCTTCTTGCCTTGCGGGGTTATTGGCATTGTGCTACTTTTTCCATGACACGGGAGTGAGGCCATGGCTGACAATCAAGAATCGGGGTTCGTGATCCGCGATAAACGCGGTCAGTCGAGAGAAGAACCGGAGCCCCTTAAAGAAACGGTTTCTTCCGCTGCCACGGCGCCTTCCCCGTCACGCTCACAATCGTCCCACGAAGACCCGCCGCTCTCCTTTTCGACGTTTATTCTTTCGTTAGGTTCGTCAGCGTTGATGTTGATGGGGGAGCAGTTGTCGCCTGAGAACCCCGCCCTTCCGGTCAATCTGCCGCAAGCCAAGGAAATCATCGATATTCTTCGCATACTGGAAGAAAAAACAAAGAGTAATCTTACTGAAGAAGAAACGAGTGTGCTTCATGACATGTTGTACACGTTGCAGATGAAGTACGTTGAGTTGGCTTCGGGATCCCCTTAATCGATTTTTCGTTGTTCCCGCCTTTCCTTTCCCGTACACTTGGGCATTGCCGTGCCCATTCAATCCGTGGGATACCTACCGGCAATGAGAAACAGAACCCCGTTGACCTCCGTTCGTGAAAGCACAACGTGTACTTTCATTGTCGGGAGGTAACGTTTCGGTAACGTTATGGCGACTTCTAAATTGCCACCACGTTTATTTCCTTCCTCGAAATCGAAGAAACGGCTGATCCTCGATGATGAGCCGACCCCCCAAGCCCGCCGGCTGCATTTGAAACCGGTCTGGATCGTCCTGTTTCTCCTCGTTCCGTGTTTGCTCCTGACGATGTATTACGCACAGTACGGCGGATTCGGAGGAAGATCAGCCGATTCGCTTCTGCCCAGCCCCAGTTATGCCTTGGTGATGTTCCTCATCTATCTGGACGTTGTCGGATTGGTTGTCCTGACCCTTCTCTTGTCCCGCAATTTGATCAAGGCCTATTTCGAGCGACGACACCGGCTGTGGGGGTCGGGGTTTCGCACAAAACTGATTGCCGCATTCATTGGTTTTTCATTGATTCCCACCCTGTTGTTGGCGGTGATGGCCAGTGACGTGATCAATGAGGTGATGAAAGTCTGGTTCAATAACCAGATCGAAGTCGTGCTGAAGGATTCCGAGGAATTATCCCGAATGTACCATGAGGGACATATGGCATTGGCCGTGCAGAGCGCCAGGGCCATCAGCAGGGAAATTTATCGGGAAGATTTTTTGCGACCGGACTATCGCGAATTATTAATCGCGGCCGTGGCTCGGAAGCGTGAAGAATTCAACGTCACGGGCGTGGAAGTCTTCTCGTCGAAATTGGAAATGCTCGTTCG
>VXOF01000054.1 GCA_009840285.1 Nitrospira sp. SB0662_bin_26
GTCTCTTATTCGGTGGAATCGGGGTTTCCTGGAAGATTAAGCGATTTCATCACAATGATAGGATGGGGCAATCCGGCACGTTTCCTGATGTTTTGATTGTGCAGGGAATCGACGGGAGTGGCGAGCGCTAACTTTCTCCTGAATCTGAGCCTGAGCCGGAATCCGTCGGCTGCGTCATCATGGGCGTTCCGGGAGCATCGCGGGCCACTCCCATGAGGGGCGGAAGTTTTTTGAATTTGTCCATTCGTTCATTGTACATGTCGTAGGCCTTCATTTCACCGAATCCGGGTTTATGATCGCCTTTGATCTGCGAAGCGAACGCGGACATGAGCCGTTGCACATTGGCTTCATGGCATTGGGGACAGGCTGTCTCTTCCGGCCTGGCGTTGACGGATTGGAGCAGTTCAAATTTATGGCCGCAGGTATTGCATTGATATTCATAGACAGGCATGGATCGAACACTCCCTTGTTACGGATTCATGGGCACATCGTGTTGTTGAGCCGTATTATACAGGATTGAAAATGCCCTTGACCATGACTCAATGAAATTATTCTGTCTCTCGCCCGGAACCGGAAAGAGCGCCTCTTTCGGACACACTCCGGAGCCGGGATCAGGGAGCCGCTCTTGACGCCCGAAGGTTTTCTTCTTTAAATTCTGATAGTTTTGATAGTTCTTGTTCATTCTAATGGGTTGGAGGATCGCAAATGTCTGTCTTGGTGAGAACGTATCGGTTGGCAAGCGGGTTGCAGCAGGTTGAACGGATTGACGACCCGGATCGGATTGAACGGTATATGAAACTGTTTGATCGTGAAGACGTGAAGAAAATCCAGACCGGGGCGAAGGTCAAGATTGAAAAAGATGAATGGCAGCTTGTTGAAGACTGACGCCGATCAATTTTGAGACGCACCCTATGGCACTTTGGGTCAATATTCGAAGATCTGTGGATGAGGCTGTTCTGCATAAGGAGCGGTGCATCGAAGTTCCTTCCGTTCCCACACGGTCCGATTTTTGGGAAGGCGGATGGTTTGAATATCCCGACAAAGATACGGCCCTGGATGCCTTGGAACAGTCGGGAGTGATGCGCCAAGTGAAGTGTCGTCTGTGTAAGCCCTAAGATTGATTGCACGATCGGGCGCATGGCGGTGTTGTGTCCTCGCTCAACCCTCACCTATCTCTCTGATAAGCCTCGGGTTTCGCCGGAATGCCTTTCCGTGCGTTCCGCTATCATAATAGATCAGCAGTTTTGGGGTTGGTTGTCATCTCCTTGCAGATGGACGGGGGCCGATCAAGGCATCCCGGTGAACAGACGGGGAGCGCGAAGCAGTCATGGCGGAAAAATTCGGCGGATATCGGTGGGTCAAGGAAGGCTATCTGGACAATCGTACGCCCGGCGTCGTGGTCGGGGAGATGACCTTTGCCTCCCTGGGGCCCATTGAATTTTATTTGAACGGGGATTTCAAACCGGACATTGCCGGCCGTATTTTTTCCTTTAAGAACTCTCAATTCGCCGATGATCCCAACGCCGCGTCTCGCCTGCTCGATTTGGCCAATCCCCAACTCGGCACCGTGAGTTCGATTTCCTTTGACCCGCACCCTCTGCTTGCCCCACATCCTTATATTGAGTGGTTTTCACTGAAAGGCGATCATTATCGGATTGAATTGCAGGAGGGCGATGCTTGGCTCCTTGATCCTGCCGAGGCCGCATCCTATGAAGCGCAAAGTCAACGGATCAGGGAAGCCTATGCCGGTCAATCCGTTCGGCCCCCGGAGGATACCCCGTCTGCCGACCAAGAGTGGTTTTAGCAGGACGTTGAAAAAAGCCGCCAGCAGCGTTCTCGGCCCATTGTCGTGTTCACGTACTCCGTCGTACGCTCCGCTCGCCAACGGACCTGCGGCCTTGCTGGACGAGCCTTTTTGAACATCCTGCCTTGTAGCGGGTGATTTGAGCGTTGCCTGTCTAATAAGCGGGTTCGGCAAAATGTGAGTTTACAGTGGTTTAGTATCGTGTGGCGGACTCGTCGCCTCGGCCAATGTCTCTCATTCATTGACAGCCTTTTCCTTCCATCCGTACAATTTCATCCCCTATGACCAATGATCGTTTTCTGAAAGCCTGCCGCCGGGAACCCGTGGATCGAACTCCGGTCTGGTTCATGCGACAAGCGGGTCGCTACATGGCGGAATATCAGCGAGTCCGGGCGAAGCACAGTATTCTTGACGTCTGCAAGATCCCCGATTTGGCCGCGGAGGTGACGCTCCAACCCGTCGAGCGTTTTGACTTGGATGCGGCCATCATCTTTGCGGATATCCTTTTGCCCCTGGAGCCGATGGGGTTGCAGTTGACCTTCAAGGAAGAACAGGGGCCGGTCATTTTCAATCCGGTCAGACATGAAGATGACGTGACGCGGCTACGCCATATAGAGCCAGACGCATTTCGTTTTTCCTTCGATGCGGTCAGTTTGACGAAGAAGGCGTTGGACGGACGCGTGCCCCTCATTGGGTTTGCCGGAGCCCCGTTCACCCTGGCGAGTTATGCGATCGAAGGCGGCAGTTCACGGAACTATCTCAACACCAAACAGATGATGTTCGGCCGTCCTGATCAGTGGCATGCGTTACTTCGCAAACTTTCAGACGTGGTCGTGACGTATTTGGATAACCAGATCCGGGCGGGTGTCGACGTCGTGCAACTGTTCGACAGTTGGGTGGGATGCTTGTCTCCGGCCGACTACGGCCAATACGTGTTGCCGCACGTGAAATCGGTCATCGATCGGTTGAAACCTCGAGGAATTCCGATCATTTATTTCGGAACGGGAACGTCGACGCTCCTGCCGCTCATGCGCAGTGCCGGCAGCGACGTCTTGGGGTTGGATTGGCACGTTGAACTCGATGAAGCGTGGGCGCGCGTCGGGTTCGACGTTGCCGTACAAGGCAACCTCGATCCCGTGGTCTTGTTTGCGCCCCCGTCGGAGATCGAGCGCCGTGTCAAGGACATTCTGGACAGGGCAGGGAACAGGGCCGGGCACATCTTCAATCTCGGTCATGGCATTCTCCCCCAAACACCCGTTGAGCACGTCGAGTCCGCCATTGGATTTGTTCACAAATACGGCACCCGCTGAGGAGAAACCTTTGCTTTATTGCACTATCGGGCGCAGCGCTGCGTTGTGTCCTCGCTCAATCCTCGCCTATCTATTTGATAAGCCTCGGGTTTCGCTGCGGGACGCCTTGCCCTGCATCCCGCTATCACAATAAATCAGAGGTTTCTCGGGTCTGATTGTTCAATGTTCCTTTCCCGCAACGTGTGAGTTATCATGGCGGCTCCCAAACGAGTGGTGATTGTCGGCGGAGGGATTTCAGGGCTTTCCGCTGCGTTTGCCCTGCTGGAACAGGCAGGAAGAAAGGATGCGCCTTTTCAGTGTATGGTCGTGGAGGGACAGGATTATCTTGGCGGGAAAATTCTCACGAATCGCCGGGATGGCGTGATAACGGAGGGAGGCCCCGATTCGTTTCTGACGACGAAACCGGCGGCTCTGTCTCTTTGCGAAAAACTGGGGCTATCCTCGCAATTGATCAACACCAATCAAGAAAACGCACAAACGTTTACCTATTCCAAAGGCCGTTTGCGTCAATTCCCGCAGGGTCTGATATCAATGGTCCCGACGAAGGTCGGCCCCTTGTTTCACAGCGGGGTGCTTTCCTGGGCCGGTATCGTGCGCATGGGAGCCGATTGGATTATCCCTCGCCGGGCAAGCACGAACGCTGAAGAAACCTTGGCGGAGTTTTTCAGTCGACGTCTGGGATCCGAGGCTTTTGATCGCCTGATTGAACCGTTGGTCTCGGGGATTTACGCCGGCGACGCGAATGAGTTGAGCGTGGACGCGACCTTTCCCCATCTCGTTGAATTGGAGCGCAAGCACGGCAGTCTGATCAAAGGCGCGTTGGCTATGCAGCGGGCCCGACCCTCGCACAAGCCCAATGGGAAGGCCCGTACCCTGTTCACGACCTTACGGGGCGGTCTCGGTGATTTGATCACGAGTCTGACGGAGAGATTGTCCGCGGCCGGAGTGTCTCTTCGTCGAGGCACGAACGTGCGGGCGGTGCACATACTCGGTTCGCAGGCGGACCCGTCGTATCGACTGGAGTTGGAAGGGGGAGACGTATTGGAGGCGGAGGCCGTGATCCTTGCAACGCCGGCATACGTGTCCGCAAGCCTTCTCCGCCCTTTCGACGATGAGGTCTCGACGTTTTTGGATCAAATTCCCTACGCCTCGACCATGACCATCTCGATGGTTTTTCCCGAGCCGGAGGTCAAACGTCTGATCCGGGGGTATGGGTTTGTGGTCCCGCGCGTTGAAAATCGTTCTTTGATTGCCGCGACGTGGTCGTCGATGAAGTGGGCGGAACGCGCGCCTGCGGGTC
>VXOF01000088.1:0-5963 GCA_009840285.1 Nitrospira sp. SB0662_bin_26
CACCATAGCTGACGTCGTCCGACCACCGGAGATCGTACACGTTATCGACGCCCTGCAAATACATGGCAATCCGCTCCGTCCCATAGGTGAGTTCCACGGTCACCGGATCGAGGGTATGTCCGCCGGCTTCCTGAAAATACGTGAATTGGGTAATCTCCATGCCGTCGAGCCGGACCTCCCAGCCCAGTCCCCACGCGCCCAACGTCGGCGATTCCCAATCATCCTGCCGGAATTGGATGTCATGTTTTCGGGGATCAATCCCCAAGGTCGAGAGACTGTCCAGGTACAACGACTGGATTGTATCCACGCACGGCTTGATGACAACCTGGTACTGATAATAGTGCTGCAACCGGTTGGGATTTTCACCGTACCGTCCGTCGGTCGGACGACGGCACGGCTCGACGTAGGCCGCGCGCCAGGGCTCCGGCCCCAGGGCACGTAAAAACGTGGCCGGGTTGAAGGTACCGGCCCCCTTTTCCAAATCATACGGCTGGCAAATGATACAGTCGTGTTTTGACCAAAACTGATGAAGCGAGAGGATAAGATTCTGAACGGTCACGGAAGTCGTTGCCGCCAGGCTCCGCTAGCTGTTCGACCTGACCGGCAAAAAGAGTATGAATGATATAAGCGACTGAACCTAACAACAAACCCTTGGAGTGTCAAGCACGGGAGCCCTTTCTGTCATTCTTGTATGTGTTCAGTAATTCGTTGACAATTGCGGCCTTTTCTTCCCCTCCTTTGTAAGGAGGGGCGAGGGGAGGTAGAGCCGAAGCCGGAGTGAGTAGACCGCATGTCATGGTCCGTGTTGGTGCCCGTTGTGTATACGACTCTACCCCACCTGCCCTCCCCTTACAAAGGGGAGGGACTCCCTACAGAAAATTGGCAGTGAGTCCGAAGAAGAAGTACCGGCCCAGGACGTCGTAGAGACCGGGGAAGACGCCCCCGTTACCGGCGATACTTGGCCCGGCCTCCTGGCCGGCGACGGGCGGCTCGCGATCGAACACATTGTTGATCCCGACCCGAAGACTGGCATAGTCGGCAAAAGCCCAAATCGCAGCCAAATCGATGTAATGTCGTTCTCCGAGATCCACCCCGGTGTCGCTCAGGGCTTCGACACCGCTGACGTACCGCCACATGAGGCTGGGCCGTACCCCCCACGGGGTGATCCAGGTGGCCCGCAGATTGTTGCGTACGTCCGGGGTCGGCGAGCCGCACGTCAGCCCCCATTTGCCGAGGCAATCGGTCGTGGGCGCGCCTTCCAACTCCTGTTGGTCCCACGTGGAGGTGATCGAGAGAATATCATTGACGTGCACCCGCCCCCACTCGCCGGCGTCATAATCATACAGCGCGGTAATGTCATACCCTTGCACCTTCTCGATGGCCAGGTTGTCCAGGAAGGATACGATGTGGCCGCTCCGGGCCACGTCGGACCCCAACCACAGATCACCGCCCTGCCCGCGGTTGACCTTGGCGCATTGGGCGGCATCACCGTTCAGGCATTGATTCAGGATGAACTGCGGGTTCAACGCGCTGACCCCTTTCCGGATTCTGATCGAATAGTAGTCCACGCTGAAGTTGAACCCGTCGACGAAGCGAGGCGTCCACACCAAACCGAAGGAGTAGGTATCGGCTTCCTCCGCTCCCAGGTCGGGATTCCCCCCTTGCAGCATGTTGTACTGGGCAGCCGGCGAGTGGGCAATATTGCCGAACTGGGCGGCCGTGACGCCGCTCCGGGCGCACTCCTCGAAGGTGCGGCCCGCGGCCGTTTGGCCATCGGTCACGGGACCGCCGCAGGGATCAGCGGGCATATCGAACAGGTTCAAGCCCTGCGGCCTGAACCGTTCCCGCACGTTCGGTCCGCGGATCGCCCGTTGAAAACTGGCCCGGAGCTTGACGCCGGAATTGACGTCCCAAACTGAACGGACACCGAAGGTATTGGTTTGCAGATCGAAATCGTAGTCGGAATAGCGATAGCCCACGTCCAGCCCTAATTCTTCCGCATATGGTGCGCCTTCGATCAGCGGGATGCCGGCTTCAAAGAAAAATTCCGTGACGTCGAATCCGCCGCTGACCGGAGGGGCGGCACCGCCCTGCCCGGCCCCGTCGCCGCTGCGGTAGGCTTCGTCCGGGTTGTACGTGAGAGTCTCCTTGCGGTATTCACCCCCCAGCACCACGTCCACGCTGTTATCGGCGAAGGGCGACGTGATGCCGTAGCGTCCGAGATGACCTGTCAGGTAACCGGAGATCACCGTCTGGTCCGTCGAGCCCTCGGCGGTCAACGGTAAGGACAGGTAGTTCACCATGTCCGGCGTCACCCCGCCCTCCCGGAAGATGTTCCAGGGCACGCAATTCGGGTCGGAGCCGTCCAGCACGGACCGGCACACGGGGTCACCGGTTCCCGGATGTTCCACCGCGTCCAGCGCGCGCCTGATCCGGGGGATCGACAAATCGTTCCGGTAGGTGTTCTTCATGTTCACCTTGGAGTATTGATAATGCAATTCGTAGCGCCAACGGTCACTCAGATCGCCCCGCAGACCGAACACGCCGCGATAGGAAGTGTGACGCAGATCGTTTTGCCGGCTGCCGCCCTCGACGTTGCGCCGGCCGATGCTCACCGTCTGTCTATCGTCCTTCGTCAGGCCATAGGCGCCGCATACCGCCTCGAATTGTTGCGGGGACAGGAAGGGATTATCGCAGTTGAGCATATCGGGGTGGAAAAACGACCCGGAAGGCGCGATCTGGGCCAACGACCGGTCATCCATGAACATGAATTCGGTGTAGGCTTCGACCTTGTCGTGCACGTCATAGTTCGCAAACAGGCCGGCGGTCCAACGTGTGTCGGGTCGCTGGAAATAGTTCGTCGGCGCATAGTTGTACAGTGTGCCTTCCCGGGGCACGAATTGGTGGCCCTCCACCTTGTAATCGAAGCCCTCCAACCCCTGTCGGAGGAAGGTCCCCTGCGGTGACGTAGCCGAACCGCCGCACGCGGTCAGGCCCCGGATCAAGTCACACGAACTGTAATCACGGTCCCCGTGAAAGACCGCGGCGATGTTGCGATAGGTCCCATAGACCGTGACGTTGCCGCGACTCCCCAGATTTTTCCCCGCGACCAGGGAGACGTTCGAGATATCGCCGTCCCACGTGGAGCCACTCGGCGCCGAATACCCGGCGTCCCGGACTATCCCCTGCCACCTGGCGCTGTCGTTGTTGTGCTGGTACTGGCTGAACTGGTAATCGAGCTTGACGCCCTCGAAGTCGTCGACCATCAGGAAATTGACCACCCCGGCCACGGCGTCGGCCCCGTAGGTCGCCGAGGAGCCGCCGGTCAGCACCTCGACGCTCTTGATCAACGCGCCGGGGATCTGGTTGATGTCTGCACCGACTCCACCCTGGATCGGTGAGCCGGCCGGAAGGCGCCGGCCGTTGACCAGCACCAACGTCCGCTGCGCGCCCAGGTTGCGCAGGTTCAGGGTGGCCGTGCCGGTGGCGCTGTTGGATATGCCGGCGTTCTGCGTGGAAAACACCTGCGGCAGGATGCGCAACGTGTCCTCCACCCGGACGTTGCCCTGGAACTGCAAGGCTTCGGCGTCGATGTGGTAGATGGGACTGGCGCTGGCCAAATTGGGGATGTGGATGCGGGAACCGGTCACCACCACCTCTTCCAACCGCACCGGCGCTTCGGCACCTTCAACACTCGGCGGTTCCTCACCCGCGGCAAGAACCGATGTGGCCACAGCCGACAGCAATGCCGCACCCACCGCAATCCCGCTCCATGGGACAATCTTATTCGACACGTTCACCCCCTCCCCTACTATGGATGCGCAAGCTCACTCCTGGCTGCAAACGGCAGACTCTATCACAATAAATGAGTAAACTTAATATAGGTAAGGACAACCCGGACGGCTCAACCTTTTACCGTGCGCAAGGCAGCGGAGGCGGCACTCTGGAGTAGTCCGCCGGAAACCCTCTCAATACACACCAGGAAAAATCCGGTACTTTACCTTCGCCTGATACTCCGCCCATTTTTCGGCGCCGTATTTCTCGGCACAGTGCCTGTCGTCATCACGTTGTCGGTAGGTGAACATCGAAACGATAAAGACAAAATAGGTCCAAGCCCAGAGATTACTGAAGTAGCCGAAGACCAGCGCTATTGCCAGGGCGAGGAACCCCTCGCCCATGTAGTTGGAGTGGCGGGCAACACCCCAGAAACCGCTGCACAGGATCCTGCGGTCGCCGGCCTCAATGTACTCAGGCTCTATGAGCCCGAGAAACTTGCGGTCGGGCCATCGCTTGAACGTGTATTTCTGATTATTGGCGCCACGAGAAATGCCCCACCCGAACAGGAACAGCGCAGTCGTTCCAGTGAGCCAAACATACGTCCATGCCGGGGAGAATCCGGGGTCAGGGTAAACGGCCAGACCCCACAACGGGAGGATGAACAGCCACCCGTAGACCACGAGGCAACCCCAGAACAACTTGAAGCCGAGATTCTCATGGATCAGATCGTAGGTATAGAGCTGGACGCGCTCAAAGATGAAGTAGTCCAATATGTAGAACGTGAAGAACGCCGCATACAGGAAAACGCCAGGATTGGAATCCTCGCCAAATAGTTCGTAGTGGTACACGGCCCCGGACAGGGCATTGAGCGACAACATCGTCCCACCGACGGCATACATATACATCTTGACGTCGAAGCGTTCGTTGAAGAACGACAGTTCCTGGGAACGCCCAAACCATAGCGCGAGGAGGGGATTCTTCACCTTCCCTCGTGGCCGGCTGAACACCGCAATGATGGTAAGGATTGTCGCGAACACCGTTCCGCCGGCCACAGCATAAATCGAGGACCGGTAGAACCAATCACGCGGCATCCCGATGAGCTCGAAAGCCCACATGATCAGCGCGATGGCAAACACCAGAAGACCGTTGAGCCGATAGGTGCGGGGTTCACCGGTCTCCGGATTGATGACATAGCCAGGCACTCGCCATGCAGGCAGACTGATCTGTGCCAGAAAGAATACGGCGAAGATCACCAGCGGCGTAAAGAACCCCGCAATCGCTTCCGAGCGCGAAAGCTCGAACAGGTGGCCGATTCCCAGCCACTCAATCATGACCGAATACCCCTTCCTCGCGGCACGGACGCGTTCTCCTTTCGAGGTCCGGCCAGAACTATATCATAATTATTACGTAGATGCGATAAGACGGTGCATTGGTTCTGTCTGTCTTCTCCGTACTTTCTTCTTGTCATCCCCGACCCGATCGGGGATCCAGGGTCTTTTCCTTTTCCCCTCCTTTGTAAGGACGGGAACTTTTTCCGAAGAGGGAAAAGTTGGGAGGTAGAAGTCTTCACACCCTCTCCCACTCTGGGAGAGGGCTGGGATGAGGGGAGGCTGCCATTCCGCACGCAGTTGCGGAATCTCGTCATCGTTCCATTTACGGCCTCTGTCCGGTCGTGGTAGGGTTTCACGCGGGCGTGCAGTGCCTGATGCCAGGAAAAGCGGACGCTCCGGTGTTTTGTGGGTGTGCGAAGGGGTAGACTCACAAGTCTTCGTCTGAGGCTGAATCACGAAGCGCTTGTTCAACTGTGGTTGCTAGCTTTGTATTGTTGGCTTTACGTGCCAGTTTAAGAGCCGTTTTCAAGTCTTTCCGTGCTTCGGCTTTGCGCCCGAGCCTGTACTTCGCACCAGCCCGGCTGAGATAGACATCAACAAAATCGCGCTTCAGGCGAATCGCTTCATCGTAATCGGCAATGGCGGATTCATATCGTCCAAGCACCGTGTTCGTACTACCCCGGTTAATGTAGGCTTCGAAGTAGTTCGGATTTATTTGAATCGCCGCGTCAAAATCGGTGAGCGCATCATCGAACAATTCCGAATCGACCATGGCGAGGCCTCGGTTGTAATAGGCCTTGGCGAACTTCGGCTTCAGGCGAATCGCCTCATCGTAATCGGCGAGCGCATCGTCCA
>VXOF01000088.1:5973-35063 GCA_009840285.1 Nitrospira sp. SB0662_bin_26
GCGAACTTCGGCTTCAGGCGAATCGCCTCATCGTAATCGGCGAGCGCATCGTCCAGGCGTCTCAACTTTTTCTTCACCATGCCCCGGTTGTTGTAGGCCTTGGCGAACTTCGGCTTCAGGCGAATCGCCTCATCGTAATCGGCGAGCGCATCGTCCAAGCGTCCCAACGCTCTCTTCACCATACCCCGGTTGTTGTAGGCCTTGGCGAACTTCGGCTTCAGGCGAATCGCCTTATCGTAATCGGCGAGCGCATCGTCCAAGCGTCCCAACGCTGTCTTCGCAATACCTCGGTTATTGTAGGCTTCGGGAAAATTGGCCTCCAGATGGATCGCCTTGTCATTAGCCCGTATCGAGGCTTCCGAGTCCTGACGCAACAAGTACCCTACGGAAAACCACGCGAGCGCTGCTACCGCGTTGTCGTCTCCTTCCGCGTTTTTGGCAATCTTTTCCCATTCCTGGATTGCGCGGGCTGGCTCGTTGTCCAGTTGTAAAGAAAGTGCGCGTGCAATGGCTTTTTCCAGTGGCTGAGCTTCAGAATTATTCTCGATTTCGCGAGCGATCTCTTTCGCCTTTTTGGAAACGTCTTCACCTATCTCAACATACATTTCCCGGATACTCTTTACCAACTTTTCGGCTTCATCGTGCTTTTCTTTAAGCCCTTCGACGTGGCGCTCAGCATTTCTTACGTCCTCCTCGGAAATCTGACCTGAATCCTGAAATCGTTCAAAGAAGCCCAAATTTCCTGCCAAATCAATGAGAACACCGCAGACCGCCGCTGCTGCAACAATGATAGCAAGCCACAGCTTGATGGATTTTTTCTGCTTATACCAAGGCTGATTTGGGACGACATTCCCACGACGTTGATTTTCCTCATCGGCTGCGACTGGGGTCGCTGAGCGCCCTTCTGAGCCGGATTGCTTGTTCCCGTCGTTTTCGAACGTGTCGTTATCCGTTGGCTTGTCCATATGGTTCTTCTTATTCCTGCAACGTTCACCGGGCCCCGCTTGGGAAACCGGGCGGCGTCTTCTACGGTGGCTGTACACCCGCCTTAGTGTCTGTCCATCGGCTGCGGCCACGCTGCCGTGAATTTAGACAACATTCTAATATTTTCTTCAGAAAGAGTCACCACCAGCCGCTCTGCAACGGACAGGCAGGGTGCGAATGGAATGTGAAGAAAACCACTGATTTTCCGATCAGAGCCTGTCTTTGACGTTAGTAATCGAGGGTCGAGGATGACAGAAGGAAGGGAAGTACACTCACCCTTGCCATGAGTCACGTTTGGACGGGCGATTGAACCACGATTATACCCTGCATCCCGCGATGCCCTTTGATGGGACACCGGAAGTGATACACCCCGGGCGGCAGAGTCAACACGAGTTCAAGCCGCTGGCCGGGGGCCAGGGGCACCCCCTGCTCGAGGGCATCAACCTGCGTGCCCGAATCCGGCATGACCTCGACCCGGTGTTGGGCCAGGAGGGTACTTTGAAAGCGGTGCGTTTCCCGGCCTTGATTCCTCACCACCAGGAGCACGGGTTGCCCGGCCGGCACGTCCACCAGAGCCGGAGACAGACGAAATTCGTCAACGATGATGCTCACCTCCTGGTACTCGGAGGAACAAGCCGCAAGTCCCAGCAGGAGAACCGCCAGGCATTTGACCACTCCCAGGCCCCATGCTAGAGTCGAAGCCCGTGACACGACGACCCGGCTTCCATTCTCCCGTTCTTTTTCCCTAACCATGCTGAAACAAGTCCTGACCATCGCCGGTTCCGACTCTGGTGGCGGCGCCGGGGTCCAGGCGGACCTGAAGGCCATGTCCGCCAACGGCACCTATGCCATGTCCGTGATCACGTCGATTACCGCGCAAAATACCACGGGCGTGACGGCCATTCACGATCTGCCGGAGTCCATCGTCGAAGCGCAGATCGACGCGATCTTTGCCGATTTCAACGTGGCCGCGGTCAAGACCGGGATGCTGTCCTCGGCCTCACTCGCGTCCCTGGTCGCCCGGAAGTTGCAACAGTACCACGTGCCCTGGATTGTCGTCGATCCCGTCATGGTGTCCAAAAGCGGGCAGGACCTGTTGAAGGGCGACGCGGTTGACGCCGTGAAGCAAACCCTCATTCCCCTGGCTTCCGTCATCACGCCCAATATCCATGAAGCCGAACGATTGACCGGCCTGACGATCCGGTCGCTGGCCGAAGCCCGGCAGGCGGCAAAAACGCTTCACCAGCTTGGCTGCCAACACGTCCTGATCAAAGGCGGGCATTTACTGGAACGCCCCGCCACCGATCTGTTGTATGACGGCCGGTTCTTTCGCATGTTCAAAGGCGAATGGATCGACACGCCGCACACCCATGGCACCGGCTGTACCTTCGCCTCGGCCCTCACCGCACACTTGGCTGTCGGCAAACCCCTCCCCGACGCCGTCGAAGCGGCGAAACAGTACGTGACGGAGGCTATTCGTCACGCCTTGGCCATCGGCCAAGGCCGAGGGCCGACCAATCATTTCTATTTCCTTTCCTGAGCGACTTTTTCCTTCTGTCATTCCCGCAAGCTTTCAGCGGGAATCCAGTGTCGTTCTCTTCGCGAACGGAGGGGTAAGAAAAGACTCTGGATCCTCGATTAAGAATGTCGAGGATGACAGGAGTGGAAAACACGTTCCCGATTGACAGCACCGCCTGCGCTTCTTCAGGATTCGGCCATGCAGGAAACCTCTCTTACCTTTCAGGACGGCGACAACAATGCCGTCGCTGCCATCCTGGCGGAGCCTGAAAGTCAAACGGGCCGTGCCGTCATCCTCTGCCATGGCTTCCTCTCGAACAAAGACAGTCGCACCAATCTCCGCCTGACGGAACTCCTGGTTGCCCAAGGTATCAGCACCTTGCGATTCGATTGGTTCGGGATGGGTGAATCCGAAGGAGAATTCGGTCGGATCACGGTATCCACCTGTTACGGCCAGTTGGAACGCGCCATCAGCCTAATGCGCGAACGCGGGTATCATGAGCTGGGGCTGATCGGATCGAGTTTCGGGGGGCTCCTAGCCATCATCGTGGGGCAGCACCATCCTGACCTGCGGGCCATCGGTCTGAAGTGTCCGGTCCCGGATTTTCCCGAAATGCTGGAACATGAATTCGGTTCCAATGGAATTGAAGAATGGAAACGCACCAATTATATTCCCGACGTGACGGGTGGAACGGCGCCGATCTCTCTGGATTTCGCCTTTTACGAGAGTTGTCGTGTCTTCAATGCCTATGAAGCCGCGCGCGCCATCAAAAGTCCCGTCCTGATTGTCCATGGGGAACAGGACGAACTGGTCCCCTTCCACCAGATCGAACGATTGGAAGAATCCTTGCCTAGTGACACAAAACTCGTATTGTTGCCCGAGGCCGACCACCAATTCGGCAGACCCGAAGACTTTCGCCGGATGACCGTACATCTGGCTGACTGGATGCGGACCCATCTCTTGACGACCAACCGGTTATGAGCACACCGCCCGTCAAATTGACCGAGGAACAACTCGAAGTCTTTCGGGTTCTCTACCCCTGGTATAAGGAAGAAGTGTTCCGCCGCCGGGAGCAGATGATGCGCCTCACCGCTTTCGGCAGCGCGTTTCTGGTGTTGCTCCTCATCACGATTCTTGCCCTGTCCCCGCCGGGTCCCGTGCACCTCACCATCAAGGTCTTTGCCATTACCGGCACCGCCCTGTTCTCGGCCTTGTTCATCTACCTGATCCTGCAACAACGGGATCGCCACCGCATCGCCAAGCAGACGCTGATCGAGATGGAACAGGTGCTCGGCCTGTACGAAGAAGGCCTCTATCTGGTGGGCAAAGCGCTCTACCCGGAAGATTGGCAAACCGCCTGGTTGAATGACCGGAGCGTGACCGTGTACGTTGCCGTGATCACGGCCTTGACGATCCTCGTCGTGGCGTCGATCGTCGGCAAAGGCTGACCGACACGCGATCCGGAAGCGCGGGAATCCCTATCATGATCAAAGCCTACCGAGGCATTACCCCGACTATCGCGGACTCTGCCTTTATCGAAGACACCGCGGTGATCGTCGGCGACGTGGTCATTGGATCCGAATCCAGCGTGTGGTTCCACAGCGTCGTTCGCGGCGACGTCAATTACATCCGGATCGGACAACGCACCAACGTCCAGGACCTTTCTCTCCTCCACGTGACGCACGACACGTATCCCCTGATTATCGGCGACGAGGTCACGGTCGGCCACCACGTCGTCCTCCATGGCTGCACCATTCAGAACCGGGTCTTGATCGGCATGGGTGCCGTGCTGATGGACGGCGTCGTGGTCGGAGACGACTGTATCGTCGGAGCCGGGGCCCTGGTCACCGAACACACCAAGGTCCCGCCGGGCAGCCTGGTGATCGGCGCGCCGGCCCGCGTCAAGCGGCCCCTGCGGGAAGCCGAACTGGCATGGCTCAAGGAGTCGGCCCACAACTACGTCCAGTATGCCCGCAACTATATGACCGGGTGACACCCGCGGCCCTGCCCGGCCGATACCGGCAGACCCCAGGAGTCGCATGGCACACGCTCCACTCGTGATTCTCGGCGCCGGTTATACCGGACGCTTCATCTATCGCGCGGCCCGGCGCCGCCGTCGTCTGGTCTTCGCAACCAGCCGTGACCCGGACGCGCATCTGACCTTTGCCCAACCCGATCACCGCATCTTTTTTGATTTACGGGAACCTGACACGTGGACACAGATTCCCCCCACGTCGGACATCGTCTGGTGTTTTCCGGCGCTCCCCCAGGATGTCGCCGGAACCTTTGCGCAACACGCCATCGACCGGGACAGCCGGTTCGTCCTCCTGGGCAGCACCTCGGCCTATCGGTCAGGCCGCCCCGGCCTCATCGACGAACGCGTACCGGTCAACCGTTCCCTGCCCCGTGTGTCCAGCGAAGAATATCTACGTACCACGTTTGGGGCCACGGTGCTGCGACTGTCCGGGCTTTATGGCCCCGGCCGGCACGTGTTCGATTGGATTCGGAACGGAAAAATCAAAAACACGACAAAATACGTCAACCTGATCCACATCGAAGACGTGGCCGAGCTTTGCCTTCTCGCCCTGCAACATGCGGCACCCGGCTCGACCTACATCGTCAGCGACGGGCACCCACGATCTTGGGCCGACATCTGCCGCTTCGCCGCCGAGCACTTTCAGATTGCCGTCCCCCAGGCTACTGTCACCCGCGATGCAGGGAAACGCCTTTCAGCCCGGAAAGTCCTGTCCGATTTTAACTACCGGCTCAAACACCCGGATCTGTTCACTGCCCTTGGCGAACTGGAATCCACTCGCAGTTCACGACCCTAAACAGCCCGCTCTCCACGTCAGGCAAAGGTCTTTTACAAGGCGCCTGCAGCCGGCGGCTATAAGGTGTACAATGTCAATAGGAGGAAAACGTACTCGCGATGTCTGTCATTGAAAAAACCATTGAAGCATCCGCGAACACGAGTCTGCCGCACGTCGAGCAGACGGAAGGCACCAGTTCTCCCTCCACAACCGACCGCATTTTTGGGGCCCACCGGGGAGGGAAAATCCGGGTCGCCGGCAAATTCCCAATCGACAGCCCCGAGACGCTCTCTTTGGTTTATACGCCGGGCGTCGGCCACGTGTGTAGGGCGATCGCCGCGGACCCGGCCCAAGCCTACCAAGTGACCGGCAAGGGAAACAGTGTGGCCGTGGTGACGGATGGGTCGGCTGTATTGGGGTTAGGCAATTTGGGACCGCAGGCCGCGCTTCCCGCAATGGAGGGCAAAGCCATGCTCTTCCGGCAATTGGCCGGAATCGATGCCTGGCCCATTTGCCTCAACACGCAGGACCCCGACGAAATCGTATGCACCGTTACGGCGATCGCGCCGAGTTTTGGCGGCATCCACTTGGAAGACATCAGCGCGCCGCGCTGTTTCGACATTGAGAGTCGCCTGCAGGACGCACTCAATATTCCCGTCATGCACGACGATCAGCACGGCACGGCCGTCGTCGTTCTGGCCGCCCTGCACAATGCACTGAAGGTTACCGGGCGCCGGCTGGATCAGGTCACCATCGTGGTGAATGGATTGGGCGCGGCAGGGATCGCCTGTTGTCAACTCTTGCTTGCTGCGGGAGCAACATACCTGAGAGGGTGCGACAGACAGGGCTTGGTACTCACCGGGCGTCCGCAGGCTCTACGCCGCGCCCGTGAGCTTCTACCGGACATCATCCGATATGACCGGCCGGTGGGAACGCTCCGGGACGCGTTACAGGGGGCACACGTGTTCATCGGCGTGTCTGCCGGCAATGTGCTGACACCGGATGATCTGAAACTCATGGCCCAGGACCCCATCGTCTTTGCCTTGGCCAACCCCGATCCTGAGTTGCCGCCGGAACTCGGATACCGGTACTGCCGGGTCTACGCCACCGGACGATCGGATCATCCGAACCAAATCAATAACCTGCTGGCATATCCAGGCATGTTTCGTGGAGCATTGGATTCCGGGGCCACGACGTTCAACGAATCCATGCAATTAACCGTGGCGTCCGCGTTGGCCGATCTCGTGCCAGCCCATTCCTTGAGCGAACACAACATCATCCCCGGGGTATTTGATCCACACGTCGTACCGGCCGTGGCCAAAGCCGTATGCCGGGCCGCCCGGGACACCGGCGTGGCCCGCGCTTCGGATCGGCTGGATCCCGCTCAGTCACCGAACAGGTATTTTAGCGTCAACATCGCCGAGAATTGACGCGGGCCACTGAACGCGTTGTGGTTGGGGAAGGCGGGATCCTGGGCATGCATCGGATGCATCTGGTAGCGACCCGTGTGTTCAACGTCACCCATCAGGGAATACGTCAGCTTCACACCCAATAAGGTCTCGGCGGTCAGGCTGTAATCCGCACCGGCGTGGAAATTCCCCACGAAGACGGTATCGGAAATATCGGCATCCTGCCGACTGTCGAACTCTGACAGATCCCTCGCCGGATCAGCGCTGTCCTTATAACGCGCGGAAAAATGGACGCCGGATATCTCAACGAACGCGACCCCCAACCCAACGCCCACGTAGGGCGTGATCCGCTCGAACACGTCCGTGAAGTCGTAGTACGCGTTGACCGAGAGCGTGCGCGTCGTAAGATCGTCGATCCTGGCCATGGCATTGGACGTCACCGTGTTGCCCGATGGCGGGGTATCAACGCTTCGGTCCAGGAAGGTGACACGCCTGAATTTCTGTTCGATGGCGTTGTTGCGTTGCGCGGCGGACAATTCCAGACGCCAGCGGTTGAACATACGGCCGACCGAGATTTCGAATGCGCTGCCGGCATCCATGTCAAGGTTGTACATCCAGCGGTATCCCTGTATGTCCGTACTGGGACCCGGCGTGGCACACGCAGTAGAATCCGGGTAGCAGTAGATGTCCCGGTTCCAGCCCGCCTGATCGAGCTGGTTCGTCCAATTCGCCCCGATTCCCCCGCCGACGTACCACCCGGACCGTCCCGTCTCCGCGCTTGCTTCGCCCGGCGCGGCCAAGCCCATCACGATCGCAGCCACCATGCACAGCCTTACAGTTGAGAATGTCATCGAAGATCTCCTGAAAGCATGAAGAATGGATGAATGTCGGATTCCAAGAAGAGAGGAATTATAAAATAAAGCCCGCCGGGATTTCCATCCTGCAACCGGCCTGACGTACCACATTACAGAACATGGTACAATGGATGCAGGAATCTTTCGTGACATACATACTTTTTCATCATTACACTGGAAAGAGGTAGAACCATGACTCAAGCACCAGCTCCGTCTCCGATCCTGTTTTTTGAAACGGCTTTTGCGATTCAACGCACCTGCACCATCAGAGCCGCCGTCGATCTGGAAGTCTTCACAGCCATCAAGGAAGGGCATAACACCGCGTCCGCCCTGGCAGACCGGTGCAAGGCCTCGGAGCGGGGCCTGCGCATGCTCGCCGACTATCTGGTGATGCTCGGGTTTCTTACGAAATCGGAGAACACGTACGCCCTCACGCAGGATTCGGAGGTATTTCTGGTCAAGACCTCGCCGGCCTACCTCGGCGCAACCCTGGAATTCCTCCTCAGCCCGACGCTGTTCGAGGGCTTTTGCGACCTGACCGCTGCCGTGCGCCAAGGCGGGACGACATTGCCGGATCAGGGGACCATCACCGAGGAGCATCCCGAGTGGGTGACGTTCGCCCGGGCGATGGTTCCCATGATGATCGGCCCGGCCAAGTGGATCGCCGAGCATCTGGTTTCGACGGGAGGGACGATCCGCAAGGTCCTGGACGTGGCCGCCGGGCATGGGGTCTTCGGCGTGGAGATCGCGAAGCAGTTCCCGGACGCCGAAGTCACCGCGGTCGATTGGCCCAACGTCCTGACCGTCGCCAGGGAAAACGCGGACGCCGCGTCCTTAGGCGATCGCTATCACACCATTGCCGGTAGCGCCTTCAACGCCGATCTGGGCGAGGGGTATGACGTGGTCCTGCTCACCAATTTTCTGCATCACTTCGCGATCCCGGAGTGTGAGGACTTTCTCCGAAAGGTCCGGGACGCCATGGCACCGGGCGGCCGGGTCATCACCTTGGAGTTCGTCCCGAATGACGACCGGGTCAGCCCCGCGTCCGCGGATTTCGCCCTCATCATGCTGGTGACGACCCCGGCTGGTGACGCGTACACGTTCAAGGAATGGGACGCCATGTTTCAAAACGCCGGATTCGGTCGTAGCGAACTGCTCGCGGTGCCCAACAACAAAGAGCACGTGATCATCACGCATCTCGCGACGTGAGCACCGCGTCACTGACATGAAGAGAGTTAGTGCACTGTGATCTGTCATTCCCGACGCCTGTCTCCGATTCGATCGGGGATCCAGGCGATATACGGGAATCCAGTGTCTTTGTTCTTCACGGACAAAAAGAAAAGACCCTGGATCCTCGACTAAAGATGTCGAGGATGACAGATTGGAATCAGGGTCGGTCGTATAGCGTAACGCACCCCGAAAATGGTTTTACGTAGTTGCCGGGCCCAACGGCTTCACAATCATGAGTAACGCGGCCAGGAGGGTGAGATTGCTCATGAGGGCCACCATCATGGCAAAGCCGGTCAACAAACCGAAATAGATGGTGGGGATGAAATCGGAAAAGGCCAGGATGCTGAATCCCACGGTAATCGTGAGCGCCGTATAATAAATGGCGCGGCCGATACTCCCGTGGCACGCCATGACGGTTTCCCGATACGTTTGATGTTTCACGAATTCCACCTGAAACCGGTGAATGTAGTGAATGGCGTGATCCACGGCGATACCCACCGTGATCGCCGCAATCGTAATCGTCATGATGTCCAGGGGAATCCCCCACCATCCCATTAAGCCGAGCACGGAACAGGCCGCCAACAGGTTCGGCAGAATCGCCACGATTGACAGTGAAACCCTGCGAAACAGCATCACAAACATCAGAAGAATGCTCACAAAAACCGTACCCATCGTCAGGATCTGCGAGCGGTAGAGACTATGCAGCAGGTGACTGTAGAGAAGCGCCATTCCGGTGGGATGCACGGTTGCCTCGGCAAACCCCGCATTCTCGACCAAGTGTCGTTGGATCCGCTCGATCAATTCTTTTCGTTTGAGCGTCGGCGCGGATTCGATCAGACGCATGGTCAGACGCGTTTGGTCGCCATCGGGAGACAGATACGGATCGATCAGCGCCTCCTTCACGTCCTGGGGCACGTACTTTCTCAACAGAGCCAATTCATAATCATCCGGCATCAGACCGTCGTTCAGCTGCTTGATCACTTTCATGCCCGTGGCCAAGGACAGGACCTTGCCCACTTCCGGCAACGATTCGAGGTAATCGTGAATCGTTTCGATCTGCGTCAACCGGTATCCGTTGAACCAATAGGAAGGTTTATCGGCGGCATCCTCTTCCTGGGCGAACGGGTCGGCAAGTGAATCGTCCAATGGGTCAACAAAGGGATCATCGAAGGGATCGTCCGTCGCTTCAGACGAAGCGGCAACCGTTTCATCCGCGTCAATCACGAAGTCCAACGGAATGGTGCCCCCCAACTTCGTGTCCACCAATTCCATGCCCCGGTAGATTTCCGTCGTGCTTTTGAAATGATCGATAAACCGGTTTTCCACCTCCAATTGCGCGATACCCAGGCCACCCAGCGCGGCCACCAGCACCGACGCCGCCACGATCGGCTTGGCGTACTTGAGCGTGAAGCCGGCCACCTCCATGGTAAACAGAAACAATCGCGTGACGTTCGCGCGCGCAATGTCCTTCTCCGGTTTGAGCAACACCAGCACCGCCGGGAAATAAATGAAATTCAGCGCGAACGCCAGGGAGATCCCGATCGTCATCATCCAGCCGAAATCGATCACGGGCCGAATGTCACTGACGATCAGGGAACAGAACGCCACAATCGTCGTAATGGCCGTATAAAAACAGGGTTTCGCCATTTCCTGTATCGTGTGCAGGACCAACGTTTTCTGTTCGGCCTGCGGAGTTTGCTCCCTCAAAATCCGATAGCGCACGATGAGGTGGATGGTTAAGGACATGGTGACGATGAGCAAGAGCGAAACGAAATTGGAGGAAATGACCGTCACCCTCCAATCCATAAACCCCAGGTAACCCATCATCACGACGACGGAAATCAGGCAGCAGGACATGGGCAACAGCACCCAGCGTAACGCACGAAAGAAGTAGACCAACGCCGCCAGCAAAAACCCGAGAATGCCGACGCCGAACGTAGTCAGATCGTGCTCGATAAAGCTGATCATGTCGGCGACGACCATCCGCGCCCCGCCCAGAAACAGTTTGGCCTGGTCACGATGCTTGTCCAGAATGGCGCGGACGACTTCCGTATCCTTGTTTTCCGCCGCGATCACCGTGGCGTGATATTCGTGAAAGGTCCGCTCGACCGACCGCAAGGCTGCCGCTTCTTCCGATGTGAGTCCCGACTCGGCTTCCTTCTCCCTTAACCTGTTTCGTTTGTTGAGCAGCGCGTTATAGGTCGCGTCTACCTTAAAGAGGACCAGCAGCGCCGTCGTGCGGCCGTCCGCACTGATGATATGATTCTGATAGATGGGACTTTCCAGGAATTCTTTTCTGGCGAGTTCCCTGTCGGTACCCGGAGATTCCAACGTCCGTATTCCCTCTCCGTCTTTCAATTCCGTCAGTGACACTCTGGGACTGTTCACGAGCGGGACGTCCAGGATCGAGAGGACCGTTTCGACCGAGTCCATCCCGGCCAATTCATCACGGAGTTTTGTTAAGTGCGCGAGCGACGAGGGAGCAAACAAGTCGTCATGCGGCGTATAGACGACGATGAGAAAATCGTCCGAGCCGTAGATTTCCCGGCTGGCGCGATAATATTTCAGCGCCTTGTCGTGTTCGAGGATAATCGATTCGGAGGACGCGTCGAGTTTGAGGTCCGGCACGAAAGACGCGAAAAACACCACGGGGATAAACACCAGCCCCAATGCCACGACCGGCCGATCGATCACGATCGCTCTATACAAACGGAGCAGGAGTGAACTCACCACGCCTCTCTTTGCGGGGAGGGCCTCTGTGCCATGCCGAACCCGGCATCCAAGGCCGGAGCAATGCTCTAGGGCGTACCGTAAATAAACACGCGCGCCGACGCAAGGGAAAAAGAACAGAGTGGCCGGGCAGAAAATTACTCTGCACTATTCAAGCACATGGCCGGGACGGTCGCATCGAATGCGCGCAAACGGTATAATGACATTTTTATGTCCGGGCAGAATGAATTGAAACTGCGAGACGCATGACCAGTACCCTCGATAACGACAAAGACGTGGCCACCCTCGGGGGTGGATGCTTCTGGTGTATTGAAGCCGTATTCCAGCACGTGCGGGGCGTGACAACCGTGGAATCAGGCTACATGGGCGGCAAACACCCCAACCCCTCCTACGAAGCCGTTTGCACCGGCGTGACGGGTCATGCCGAAGTCGTGCAGGTCACGTTCGACCCGGCCGTCGTGACCTACCGTGACGTGCTGCAAATCTTTTTTGCCGTGCACGATCCCACGACGCTCAACCGCCAGGGGAACGACGTCGGCACGCAATACCGGTCCGTCATTTTTTACCATTCCTCGGAACAAGCCGCCACGGCAAAAGAACTCATCGCCGATCTTACCGCAGACAACATCTTTCCTTCTCCGATCGTGACAGAAGTCTCACCCGCCCAACCCTTCTACCCGGCGGAGACCTATCACCAGGAATACTTCATGCGAAATCCCAACCAACCCTACTGCGCCTACCTCATCGCGCCCAAGCTCGCCAAGTTCCGCCAACAATTCACCTCAAAACTGAAACCCACTTCATAATCCGGCATCCCCTTGCCCCTCTGTCATTCCCGACATTCTTAATCGAGGATCCAGCGTCTTTACTTTTTTCTTGCGGGGTTTCGTCCCCGCACGACGAGGTCCTTTTGTTTCGGCAAAAGGACCCAAAACCATTGGCGCCCGGGCGTGGCCCTCCGGGTGCCTTTGCCCCAGTCCCGCTGGCTTGGGCTGCGGAACTCGCTGCGCTCAGACAGTCCTCGCCCCCACATAGAATTTGCGGGACTGGGGCGCAGCCACGCCCGAAGGCGCCGGGATGTTGCATTTGCAGTTCTTGTCATTCCCGACATTTTTAATCGGGAATCCAGGGGCTTTGCCTCTTTCTGTCATCCCGACGGAAACAACCGGCCGAGGGCATCCTGAAGACCGCCCCAGGTGTCCGGCCTCAGGGTGATCTGATGCTCATACAGGATCACATGCGATTGTGCAGGACAGGCAGGGAACTCCTGTTTCCTCGTTCCGAGCATTCGAGCCAGATAGCTCCCGTCCCCACGATCCTCCGCACTTTCCACCACCAGCAACTGGTCACGGGCCTGGAGGATGCAATAGCCGCGATACTCGTCATACTGGCTGCCTTTTGCGAAATGGGCGCGGTGCTGCCCGGTCGAAAACACCACCTGGTTTTTCTTGATCGGGCCTTCGGGCCCGAACGAATAAATACCGAGCGGGATTACCAGTATGGCCAGGACCGTCAAGCCCACGGGAATCAACGGGTTCCGTTTGGCGTCGGCGTCATCGTGTTCGGACGGTACAGCCATGATCGTTCCGCGGCTCGGCTCGTGCGATCTCCTTCAGTCGGAGGACGACACGGGCAGACAATAGAAGAGGCAATCGCTCATGGCAATCTGCGGGTTCGTGGTCATCATCATGATGCGGGAAGCCTGCGCCACCACGAGACGGCCTGCGTCTACGGCAAACAACTCCAGGGTCCGGTCACGCCCCTTGGCGTCACGGGCCACGACCGCACCGGGCGAAGAATCCCGGACCCACCCCAGAACCTCCCCTTGATTCAGGATGCCGAAATTGAAGTGATCGGCGTCCGCCCGTAACGTCAGGTCCACGCCGGGCACGGCTGCAGGACCATACGCCACCTGTTTCCCCGCCTCGAGTGATACCCGGATGGGGTGATGAAAGGTTGTCACGTGCGCATAGCGCTGAGGCTCGTCCCATAACGATTCTGCCGTGGCATAAGACTTGAGCGCTGTCATCGCGGTTTGATCGGACCGGACCTCGCCGGCACCGCCGCATTCGGCCGTAATGGTAGGGAAATCGTCTTCAGTGGCTTCCATCAAGGTCCCCAGCCGCAGATCCGTCACGATCAAATGATCCGAGACCAGGGCAGTCAGGGCTTTTTGCGGGTCCCCTAGGCACGTTGTCACGCCGTACGCGGGACTGCGACCGGACGTATTGTGAAAATCCACCAGAGCCTCGGGGCCGATGACACGCAACCGGTCGAGCACCCCGGCTGCCAGCCGGCCTTCACACCCCTCGAACGGCATGCGAAAACAGCGGTTCAGGTCACGGGAGTCCGGCAATTGCCGGCACGCAAAACCCGGTGGGGCCATGGCAGCATCCACGGCCCCGATGAAACAGGCGAGATTGACGCGAGGCCGGATCCCCGAACGGAGCCACTGAAAGATCGCCCGGACCCCGGACGGTTCATTGCCGTGCAACAGGGTCGTCACGGCTCGCGTTCGGGACGGGTCTTCCCCGGTCAGAAACACCCACGTCGGCCCGCCCAGGCGCGTCAGGAATTCTTCAACTGTCGCACCGAGGTCCTGCGTCGTGGGGTCCGTCCATTCTCTGACGATGATCTCACTCAATCGGGCACCGTCCATTCTCCCACGGGACAGCCGCGGGCCGCCTGGTCCAGATATTGGTCCAGCATGGTCACGACCGCTTCCCGTCGCGGGACGCGTTGCTCGAGGTGATCCAAAATCCGGCGTTGCCAGCGGGCACCCGTACAGCGGCGTTCGATGCGTGTCCGGATGACCTCCACCATGCGCTCCCTTTCTTTCGACTCGACCCCCAATTGTGACAATCCCCGCTCCGCAATGGGCAGCATCTCGAGAGCCAAGTCGCACACCGGCCTCTCCCGCGGCGAAGGATATTGCGCGGAAGGCCATAACAGGACGGCGTCCAGGCCGAATTGCGCCCCGCGGTAGAAATTGTGGTGCGCATACTCGAATGGAAAACTCGGGATGAGATCGTCCATCTGCGACGAAAGGCCATGCACCATACCCACCAGAAACGCGGTATTCGCTACCATATCCAGAGGTGTGGGACCCGAGGGCAATGACCGGAACTCGATCCGCAAATGCCCGCCATGTTTGGGATCATAGACGGGTCGATTCCACCGCCACACGGTCCCCTGATGCAACCGCAATTCATCCAACGACGGCAAGGCCCCCTGCTGATGCTGTTCCAAGGGGGGCTGCGAACTCGACACGGGCAACAACGTCGGGAACAGCCCGACGGCTTCCGCGAACAGTTCATACGCGCCCTGGCGCACCCACCCCAACCCGTAGGACACGCGCCCGGGCAGATGCCAATCGCCTTCCCGGGGAGGCCGGCTGTCCACGGACTGCTTGAACAACGCCACTCGGGTTTCGTCCCACAAGCGGTGTCCCAAAAACAACGGAGAATTCGCACTGACCGCAACTACAATGGGACTGACGAGTTGGGCGGCATTGTACAGGGAGGCGAAGTCCGACGGCCGGACCCGGAGATGCACTTGGAAAGAGGTATTCGCCCCTTCCAGTGTGACGTCGTCACTGGTCACGTCGAGCGGGTCGAGCCCGTTGATGCGTACCTGAAACGGCCGGTCCCGCAATTCACGCAACGCGGTGGAAAGCGCACGATACCGGGGAAGGTCGGTCAGGGCCGCAGGCTGCAAGTCCTCTTCCATTAAGGTCGGAAGAATGCCGATCGGTACGATACGTCCGCCTCTGGCGCCTGCAAGACGGTTGAGTGTTTCCAAGGCTTGAGTCAACTCGGACTCCATTCGACTGAAGGGAGTACCGGCCAGGGCAACAGGCGACGTATTGTACTCCAGATTGAAGCGGTCCAATTCCAATTGGAACGACGGATCAAGATTTCCGGCCAGCACCGATCGGTTGATAGGGTACGCATTCCCTTCCCGGTCCACGATGGAGAGCTCCATTTCCGCGCCCAGGGTCGTGGGGCCGTCGCCAAACCCGGGACGATTGAGCAGGTCGCGGAGCACTACCAGACTCTGGTTGAGACGTGCGGCAAACAGTTCGTAATCCGCTTGAGAAAATGTTTCTCTGTCGATGGATAACCCCACGCTCAAGCCTTTCTTTCCATGCGCGCGCGCATCACCCGCCCCCAACGACAGCGCACGGATTAACTCTCGGCTTTCATAAGTACTTGAACTTACATAGCATTTCAGCCGCCCCCTTGTCACGGCCGGCCCATCGCTTGCCTTCGCCGTTGAGGCCTCTCTTTTTTTGTTTCCCCTATAGATTTCTACTGAAATTCATGTTATCCTGTTTGAATTTGAAAATTAGTGAAGGTGAACTGTACGAGACGACCGTAACTGAACGTCGGGGCATTTCATGTTTTTAGGGCTTAACCTTACGTTTTGCGACCCGGCGTGTATAATAATGGAGTAGGCAGGAAAATACACCGTCTTTGGACGTGCGATTCAAAACGCGAAGGAATCCACCGGAACTTCAGAAGACCGGTTGGATATAGACGTAAGGGGTTGAACAATGCCAAAAACTAAGAACGCAGGAGGCCGAGGGACATTGGAACCGCTCAGCGCCTGGAAACGACACCAGGCCTTGCAGGAATTGGCCCGATTCATGGGACAGGAAGGCCGTCCCCACCTGACACAGTTGGAATACGATCTTGCCGAAGAAAAGGCTTACTCGGTTCAATTTTTTGTTCGGCATTGGGGGTCATGGGCCCGTGCCGTCGAAAAAGCGCGGGAACTGGTCGATCAACAGGAGATTCCGGAACCCGAACCATCTCCCTATGCAGGCTGGGTGAGTTGTCTGTGCGGAAAAGCCTGTCATTGCGAAAAACGCTTTTGGAGTCCGGATCGGCGCAAGATCCGGATGTGCGACGCCTGTCGGGCTTGGTCCGACAAGTTATCGGTGGACGATCAATTTTTCTATCTGACGGACGACACGACGTTAAACACTCGCGCCAGAACCCGGGCCAAACAGGGTCGGCCCAAGAAAGACGCCGCCGAACGGGTCAGCGTGAAATAAACAGAACACCGTGATTCCCGGTCTTCTTGGTCGGGGATCACGACTGTTTTGTCCCCGTCCAAGCCCCCCCGCAAGTTGTGTCTTTTGCATTCATCAATTCCGTTAAAACTGTCCCGATAGGACTGCTCGGCGCCCTTCTGGCCCTGCTACCGGGTTCCCCGGGTTGGGCATATACCGAGCAGCCCGTCACCAACGCCGGCCATGTGTCCGGGAAGGTCGTCCTGAACGGTACCCCGCCGCCGCCCAAGGCGTTTAATCTCATTACCTATCCCGAAACCGTGTTTTGCGGCCGCATTTCCACCGGTACGGTCTGGCGACTGCTGGACCAGGTTCGCGTCGCACGGGACGGAGGGCTTCAACATGCCGTGGTCATGTTGGAAGGCGTTGATCGAGGAAAACCGTTTCCCGATGCCTCACCCACTATCGAAGCCCGGGATTGTACGCTCACTCCGCCGGTCATGGCGGTACGAAACCGGCAGGACCTCCGCATCGTGAACATGGATCCCATTATCCACGACATCCAGATGTATGAAGTCGCGCCTTTCGAGTCCGAGGTCATGTTTCATCGCCCGTTGCGCATGAATCCCCATCACCCCAAGAACGACGCCGGAGCCCATGACCACCTTCCGGGCACGCCGCTCGTCGATACTATCGCCTTTACCAAAGGACGCCGGATCTTTTACCTGGAATGCGGATTCCACGAGTTTATGCAGACGTGGGGCGTGGCCGTGACCAACCCCTATTTTGCGGTGACGGATGCCCAGGGGCATTTCACCATCTCGGACGTCCCGGAAGGCGTCTACACCCTGGTCGCATGGCATCCCGGCATGGGCGGGATACTGGATATGAAAGCCGTCGTGCTGAAAGACGATACGCTGCAAGTCCGGTTCGAATTCGAGAACGCCACGGACCGTCGCATGGCCCACACCACGATGGTTGACAATCCCCACTTCGGGATCGGGACGCTCGACACCTTTGGTGAACGGGTCGACATTCAACCTACCCACGAAATCCAAGCGCCCTGATCTGATCTCGTCAAACACAGATCAGAAGGTGATGCCCACTCCGAGATTCGCCCTGTGGTCCAGACGGGACTCGCTGCCATATCGTCCGGTGTACCCGGCAAAGACACTCACTTTCTCAAACAGGCTCACCACGAGACCAAGGTCGGCGCTGGCCCAATGGCGCGGGGGCGTGAAACCCGAGAGGGTAAAGCGCCCGGGCATGGTTTTGGAGCCCGCGGTCACCGATATGGGATCGTCCTTGAACTCCTTCGCAACGGCGACGTTGGCATAGGGACGCAGCCCCACGCGATTCAAGGCTAAAGTTCTCGTGACGCGGTAGCCCGCACGCGCAATAAGGGAATCCCGATCGAAACCGGAGAAATTCATCGCAGTGGAGCGACTTCCGCTTTCCCGGTACCCGTCGATCGACTGATTCAGCCAGGCCAAACCCAGGAAGGGACCGTGCTGGAGGTCATCGGGATCACCGAGCATCCAGCCAGCATCGAATTCCGCCCCGAACTGACCGGCGCTGGTCGAACCCTGCTCGGCCCGTACCGCAGGGCCGAGGGTGATTGAACGCCTGACGTCTACCGACGTACTGCCCGCGCTCAGGGCACCGCTCACGTAGAAGCCGCCACGACGCCACGTACCGTGCACCGACCCGATGACGGCACTACTCTCGAGACTCGCACCCGAGGCGTCATTGTTATACCACCCGAAGCTCAAGGCGGCCCCCCACCACAGGTTGGTTCCCGGCCGGTGGTTGGCTCCCAGTGTGAACACCTGCACGTCGGCTTGCGTTTCGCCGAGACGCGGCAGGGCATCCAGCTTATACCGACCGATGCGGCCCGTCACGTAGGCGCGCCAACTTCCGACCGACCGTTCGAGCCCGAGATCCGTCATCCGCTCGGCAGATACGGCGCTGCGATGAATGTTTGCCATCTCAACGCCCCCTTCGCCGGCGAGCGACACCTGGACCGGTGCCGCAAGCGTGGATGTGACCATGCTCGCGATCAGTTCGTGCATCGCTCCGCTGGGGTGGCTCCGGTCCGCGAACAGATATTGCCGGTTGGCGCCGTCCTCATAGGTCACGGGATACCCGGAGGCCTGCGGGCCGCACGTGACCGAGAGTGGCGTCGCAGCATCCGGTTCCCCGCAAGCTGTACCGGTGGCGCTGGTGAAACCGTATGACTCGTGATTTTCGACGACTTCATTGAAGAAGGCATAGCTATTGATGGGGACGATCCCATCCTCGCTTTCGCTAATGCCGGCGGACAGCCTCCCATTATGGGCGGTGACCTGTTGGGCCAATGCTCTCTGCACGACCGGACCCAGATTGATGGCAAAAGGGGACTTGCTGATGTCGGGCAAGTTGTACACCACGATTTGACGGGCGCCGGCGTCCTGAAGATGCCGGATTTGTTCGACGGTGACGTCTGCGGCCGCCAACGTCAGTCCTGCCGCATTAGGCGGGTCATTGAACAAGGAATTGGCGACGTCGTTCGCACCGCCCCAGATGGCGTAGAGCGCGTTCGGGTCGGCTCGCCCGTCCGATTTCAAGAAATACTGTTGGATCTGCTCCGTCACCGTCGGCACTACGTCGTACACGCAGGGCGTAGCCGGGTTCACACACGCCCCGGCAAAGGCGTAGTTCGGTCCGCCGGCGAGACTGTTCTTGCTCGACGCGCCGAAATCATCTGCCACGATCTCGGCCCAGACCGGGTCAGGATTGGTGGTGAAGGTGGTTCCCGGAGGCAGGGGTTGCAGGCTTGCCGCATTGCCGGAATCGCTCAAGCTGTCGCCGAAGACAATGACGTCACTGAAGTTCTGGCTCCAGGCACTACCGGTGAAACCAAGAATGAAGACAAGAGCGATGAACAGACAAACGCGTTGAAACATGGCAAGTCTCCCTTCATTCCCGGGTAACACTAACCCCGCCAATCGTGTCACCCGGTTAGAACTGACTCGAACAGAAGTGGGATTCACTCCCGTTGCCTACCATCAAACATGGTGCCCCCGAGACGATTCGAACGTCCGACCTGCGGTTTAGGAAACCGTTGCTCTATCCACCTGAGCTACGGGGGCAACTGACGACATGCTGTTCAGGAAAGGATATATCGAGACATCGGAGTCTACCGCAATGCTCGGGACGAGACAACGGGTCGGACCCCATGAACGATAGTTGGTTCTCGGTGACGTCGAGAGGTATGATCGGACACACAATTCGAGCCGAACGACTACCTTACGCAAGATGAAGCCGTGAAGCCCATCGCCAATCCGCCCAACCCGTTTGAGACGCATCACCGGGAACTCCTCGAACCGGCGCCCAACGTCGCGACTCAGGTTTTTGAGGAAAAGACCGGGGCGATCCTGAGTCGAAACGACAGCCCGGATCTGCCCTTTCGATGGAGCGTGAACCCGTATCGTGGCTGCTTTCATGCCTGTGCGTATTGCTATGCACGGCCGAGTCACCAATATTGGGGATTCGGCGCGGGCACGGATTTCGAATCCAAACTCATCGTGAAACCCAACGCGGCGGCGGCGCTACGCGCGGCGTTTCTGAAACCCTCGTGGAAAGGCGAACTCGTGGTCTTTTCCGGCAACACCGACTGCTATCAGCCGCTGGAAGCCACGTATGAACTCACCCGCGCCTGTTTAGAAGTGTGTGCCGAATTTCGCAACCCCGTCACCGTCATTACCAAAGCCGCGCTCATTCAACGGGATCTCGACCTGCTACAAGTCCTCCATGAACAAGCCTGGATCCGCGTGTATTTCAGTATCCCTTTTGCGGACAACGAGGTTGCGCGAAAAGTCGAGCCACAGACTCCTTCCATCACCAAACGTCTGGAGGCCATGAGCGCCCTATCTGCAGCCGGCATCCCCACGGCCGTCATGATCGGTCCCGTCATTCCGGGACTGAATGAACAGGACATTCCTGAGATTCTTCACCGTGCGAGACGGGCCGGCGCCACGGGCGCCGCCTATACGCTGTTGCGGCTGAACGACAACGTGCAACCGGTGTTTCTGGAACGGATGGCCGAGGCCTTTCCCGACCGTATCAAGAAAATCGCCAATCGTCTCAAAGAGATCAGGGGTGGGACATTGGAAGAAAAACGGTTCTTCGCGCGCCACCGAGGCCGGGGCTCGACGTGGCACGCCATCGAACAGTTATTCAATTTGGCTTTTCGCAAAGAAGGCTTTGATCGATTCGATCGAGACGATGCCGTTCCCGCGACCTTCACCAGACCACCGAAGGATCAACTCGACCTGTTTTGAGGTAACCCGATCCATCCCCATTTTTCAGTTGGCATGAGGCTGTTTCTCTCTTTACAATCGAAGATGAAGCCTTTGATTCTCTTGTTATGAAAATAGTCCCTTCTGTCATTCCCGACGTTAGTAATCGGAAATCCAGTGTCTTTTGTCTTCACGAACGAAGAGAAAAGCAAAAACCCTGGATCCCCGATCAGGTCGGGGATGACAGAAAGAGACAAGATTCATTTCTTGGGGCGCAGGCGGCAGGCCTGAATGAGAGACTTTTGCAAATACGACAAAAGGTGATGACATGTTGAATAGTTGGTGGAGAGGACTGATGGCCGCTTCCCTGGTCTGGGCAATCGGCCTGGCAGGATGCGGGGATACGCAATCCCCTTGGGAGAGACACGTAGACCGGGGTGATCTTCTCTTCCAACAAGGGCGCATCAAAGAGGCCAAAGAACAATACGCCGCCGCGCTCAAGGAAGCGGAAACCTTCGAAAAACAGGATCCCCGGCTTCCTCGTTCACTGACGAAACTGGCCGCTGTCCATGACGCGCAGGGTGAATATGAACAGGCCGAACCACTCTTGAATCGAGCCGTCAATCTGAATGAAACGATTCTTGGAGATCGCGACCCCCAATTCGCCGCCAGCCTAAGCAACCTCGCGGCGCTGTATTTCGCGCAACGACACTACGAGAAAGCCCTCCCCCTCTTTGAACGGGCCTTACAGGTTCGTGAACAGGCACTCGGGTCGGACCACATTGATCTGACCCTCGATCTCAAGAATCTGGCTGGCGTTCTGGCCGCTCAAGAACACTATGCCCAGGCGGAGACGCACTTGCTCCGGGCCCTGGAAATCACGGAAAACGCCACGGGCCCGGATGATCCTCAGCTGGTGGAACGGCTCAACAATCTCGCGCTCCTGTACCGGGCCCAACAGGACTATAACAAAGCCATCCCGTTGCTGGAACGTGCGCTCGCCATCAATACGAAACAATACGGCGCCGAGAGTCCGGGGCTGCTCGGTAGCCTCAACAACCTCGCGTCCATGCTCGTGGCACAAGGCGCCCCTGACAAAGCCGAAGAGCTGCTGAAGCAGGCGCTCACTATCACGGAACAATCGTTCGGTCCGGAGAACCCGCGCTTGGTGGCCGGTCTGACCAAGCTTGCCGACTTCTATCGCCTGCAAGGGCAATTCGAAAAAGCCGAACCCTTACTGGCCGGCGCCTTGGAAATTAACGAAAAGAAATTCGGCCCGGACCATGAAAAGGTCGCCAACGTCGCCAACAACTTGGCGCTACTCTACTTTTTACAGGAGAAATACGCGCAAGCCGAACCGCTCTTCGCCCGGGCCCTGGCAATCAACGAAAAAACCTTGGGGAAGGAACACCCGATCGTCGCCCGCACGCTCAGGAACTACGTCGCGCTGTTGAAAAAAACCAACCGCGCACAAGAGGCACAGAAACTCGAAACCCGCATCGCCACAATCGAGAAAGACTCCTGAAGCCTCATCGATCTCTTTGCCCTCTGATGCCAGCCTTGCATGAAGGCCGCAAAAGACGCACAATGAGGAAAGGGGAAGCGTGATGGAAAATGTTCTTCGATTCGTGATCGTTTTTTTGTGGTGCGTGTGTTTCGGGTTTTTCGGCGTCATGGGCTATTTGGACGACACCATGGTGACTTCCCCGATCCTGGCCGGACTCATGGCAGCCCTGGTCGTTTATTGCGCCATCGAGTGGTCCACGAAGAAGAGGGTTCAGTCCATTTACGTGGGCAGGCAAGTACCCATCCGACAGCGCCTCCACGCGCGCATCTCTCGTGGGGTCGAAGGCGCACTGTCCCTCTGCGCATACGTTACTCGCATCATTCGCGATTTCCTGCTCACATGCGTGCAAATGTTGCACAGAACGCGAGTCTATCTGAAGTCGATCAATCTCCCCACAAGGGGCAGCATCAAGAAGCGTTTCCTGACGACGAACAAACCCTCGGTTTCTTCCAAAAGCCTGCCCTGAGCGTAGCGCAACGAAGTCGAAGGGGCACCTGACCCCGTTTTCCCGAACCGTCCGGCGAGCCGTTGTTTATTGCAACCCCTCGAGCGACAACGCCCGGTTGGGCGTACGTTTCAAAGCCAATGCAAACTCACGCCGAGCCTCGTCGAGGTTCCCCAGGCTCAGGAGCACTTCGCCAAGCAACTCATGCGTCGGCTTGACCGGAAATACCGGCCCGGCCGTAAACGGCATGGCATCTTCCACAGCAGCCGTTTCCCGTAACAGCGTGACCCCCTCGGCAACGCGTTCCTCCACAAACAACTTCAGAGCGGCCAGTTGGTTTTTCATCACCTTCACCGGTCGCCCTTGCGTCGCGTTCTTCGCCTGATCCGATTGCCGGAACTGCGCCAAGACCCGATCGGCCACTTCTCCGTTTCCGGTCTTGAAGGCACTCAGCCCGATGGCAAACAACTCACTCATCGCCGCTGAGGCCGGCACGGTTGATCGATCACGATCGAACCCGGTCACGTACCATTCCTCGGTCTCAATGATATACGTCGCACGCATGGCCGCCCGGTATCGCTCTACGACCCGGGACTTGACCGCTTCGGCATCCTCTTCAACCATCCGGAGAAAGGGCTTGGCTTCTTCTACCCGCCCTTGCTGGAGCAAGGCGTACATCAGCCAATGGGCGACGTGATAGGAACGCTCCGCCACACCCAACCCTTTGCGAACTCGCCGTTCCTCACTGGCCGCCCAACTCCGCTCATTGGCTTGAATGACGTCATCCCACAGACCTAAGGCCATAAAAATGTGCGAAGGCATGTGCCGGGCATGAGGGGCTGCAGGGGCAAGGTCGGCATAGATACGTGCCGCCTCCAGGGCGTCTTGAGCATGAGACGGATCGTCCAGCGCGTGGATCAAATAATGCACGGCGCCGGGATGCCGTGGATTTCTTTTGAACACGGCTCGGGCAATGGATGCGGCCTCCAGATAGAGCTTCTCGACCCGTTTGCCCTGCGCGGAACCCAAAATCGACAGCGCATAGAAGGTTTGGGCGTTGTCATCATCGGGAAACTGCCGGGCAAGGGCCTGCATGGCAGTCATATACGCCCGGTCCCGTTGCGGTTTATCCCCGTCCCCGTACAACGCCTCGACCGCGCGCAGATACCCTCGTTCCCGTTCGGTGGGCGCCGCGGCCACTCGCCGGTTCGGCGTGGGAGCCAGTCGCTGCAACACCTCCGAGGCCTGCTGAACGTCCTGCTGTCCCCACAGCGGGTGAGTCATGGTCATGGCCTCTCCCCAGTAGGCCATTGCAAAACCAGGGTCGAGTTCCTGTGCCCGCTGGAACGCCGCTTGCGCGTCGTCATATTCGAAGTTGTGTAACAGCAACACTCCCTGGAGAAACGGTTGTTGGGCTTCCGGAGAACCCGATGTGGGAAATTCAATCTCGCCAAGTGAGGACACATGCGTCGTACCGGAACCCGGTCGGTTCACGTCCGGACGAGGGTCCGGGACAAAGCCGGTTCGATGCAACATCCGGACATTGGGAAGCGTCTCTCTGTCGAGGACAACGGCTTTGTCCAGCAGCCCGTTTTGAAACAAAATCCAGGCCGTCACGGCATACACTTGATCCGGCGTCAGGGATTGGGGCGCCACAAAGGGCATCGCCCGATAAATGTAATCGAACAGGGTCGTGGCATACGGCCAATAACTGCCGACCGTTTTCACGGGGCGCGCACTCGCCAGCGTCCCCTGCCCGCCGACCAACTTCGGGTTGGGACCTTCCACGCCGGTCGCGCCGTGACACCCTGCACAGTGCTCGGCATATATGCGCGTACCTTCCGCTACTGTCCCTCTGCCGTCCGGCAACCCTTCACCGTCAGGTGCAACATCAATATCCCAGGCTTGAATCTCCTCCGGCGTAGCCACACGACCGAGGTGAAAGAGGTCATTCTTCGATGCTCCCCACGAATCAGCCGGATTGCCCACCGCCATGACGAGCAGCAAAAGAAGAAGGCTTTGCCCCCTCACCCCAGCCCTCTCCCGCCAAAGGGGAGAGGGGACCAAAGTTGCGCCGCAGTCCCCTCCGCCACCATGAGTCAAGGAACGGGATTCTCCCTTACACCTATACATTCGACACGTTCCCCTCTTCGTCGATCTTCCAACTCTGGATGCCATTATAATGATAATACGAATTGGTCCCCCGGACCTCCACCAACTCCTGACGCGTGGGTTGCCGGTATCCGGTCTCATCGATACAGCGGCTTTGAAGAACAGCCTCCCCCCCGTCCCACCACCAATCGAGACAAAACCTGGTGTGACATTTCGGCAAAACGGGTGCCTGCAACCTTGCGGTTCGCCAGTTCTGTCCCCCATCCACGCTCACTTCCACTTTTTCGACCCGGCCGCGTCCGCTCCACGCCAAACCCCGGATTTCAACGTAACCCGTCTTTTTCAATCGCTGTCCTCCGGAAGGGGCCGTGATCACGGATTTCGCTTCCATGTCAAAGGTGAATTGACGCGCGGTCCCATCCGGCATCAGATCGGTGTATTTCGACGTTTCTTCACGGGTCATCACCGGCGAGGAAACCAGTTTCAGCCGTCGCAACCATTTAATGCAGGTGTTGCCTTCAAAGCCCGGCACCAACAAGCGCAGGGGATAGCCTTGCTCCGGACGGAGCGGTTCCCCGTTTTGCGCATAGCACAACAGGGCTTCATCCAGGACCCGGTCCAGCGGGAGACTCCGCGTCATCGCCACGGCATCACTGCCCTCGGCCAACATCCAGGTTGCCCCTGAAGTGAGACCCGTCTCCGCCAAGACCGTGGACAGTCGAACGCCCGTCCACTCGCTGGTGCTGGTCAGGCCATGGATCTTCTGCACGGTCTTGCCCTTCGGCCCCTTCCATTCCTTACCGCTGTTACCCGAACATTCGACAAAGACAAGACGTGAGGTCGTGGGAAAGCGTTTCAATTCGTCGATGGTGAAGAGCAATGGCCGTTCCACTAGGCCGTGGACCAGAAGCCGGTGCTTCGCGGGGTCGATGAGCGGCACGCCGTTGTGATGACGTTCGAAATGCAGCGCTGACGGAGTGATGATGCCGTGCAAGTCCTGTAACGGTGTTCTCGACCGCTGCGGCTTGGCCAGCCGCCTGGCACGTTCGAATGGTGAGCGTCGCCCATATTCCGTTGCCAAGGCCCCGGGCACCCGCGTGGGATCATCCGGCACGTCTGCCGCGTGCCCCAGGAAAGGCGCCAGCAGCACGTGCGCCGCGGCCGCCCCGAACAATGACGTGGCGCCGGTCAAGAACGCCCGGCGCGTCGGTGGCTCTTTCGGTCGCGTGGTCACAGGGGCGTCGCGCGACGGGTCCCCCGGCTCCTGTTCATCCGGCGTTGACTTCCCGGTTTTGTCAGCCATCTTTTGGTTCTCCAGAAGATTTGTTGCACATGAGAAACAGTGTAAACGAAACGGGTTGGGGTTGGAAGGTACCGTCCAAGGAAAAGAACAGAATGCGTCATGAGGCGCGCCCCCCTTGACCCGGAATGCCACACTCCACGTACAATGGACCAGCCTTTCCTTTTTTGCTTGACTGCCCGTTCACGTCTTGGGTAAACCGGCTATCAAGAGCGAGGATCCGGCAAGAAGATCTGTCTTTTCCCTTCCCTGCGTGACGTATGCCCTACCTGCCCATTGAAGAGTACGGCCTGATCGGCAACATGCGAACCAGTGCCTTGGTCGGTGTGAACGGCTCGATCGATTGGTTCTGCTTTCCTCACTTCGATTCTCCAAGCGTGTTCGGCGCCATCCTGGATGACCGCAAAGGCGGGTGGTGGAAAATTGCGTCAACAGGAAATGACGCCACGCAAAAACAATTCTATTGGCCGGACACAAACGTGCTCGTCACCAGGTTTCTCTCCGAGCAGGGCGTGGGACAAGTCGTCGACTTTATGCCGGTCGATCTCAAGGCCACTGAGGCCGGCTATCACGGCATCATTCGCCGCGTCCAGGCGATTCGCGGGAACATGACGTTTCGCTTGGAGTGCTTCCCCGCGTTCAATTTCGCTCGAGCCCCCCACACGACGGCCCTCACCTCCGACGGCGCCTATTTCGAAGCCCCGGGGCTGAATTTGTGGTTGGGATCGACCATTCCCTTGAAACAAGAAGGCAACGGCGTTGTCGCCGAATTTGAGATTCAAGAAGGTCACGAATTGACGTTTTCCCTTCAAGAAGTGGAGCGAATCGATGCCTGCGGCAGGGCCATCTTCGAAGACCAGGCCGACAGACTCTTCCGCCAGACCGTCACCTACTGGCGGCAATGGCTTTCCCGGTGTACCTATCGGGGCCGCTGGCGTGAAATGGTGCAACGCTCGGCCCTGACTCTTAAACTGCTGACGTTTGAGCCGACGGGAGCGATCGTCGCCTCTCCGACTTGCAGCCTACCGGAAGGCATCGGGGGAGAACGCAATTGGGACTATCGGTATACGTGGATCCGTGATGCAGCCTTTACGATCTATGCGCTCCTACGCATCGGGTTCACGGAGGAAGCGGAACAATTCATGCACTGGCTGGAAGCACGATGCCACGAACTGAATCCGGACGGGTCCTTACAAATCATGTATGGCATCGACGGCCGGCATGAATTGCATGAGGAAACCTTATCGCACCTCGACGGGTATAAGGGCTCGCGTCCCGTCCGCGTCGGAAACGGCGCCTATGATCAACTGCAATTGGACATTTACGGCGAATTAATGGATTCGGTGTATCTCTACAACAAATACGGCAGCCCCATTTCTTACGACCTCTGGAGCCACTTGCGCCGGTTGGTGAACTGGGTATGCGACAACTGGACGCGGACTGATGAAGGGATTTGGGAAGTCCGGGGCAGCCAACAGCATTTCCTGTATTCGAAACTCATGTGCTGGGTCGCCGTCGACCGGGGCTTGCGCCTCGCCGACCGGCGCTCGTTTCCCGCGGATCGCGACCGGTGGCTGAAAGTCCGCGACACCATTTATGAAGAAATCATGGAAAAAGGGTGGAGTGAAACCAGAAAAGCCTTCGTCCAGCGGTACGGCAGCGATGCCCTGGACGCGGCCAACCTCATGATGCCCCTGGTCTTTTTTGTGTCGCCGACCGATCCCCGAATGCTCCAAACCCTGGAAGCGATCAACCAATCCACCGAGAAAGGGGGCCTGGTCGCCAATGCCCTGGTGCACCGGTACAACGTCAACGAAACAGAAGACGGACTTAAGGGTGAAGAAGGCACCTTCAACATTTGTACGTTTTGGTTGGTCGAAGCGCTCACCCGTGCGGGCCGGATCGAAGAAGCCCGATTGATGTTCGAGCAAATCCTCGGCTATGCCAATCACGTCGGACTCTACGCCGAAGAAACGGGACACCACGGCGAAGGCCTTGGCAACTTTCCCCAGGCGTTTACCCACCTGGCGTTGATCAGCGCCGCGTTTAACCTTGATCGAGCGCTGGGCTCCCGGGGTTAATCGAGTTCCGGCTCAGCCGGCAGTGGTCCGTTCGAGCGACACGACTCCGGCTTACCCGTCAGCGACAAACCACACCCAGGATTTCTTACCATACGCATTATCAATGTTCCGGCAAATTCCCTTCTATCTCATAGGCCTCAGGATCCTGTTGGCGCCCGCCCTGCTCCTCATGTACGGCTCCGACGTTGAATCCATCTGGTACGGTGTCGTCCTGACAGCCGGCCTGCTTTCCGATGTTTTTGACGGCATACTTGCAAGGAAATTGGGAGTGGCGACTGAGAAGTTACGTTCCCTGGACAGCATAGCGGACACGATTTTCTACGCCGGTGTTTTTCTCGTCGCAGTCCTGAAGCACCCTCACCTCCTTATGCCCTTCTGGTTTCCCTTAGCCTGCTTTTTTCTGTTGGAGATCGGACGTCACGTTTTTGATCAAGTCAAATTTGGCCGGTCGGCCGCGTATCACATGTGGAGCGCAAAAGCCTGGGGCATTTTCCTGTTTGCAGGATTCACGGAAATATTAGTGTTTGACGTTGCAGGCATCGGTTTTCTTGGAGCCCTAACCCTGGGAATCCTGACCAACCTGGAAGGTCTGTGGGCGTCAATCATCCTTCGCGAGTGGCATCATGATGTCCCGACCATCTATCATGCCTTTGCTTTGAACCAACAGCGGCAATGAACAAAGGAACCTCTGATTTAGTGCACTATCGGGCGCATGTCTGCGTTGTGTCCTCGCTCAACCCTCACCTATCTCT
>VXOF01000057.1 GCA_009840285.1 Nitrospira sp. SB0662_bin_26
GGTGTCCGATCCCATCAGCACGGCCCCGACACTGTCTTCTTCCAGATTCAGCGCAACCCCGAACACGTCCCCGGGAAATTCCAGCAATTCCCCGGCCATGGCGCCTTCGAGACCATAGACTTTGGCAATGCCGTCACCCACCTGAATCACGTAGCCGGTCTCCGTCACATCGACACGCTGATCGAAGCCCTTGATTTTATCCTGAATAATTGAACTGATTTCTTCCGCCTTGATCTGCATGCCTTACCCCTTTACCAATTGAGCCCGCATCTTGTGGAGTCGGCCCCTGACCGTCCCGTCATAGACTTTACTCCCGATTTTTATTTGAACGCCCGCGAGCAAGGATGGGTCGGATTGAAAATCGACTTCCACCTCCCCTTTGGTCGTGGCGCCTAACTGAGCAAGGATATCCTGTTTCATGGTGTCGTCGACCGGTCTCGCCGAGACCACGACGACCTGTTGCTTGCCGCTCTGCCGGATCATCAACGCTTTGAAGGCCTCGGCGATTTCCGGCAGGAAGCCGATGCGGTTTTTCTTGAGCAACTGTTCGCAGAACCGGCCCATGATCGGTGGGCAGTTCGTCCGTTCACATAATGACGTGAGGACCTGGAGTTTTTCGTCCAGGGTAAACACCGGCGAGGCCAGCACGTGCTTGAACGCCGCAGAGTCCTTCAACGCGGAAGACAGGGCGAGCAACCCGTCCTGGGCAGCCGTCAGGTCTTCTTGGCGTACCAAGCGAAAAAACGCCTGGGCATACCGCCGTGCTATGGCATTTTTCATGATGAATCAGCTGTGAAGAAAAAGGCAAAATCCCGGTGTTTGCGCTGCTCGCGCAAAAAACGAGTCACGCTATCACGAGGAAAATCCGAGTGTCAACCAAGTGAGGGGCGGGAAGAGGATTTCACGCGCAGGCGGGATTTTCGCGGATAGCCATCGAACTCTGTTGACGTTCGAAGGGCTGGATAATCCCGCCGCCCAAGACGCGGTCGCCTTGATAGAGGACCAGCGATTGGCCGGGACTCAGGGCTTGCTGCGGTTCCTGGAATTCAACGGCGAGGGAACCCGCCGCATCCTCGCGAACCCGGCCGGAGACTGCCGGCGAGGCATACCGGTATTTGATGTCAACTCGCTTCACGGTTTCGGGTAAGGTGCCGGTCAACCAATTCAGATCATGCACCGTGCACGTTTGCCGGGACAGGTCTTCCGCTCGTCCCAGGACGACCGCGTTGATTTCGGGGTTCACTTCCTTGACGTAGAGGCGTTCGCCCAGTGCAATGCCCAACCCTTTTCGTTGCCCGGGCGTATAAAAGGCAATGCCGCGATGCTCTCCGATTTTGCGGCCTTCCGGATCGAGGAACGGGCCCGGACGGAGTGCCTGTGGCGCTTCCTCCATCAGGAACGTGCGATAGTCGCCCTGGGTGACAAAACAGATTTCCTGGCTTTCCTTCATTTCATCGGCCGGCAGGTCCAGCTCTTCCGCGCGTTTCCACACCTCCGGTTTTTGAAGATGGCCCACGGGAAACAGGATATGAGGAAGCCATGCGGCCGGGAGCCGGTACAAAAAATAGGATTGTTCTTTCTTGGCATCAGCCCCTCGAAACAGGCCAACCCCGTTATCGACCGGCAAGACCCGGGCGTAATGCCCGGTGGCCACGAAGTCGATCCCCCGGTCCTGCGCCAGTTGATATAACTGCCCGAACTTCACCCGTTCATTGCATCGCACGCACGGATTGGGTGTGGTCCCACTCAAATACCCCGCGATAAAATCATCCATGACGTTTGTGCGAAAGACCTCCCGGGTATCGACCACTTCATGAGGTATGCCCAACCGTTGAGCGACGTGCCGGGCCAGGCCGACTTTGCAACAGCCGCGTTCTTCCCACTTTTTCGTTACCGCCGTGTTTTCATCTTCAGGTTCCCAGACCTGTAGCGTCACGCCTTGCACGTCATAGCCCTGCTCCGTCAGCAGTAACGCTGCGACCGAGCTATCGACGCCGCCGCTCATCCCGAGAAGGGCTGTTGGTTTGGACATAACGTGGTCCGTTTCTTGCGTTTAGCTCTCAGCATTCCGAGAGCTTGCTGTGGGCCTATTCGAACTTGGCCGCCGGCTTCCCGGTTTCCGGGGCAACATCCTCAAGCCCACTGACCCCCATATCGCACATGCCGTGGAACACGACTCCTTCTTCCACGGAAAAAGAGGGGGCACGAACACCGCCGATGAGCACGGCCGGCTTCAGCAGTTGAACTTTTTGGGAGGCAACAATATTTCCTTCGATCTTGCCGCTGCTGATAATGGTTTCACAGGTGATTTCGCCTTTCACGACACCACTCTCACCAATCATAAGGGTATCTTGCGAAACAATTTGACCGTCAAAATGTCCGTCGATTCGGACACTGGTGTCGAATTTGGCTTTCCCTTTAAAGTCGACGCCTTTTCCGAGAAACGTATACGCATCATCCTCAAAAACCGATCCCCAATTCTTGTCCTTTTTTTCTGCTGCAGTACCCCACATAAGATGGCTCCCTCTATACCAAGGCCACGGTTCGATGACCTAAACGGCCTTGTTACATTGTTATGATAAAATCACGTCAACGATTCGCGTCAAATCATCCCGGGAATAATAGGTGAGAACCAATTCACCTCCAGACCGTTTCGAGCGAATCACCACCTTTGTTCCCAAATGTTTGCGGAGGCGATCTGCAACGTCGGTATGGACAGGGCTCCCGGCCGCCGGGCGAGATTTCGCCTTCCCTGACCTTTTCTTGACCAATTGTTCAACCTGTCTCACGGAAAGCTGGTCGCGAAGGATTCGCTTCGCCAGGGTCAATTGGTCTTCCGATATCTTGATCCCAAGAATGACTTTTGCGTGACCCAATGTCAATCGACCGGATGCCACCATGCCCTGAACTTCCTGGGGCAAGGAGAGCAGGCGACAGAAGTTGGCGACCGACGCCCGGTCGCGCCCTACCCGCTCGGCAACGGCTTCCTGGGTCATCCCCAATTCATCGATCAGTTGGCGATAGGCCTTGGCTTCTTCCACCGGATTCAAATTACTACGTTGAATATTTTCAATTAGGGATAATATCGTAGATTCGTCGTCGTTCGATTTTCGGATCACAGCGGGGACAGCCGGCAGTTGCGCCGATTTGGCCGCGCGGAACCGCCGCTCCCCGGCAATGAGTTCATAACGATCTTCACCCTTTCGCCGCACCAGGACGGGTTGAAGAATCCCGTGCTGCTTGACGGATTCCACCAATTCCCGCAGCTCCTCTTCGACAAACGTTTTTCTGGGCTGATGCCGGTTCGGCACGATTTGCCCCACGGGAATCATGTGAATCGCTTGCCCGGTCTCCTTCGCCTCGCCCTCAGGCAGAAGAGCCGCCAGGCCTTTACCCAGTGCTTTCTTTTCCATTCGCCAAAAACTCCTTTGCAAAGTCCATATAGGCCTTGGCGCCGATCGACGCCGAATTGTAGAGCAAGCCGGGACGCCCGTAACTCGGGGCCTCGGCCAATGCCACGTTTCTGGGGATGACCGATTGATACACTTTATCCGGGAAAAACTTTCTGACTTCCTCCGAAACCTGCCTGGAAAGGGTGAGCCTGGCATCACACATTGTCAAGAGAATCCCTTCGATCGACAAGGCCTGGTTGAGGCTGCCACGCACGCGCTCGATCGTCGCCATCAGTCGCCCCAAACCCTCCATGGCATAATATTCACATTGAACCGGGATCAGGACCGAGTTTGCCGCTGTCAGCGCATTCACCGTCAGGAGCCCCAGGGCCGGCGGGCAATCCAGAATGATGAAATCATACTGATGAGGAATGGTCGAGAAGAGGCGCTTCAAGCGCTCCTCCCGTTGCGCAACCCCGGCCAATTCGACCTCCGCCCCGGCAAGATCCGGACCGGACGGGAGAAGGTCCAATTGCGAAACGGACGTGGCCACGACCGTTTCGGCCGCCGGAATGCCTTTGAACAGACAATCATACAGCGTGCGGTCCGGCTGTTCGACTCCGACCCCGCTGGTGGCATTGGCCTGCGGGTCAATATCGGCCAGTAGGACCTTCCGTTCACAGAGCGCCAGCGCAGCCGCCAAATTGACGGAAGTCGTTGTTTTTCCAACCCCACCTTTCTGATTTGCTACGGCGACGATTTTATCCATCAAGCGGTGTTCTCCGGCAGAATGTTGAAAAAGCCCGCCAGCAGCGTTCTCGGCCCGTTGTCGTGCTTACGTACTTCATGTACGCTCCGCGCGCCAACAGGCCTGCGGCCTTGCTGGACTGGTCTTTTTGAACATCCTGCCTTGCAATTCGTGTTGTGAGTTTTGCCTAGAAAATGAACGGTTCTTATGAAGTTTGAGTTTTTCGACAGCTTCCCAGACTTGTATCGTCATAGTCTTGAATGTTCCACGTGGAACAATTTCATGGAGACGCCTATACGGGGCCTACAATACTGAGAAGTCTGTTTCCCAACCCGAACGGCAATTCGTAGGGCAGTTCATCGACCACGGAAAATCCTTTCGGCACGAGGTCAGGGGTCAAGGGTTCGGCCCGGCAAAACACACATTTCCCGCATTCGGATAGTAAAGGGGTAACATAGGCCAAACCAAGGTCGAATCTCAATGCTTTCATGAACACCCAATCGAATTTTTCATGAAATTCCGGTTTCTCTGAAAATTGTTCGATCCGGCACGGTTCCACGCAAACGTTCGTCAAGCTCAGTGAACCGATAATGTGGTGCAGAAAAGCCACTTTCTTCAAATTCGGTTCGACAAGGGTAATGGCCTGTTGAGGGCAAACGATGCCCATGGGAATCCCCGGGAACCCGGCGCCGGTTCCGATATCCAGAACCGAACTGGTAGTGCCCGGCAAAAGTACCTTCGTGCAGGCCAGGGAGTCGATAAACAGGTTCCCGATTATATCCTCTTCGCTATTATGGCCCGTGAGGTTCGTCTTCTCATTCCACTTCATAACCTCTTGTAAATAAAACACAAATTTGTCGATCGCGGCTGGTTCGTGGGGCATCCCTATGTCCGTAAACCCCGTCCGGAAGAGTCCTTCGAGTTGCGCTGTGTTCATGATTGTTCCACGTGGAACATTCGGGAAGGAGTTGAAAGAAACCGCAGGAAATAAACCTATGCGACGTGCGCCGAACGCTGGAACCGTTCCAAGGATACAAGCAGTAACGAAATAGCTGCAGGGGTCACGCCGGAAATTCTCGAAGCCTGGCCGACTGTGGCCGGTCTGATTTTCGACAGCTTTTCCGCGACCTCGTTCGAAAACCCGGTCACCTGGTCGTACCGGAAGTTCGCGGGTATGCTTTTCCCTTCCAGTTTCTGAAATCTTTCAATCTGTTCGAGCTGGCGTTTGATGTAACCATGGTATTTTATTGAGATTTCAACGGCTTCGCCGATTTGCGTGGTTACCGGATCCCTGTCACCGGCAATGTCCATCAAGAGGTCGTAGGTCAGCTCCGGACGCTTGAGCAATTGCGCCATCGTGGCGCCGGGATCGGGTAATTTGGGCTCTATTTGGGTCCACCGCTCTGCCTGTTCCGGCGTCCAGGGGAGACGCGTCTCTGACAGGCGACGGGTTTCTTTCTCCACAACACGTTGTTTTTCCTGGAATTTTGCATACAGATCATCCGGCACCAGGCCCAGCCGGTGCCCGGTTTCCATCAGCCGCTGATCCGCATTGTCCTCGCGCAACAGGAGCCGGTACTCCGCCCGCGACGTAAACATCCTGTATGGCTCTCGGGCGTCCTTCGTGATGAGATCGTCGATCAGCACGCCGATGTAGGCCTGCGACCGATCCAGGATGAGCGGCGGGTCACCCTTGACCTGCAGCGCCGCATTGATCCCGGCCATGAGTCCCTGGGCCGCGGCCTCTTCATACCCGGAGGTCCCGTTGATCTGGCCGGCATGGTACAACCCCTTCACGTTCTTGGTCTCGAGGATCTGGTGGAGCTGGTACGGCGGAAAGTAGTCGTATTCGATGGCATAGCCGGGCTTCAGCATCGTGGCGCGGTCGAGTCCGGGGATGGTCTTCAGGATGGCGGCTTGCACGTCCACCGGCAGGCTGGTCGAAATGCCGTTGGGGTAAAAGGACGGGGAATCCAGTTCCTCGGGCTCCACGAAGACCTGGTGCTGAGTTTTATCCTGAAACCGGACGACCTTGTCCTCGATCGACGGGCAATACCGCGGCCCCGTGGAATCGATCACCCCCATGTACATTGGCGATCTGTCCAAGTTGTTCCTGATGATGTCATGCGTCCGTTCAGTGGTATACGTGAGGTGACAGGAAATTTGCGGGTTCGTGATGCTCGACGTCCGCCATGAAAAGGGGCGCGGCGGCACGTCGCCGGGCTGTTCGCCCATGACGCCGAAATCAATCGTGTCCCGATGCAATCGCGGAGGCGTGCCCGTTTTCAAACGCCCGACTTCAAACCCGAAATCCCGCATGCAATCCGACAGGTGCTCGGCCGGCGCCTCGCCGGCTCGACCGCCGGGCATATGGCTCATGCCAATATGGATTAACCCCTTTAAGAACGTGCCCGATGTAATGATGACCGCCTTCGCATGGACGGTCTCACCGGTATCCGTCACCACCCCGCGGATCGCGCCGCCTTTCGTCAACAGGCGGTCGGCCGTACCCGACACGATCTCGAGGTTGGACTGACGCTCCAGCGTCTCCTGCATGGCCTTGCGATACAGGGCCTTGTCGCACTGGACGCGCGTGGCCCGCACCGCCGGGCCTTTTCTCGTATTCAGCATGCGGAATTGAATGCCCGCCTTATCCGTGTTGCGGCCGATCTCTCCGCCCAACGCGTCGATTTCCTTGACCAGATGCCCCTTGCCGATTCCGCCCACTGCGGGATTACACGGCATGTGCGCGATCTTGTCCTGATCGATGGTGAGCAGAAGGACCCGGCACCCCATCCGGGCCGCGGCCAGCGCGGCCTCGCACCCGGCGTGCCCTCCCCCGATGACGATGATGTCACGTTGAATGGACATAGTTATATATACCTAGTTACTACTTCCCGATGCAGAAGTCCTGGAATATTCGTTCCAGAATGTCCTCGGTGCTCACCGCTCCGGTGATTTCTCCCAGTGCATCGAGCGCGGCTCGGATATCCAACGCCACGCATTCTCCGGATTCTTTTCGTTCAAGCGAACGCATGGCCTCTTCCACGGAGCGGTGCGCACGCTCCAGGCTGGCCTTGTGCCGCAGCCGCGTCACCAGCACGGATGGGGTCGCTTCCAGCCCTTCCTTGAGGCAGACACTTTGAATGACCGACGTCAAATGATCAAGGCCTTCACCTGTTTTGGCGGATACTTTCACAAACTCCGGTCCTGTACCCTCATGTAGCTGGTTCGCATCAAACGACCGGGATTCGGGGAGATCCATTTTATTCATCACGAGCAGGTGTCGTCGTGAGCCGTACGTTTCGCACACAGCGCGGTCTTCGTCGGTTATCCCCCCGGCGCCGTCCAGCACGAGTAACAACACGTCGGCTTCCGCGATCGCATCCTCGGTTCGACGAATGCCTTCGCTTTCGATCGTATCCCGCGTCCGTCGCAGGCCCGCGGTATCCAGCAGGCGCAGGGGGATGCCCCGGACGTTCAACGACTCGTCGATCACGTCGCGGGTCGTGCCGGGTTGATCCGATACAATCGCGCGATCCAGTTTCAGCAGCGCGTTGAGCAGGCTCGATTTGCCCACGTTGGGCCGGCCGATGATCGCGACCTTGATGCCTTCCCGGATCAGGCGGCCTTCCTCGTAGGACGCGATCAATTGCTCAACGGCCAGTCGCGTGTCCGTCAAGGCTTGTTGCACTTCAGCCGCCTGGATAAAGGTAATATCCTCTTCGGCAAAATCCATCCCGGCTTCCACGTGCGCCAGCACGCGAATCAATCTTTCGCGGAGGGCATCGACTTCCTTTGAGAGGGATCCACGCAGCAAGGATTGCGCGGCTTGCAGGCTCCGCGAGGTCGTGGCTTGTATCGTATCGAGCACCGCTTCCGCCTGGGTGAGATCCAACCGGCCGTTGAGAAACGCCCGCTTGGTAAATTCTCCGGGTTGCGCCATTCTGGCGCCGTGTCTGATCAGGCCATGACACGTGGCCTGCAGAATCCGGGCCCCGCCGTGGGTCTGGATTTCCACCACGTCTTCGCCCGTATATGAACGGGGCTTGCGCATGATCACGACCAGGGCTTCGTCAATGGCCGGACCCTCACCCTGACCCTCTCCAGGGGGGAGAGGGGATTCCGGGTACAGGACGTCGCTCAGATAGAGGCGGTAGTTTTCCAGTTGTTGCAGGGGCTGTTGGTTGCGGGGGCGAACGACGCGCGCGGCGATGTCAACGGCGTGGGCGCCGCTGATCCGAACGATACCGATTCCTCCTTCCCCCACGGGAGTCGCGATCGCACAAATGGTATCGTCTATCGAGTTTCCCATTGGAGAACCCGCTAATCACTTGCTTCTTCCTGAGCCTGCTTGGCTTTCCCCTTTTTCTTTTTGGGAGGTTCCCCGTTATCGGATTTCGTGGAGGCATCCTCAGTGGCCGGCGCCGGAGCGGCGGCGGGTGCGGGTTTTAAAATAAACCGGTCCGTGACCACCTGTTGGAGGATCGTCAACACGTTATTGGTCAACCAATAGATCACCAGCCCCGCGGGGAAGTTCAAAAAGAGAAACGTCAGAAACACCGGGAGCAACAGCATCATCTTGGCTTGGGTGGGATCCATCGTGGTGGGCATGATTTTTTGTTGGAGCACCATCGACGCACCCATCAGGATCGGAAATACGTAGAAAGGATCCGGGATCGACAAATCCGTAATCCACAGCATGAACGGGGCCTGCCGCAGATCCACGGTCATGTACAGAATGTTAAACAGTGAAATGAAGACGGGCATTTGTAACAGCATGGGCGCACACCCGCCCACGGGATTGACCTTGTGCTCTTTGTACAGCTTGATCAGCTCCCGGTTGAGGCGTTCTTTATCGTCTTTGAACTTGGCCTGCACGGCCTGGATCTTGGGCTGAATTTTCTGCATGCCCTGCATGGATTTGTAGCTCTTGTACTGCAGGGGCACGAACAACAGCTTGATGCCGCAGGTTAAAAGAATGATCGCCACGCCGTAATTCTGAGTGTAGTCATAGACGAATCGCAGCACGTAGAACAGCGGCTTGGCCACCGCTTTCACGATGCTCCAACTCCCGTAAATGAACCAGCCGAAATCGATGGTATCTTCCAGGTCGTGGCCCAACGATCGCATGAGATCGAATTGCTTGGGCCCGGCATAGAGCTGAAACACGATCCGGCTCCCTTCGGCGTCAACCGGAAACTCCACGCCGGAGGTCACCACGTGTTCGGTTTCGGTTTTCGCGAAGACGCCTTGGGCTCCCTGGGGAATCATGACGCTGATGAAATATTTGTCCTGCAGAGCCGCCCAGCGCAGGTCTCCGGTACGCCGGATCTCGGGGTCCGGGCTTTCCTTTTCCAGCGCGCCGTCGATCATCCACGCCGGCCCCAAGGCGCCGATGAATCCCTGCCCCCATTCCACCACTCCGAAGTTGGTGCCCAACATGACCGCCACGGTATTGTCCAGACCTTCGACGCGAATGGACGTATCAACCAGGTAAGAGTCATGGGTAAAGGTAAATTCCTTCTCCACCTGCAGCCCCTTTTCCTCGTTCCGATAAGAAAAGGTCAGATGGCCCGTGGGATGAGCCTCGTCGAGTGTTTCAAAATCCCGGCTGACTTCAAACAGGCCGGTGTTGAGCATGGCGTTCACCTCGGGATCTTCAACCTGCATGGACACCGGTCCGGCAAAATGTCCTTCCGGGTACACGAACTCGATGGGCTGGGGATCGTCGTCGTCCTGGGTCAGATACTGTTTCAGTTTCCAGCTTTGAATCTGCGCGCCGCGGTTCGTGAACGCGACCCGATACAACGGAGTCTCGACTTCTGCTACCTGTTCCTCCTCCCTTGACTGAAGCGGGCTCGGGAGAGCCGTTGCATCGCCGTTTGCACGAACCCCGGCTGTGGCGTCACGGACTTCAGGCGGAAGAGATTCACCCCCGGCTGGCGCGGCCTCTTGGCCCTCCTCAACGGGTGGGGGTTCGGGCACCAGCCCCAACTCTTTCAGAATAAAGTCGAAGCTGAATATGATGGCGAACGACAGGAGCAGGAAGATGAGAATCCGTTTTTCCATTTACTAGAACCGAAGAACCCTTGTGTAGCCGATCAGGGAACGGGATCAATCCCGCCCGGATGGAAGGGATGGCACTTCAGAAGCCGGCAAACCCCTAATCCCACTCCTCTGAGCAGACCGTGACGGGTGATCGCTTCGCTGGTATAGCGTGAGCAGGTTGGTTCAAAGCGGCACTGCGCTCCCAAATACGGAGACACGATTTTCTGGTACGCGACGATGAGCCACAACGCTAGTTTTCGCATCTCTCTCACGCCCCTCTGACAAGGGGGGCAGGGGGGTTAGGGGCAAACATCAGCTCCTGGCTGATCAGGGTCGTTATCCACGCTTCTTGGAGGCGTTGATGGTTGAGTTCCAGCGCCGGCCGTTTGGGGAAGATGACGATGTCATGCCCCTTCACAAAGCACTGGTACGTGTGTCTCACCAATTCGCGAAAAATGCGTTTCCCTCTGTTCCGTACCACCGCATTGCCCAGCCGACGTCCCACCACGATTCCGACCCGGGCATTCCCAAGGCCGGAACGGCAGGAAACCACGTTAAAGAATCGCGTCGTAGTGCGCTTTCCTTCCCGTTTGACTCGCTCGAAGTCTTCTGTTTTTTTCAAGAATACCGGCGGGCACCGTGAGGAAACGTCACTCATCGGATACGGTCAGGCGGTAGCGGCCTTTTCGGCGACGGCGGGCGAGTATTTTTCTCCCGCTTTTGGTGCTCATTCGCTTGCGAAACCCGTGGTCTCGTTTTCTCTTGAGATTCGACGGTTGTCGATACGTCATGGACATGGTCAAGGCCCTCTTTCCGAAACGGTAATAATGAAAGGATTGTAAATTCCCGCTTATTGACTGTCAAATCAGGTTTGGTGGCCCGTCTGCTTCGCGGTCGTCCACTCCGTTGACTCCCTGAAGTCCCCCTTCTATAGTCGCAAGGAGCGCATCTCTTCCTCTTTCTCATCAGCAAAGGACCGTCACGGTGATTCGAGGAATTAAGGGCATCAAGGATATTACTCCGGACGAAATACCGAAGTGGAGCGTGGTGGAGCGGTCCGCGCATGCGCTTGCGCAGGCGTTTGGCTTCCATGAAATCCGGATCCCGGTTTTCGAGAGAACGGACCTGTTCGTTCACAGTATCGGGGGCACCACGGACATCGTCGAAAAGGAAATGTATACCTTTCCGGACAAGGACGGCACTTCCCTCACGCTTCGTCCCGAAGGAACCGCGGGTGTCGTTCGCGCGTTTATCGAACGGGGGCTTAAAACCTATGAGGCCTCGCGAAAACTCTATTACATTGGGCCGATGTTTCGCCACGAACGCCCTCAGGCCGGACGGTTGCGGCAATTTCACCAGTTCGGAGTGGAATATGTCGGGAGTTCCGATCCGTCCGCCGACGTAGAGGTTATCACACTGCTCTGGAGATATTTTTCAGCGCTCCAATTACCCGGACTCTCGTTGGAACTCAATTCACTGGGCCAACTTGCGGACCGCCAAGCCTACAAAGAAGAATTGGTTTCCTTTCTGAAAACCAAAGCGGACGGGCTCTGCGAAAACTGCCGGCGGCGACTTGAGACCAACCCTCTTCGAACTTTGGATTGCAAGGTTCCCAAGTGTCGTGAAGCCACGACCGATGCTCCTTTTCTCACGGGTTTTCTTTCCACTTCATCCAAAGAACACTTTGATCGTGTGTTGCAGGGGTTACAAGCCTTAGCCATTCCATATTCGATCAATCCCCGGCTCGTCAGAGGACTGGATTATTATTCAATGACGACCTTCGAGGTCTCCAGTTCCGTACTCGGTGCACAAAATGCGATTGGTGCCGGCGGACGATATGATGGATTGTTTGAAACGTTGGGTGGCGTCCCCACCCCGGCGGTGGGTTTCGCCATCGGCCTAGAGCGGGTCATTCTCGCCCTTCCCGATTCAAGTCTGCCGGAACTTGAGCCCTGGGTGTTTGTGGCATCGTTCGGCAAAAAAGGGAGAGAGGTCGGCAATACTCTCATGGATTCCCTCCGCTCACATCATCTGAAAGCCGATACGGATTACACCGCTTCAACCCTGAAGACTCTCCTGCGCTCCGCAGACCGGCTCAACGCGCCTTATGTCGTCATCATAGGCGACGATGAAGCCGCGAATAACCAGGTCATTCTCAGAAATATGGCAACGAAAGAGCAGGAGATTCATGCCTTGGATTCCGCCTCAACAGCGATCCGCAAACGCCTCGGATTCCGCAAACACGTAGAAACATGAATTGACTTTTTCTTGTGTTGCGAATACGATTTTTTCTTTATTTCTTGATACGTAGTGATGCGTAGAACATCGTCTCTTTTTAAAGCTTTTCTATCTTCATCATCAGAGTCCGTGCCTCATACACAATGAGGCTATCTTCAATTTTTTTTCATCGACCAAAAACGGGTTGTCGTTCCTTCTACGGCGAGAATCCGCTTGTCCTTTCGATTATGGGCCTTTCGATTCTCGTCTTGATTCAGAGCAATCCCCTGGAAACCCATCGTCCAACCGAAGGCCTTCGGATCGCCTTGGGCTTGTCAACAGGATCGGCATCGGTCACGGTTGTTTTGCTCGGACAAGCGAGAATGCTCGTGACTGAGGAAACAAGTGAGGTTGTTGAGGTAGAAATTCTGGAAAAATATCTTCCCACGATCCAGGATCTGGAACTTCCCATTGTCATTCCTGAGGGGAGTCGTGAGGCTTTTCCCGTCGATCCGGATTTTGCCGTTCGAGAAGTCTCCCTATCGGGTATCACTTCCTTGCTGTGCCAGGCCGACCGAGTCATGGTCTTTTGAATCATGAGGAAAGTTCTCTTTTTATTATCTCCCGCGTCAGAATCCTCTATGGAAGAGCTTATTGCGACATCAGATTTTTCGGACTGCTCCGCGCAGGGGGTCTTTCTGAAAGAGCGTCCCGGATCCGCCAAGCCGGTTTCTTTCCCGTGTTATACACTTGCGTCTACAGAAAATATGACAGAATCGTCATATCCATCGATTAATTATCCTGACGTGCTGAAAATGATTTTTGAGGCTGAGACTATTATTTCCTGATTTCATAAAAGAGAAAATCCGTAGGAGTAGGAAAAGGAGTAGGGGCTGTGAATAAGGAATTTTCGTTATATCTTGTTGAATATATTGAGAAACACTGACAAGAAATATCGGGAAAAGTGGAGGGATAAGAGGTTAAAGACTTGTGATGAGTCGTGAAGAAAATGGTTTGTTGGGCGAGTGAAATCCGGTAAATAGAAGAATATTTTTAAGGGAAAATAAGTTATAAACAGGTGTTAATAAACCTGTGAATAATTATAATGGAAAAGACTGAACAACAGACATTGGGTCTCTGGAAAGAAGCCTTGGGCTTCATCCAGGCGAAAATGGGCCATGAGGTCATAGAAACGTGGTTTAACCCGACAAAATTGGGCGAACTGAACGGGACGAAAGCGACAATTGTCGTTCCCAATAAATTTTTCGGGGAATGGCTGGGAAGAAATTATCGAGAGATGATCGGCGAAGCCTTACAAGCGGTTCGGCTAGGCGAAGAAGGAAAAATCGACGTCGAATTTATTGTCGGTGAGCCGTCATCGCCCGACGCTGGACAGGAAGCGGATAAGTTGCCAACTGCTCCCCAGCAGACGCGGGTCCACCGCCAACTACCGAATCCAAAATATACCTTCGAGAATTTTGTCGTTGGGGCTAGCAACCAGTTCGCCCACGCGGCAAGCCTTGCCGTCGCCGAGCAGCCCGCGCGCTCATATAACCCGTTCTTTATCTACGGGGGCGTAGGCTTGGGGAAAACGCACCTCCTCAATTCCATAGGGAATTTCGTCATGGAGAAAGGTGACCTGAGGATTGCATACGTCACGACGGAACAGTTCACGAATGAAGTCATTAACTCGATCCGATACGACAAGATGATGGAACTACGCCGGCGCTATCGAAACATCGATATGCTCCTGATCGACGACATTCAATTTCTCGCGGGAAAAGAGCGGACGCAGGAAGAATTTTTTCATACCTTTAACGCGCTGTATGAGGACAGAAAACAGATCGTTTTATCGAGCGACCGCTTTCCGAAAGAGATGCCGTCGATGGAAGAACGATTACGCTCACGATTCGAGTGGGGGTTAATTGCAGACCTGCAACCGCCGGACGTCGAAACCCGGATCGCAATCCTGCGAAAGAAATCAGAGGAAGAAGGGATTGTGATCGGCGAAGAAGTTATTCACCTTCTGGCCGAGGGATTAAAAAGCAATATACGGGAATTGGAAGGTGCGTTAATCCGTCTGGGAGCATACAGCACACTGACGGGCCAGCCCATTACCATGGATATGGTGAAAACCGTCCTTCGTGATCTGCTGGGGAACAAAAAGAAGGTGATCACCCCGGAAGACGTGCAAGACGTGGTGGCGAAGCGGTTTCACGTCAAAGTCGCCGAACTCAAATCCAAGCGCCGAACCAAGACCGTGGTTCATCCCCGGCAAATTGCCATGTACCTCTGTCGAGAACTCACGGACGCCTCGTTCCCGGAAATCGGACGCGAGTTCGGAGGAAAAGACCACACCACCATCATCCATGCGTGTCGCCAGATAGAAAAAGCCCTCGAGAAGGACAACGCCTTGCGGGCGACGCTGGACAGTCTCAAAGAAGAAATCGGAAAGGCGTAACAGAAGGGAGCCTCTCATGCGAGTGACGGTGGAACGAGAAGTCCTGTTGACGGCCCTCCATCGCGTCCAGGGTATCGTGGAAAAACGAAACACCATGCCAAGCCTAGCGAACGTCCTTCTGGAAGCGAAAAAGGAAGGCCTGGACATTTCGGCGACGGATTTGGAACTCGGCATGCGGGGCCTCTACAAAGCCACGGTCGAGGAACCCGGGTCGGTCACGTTCTCCGCCAGAAAGCTCTATGAGATTCTCAAAGAAATCAAGGACCAGGAAATCGCCATGACGGTCTCGTCGGATTGCCTGGTTACCATTACGACCGGCCGCGGTGAATTCAAGGTCGTCGGGCTCCCCAGCAAGGATTTTCCGCCCCTGCCCGCCATTGAGCGGGACGGCCTCATTCCTTTGCCCGGCACGGGCTTATTGCAGCTCATTCGCAAGACCCTGTTTGCCGTGGGGGACAACGATACGCGTTACGTACTCAACGGGTTGTTGGTAGTCGTCACAGGCGCAGGCGGGACGCCGATGATCCGGTTGGTGGGGACGGATGGGCATCGGTTGGCCATGGCGGAGCAGAAGTTGGCGACGGACAAAAAGTCGTCCCCTGAGCAAGAAGAAAAAGTGATCGTCCCCAAAAAGGCTGCGGCTGAAATTCGCCGCCTGCTGGAAGAGGACGAAGATGAGCCGATGATCGGCTTTACCAAGAACATGTTGATCTTCAGAAAAAGCGGGCTGGTCCTCACATCCCGGCTGATGGAAGGGAATTACCCCAACTATCAGCAGGTCATTCCCAAGGCGGGCAATAAACAGATCACGGTGAACCGCGATGATCTCGAAGGCGCCCTGCGACGCGTCTCGGTCCTGTCCCAGAACAAGACCTATGCCGTCAAGCTTACGTTTTCAAAGAAGGCGATCACGCTTTTTTCGAGTCATCCGGACATGGGAGAAGCGAATGAAGAGATTCCCGCCAGTTTCAACGGCGAGGAATTTTCCGCCGGATTCAATGCCCGATATCTGCTTGACGTGTTGAGCGTCCTGGAAAGCGAGACGGTCGTGCTCAATATGGAAGCCTCCCTGAGCCCGTGTTTGATCCGGGAGAAGGACAACGCCTTGTTCCAGGCCGTCGTGATGCCCGTCAAAGTGTAATGGTCATGTATACTGAAATAGCATGTTTCACGAGGAGATGAACCCTCAGCGTTTGCCAAACGATCCGTCACCTGCCACAGGTCTTGATCCCTCAGGTTTTCCCGAAGAACCCGTCGAACAAAGCGGCTATGGTGCGGAGCAGATCCGTGTGCTCGAAGGCCTCGAAGCCGTTCGGAAACGACCCGCGATGTACATCGGCAGTACGGGTCCGGACGGCCTGCACCATCTCGTCTACGAGGTGGTGGACAACAGCGTCGATGAACACATGGCGGGTTATGGGGAGACGATTGAGGTCTCCTTGGAAATCGACGGCAGTATCACGGTCACGGACAATGGCCGGGGCATTCCCACGGGGCTCCATCCCACACAGAACAAGTCGGCGGCCGAAGTCGCCTTGACCGTCCTCCACGCGGGCGGAAAGTTTGAGCAGGGCGCCTACACCGTATCCGGCGGCCTCCATGGGGTGGGCATCTCCGTCGTCAACGCCTTGTCGGAATGGCTGGAACTGGAAATCTGGCAAGACGGGCAGGTCTTTGAACAGGTCTATGACCGGGGAACTCCGGCCGCCCCGCTGCAGGTGACGGGAGTGACCAAAAAGCGGGGGACGAAAATTACGTTCAAACCCGACGGGACCATTTTCGAGACGATCGAGTGCAGTTTCGACGTGCTGGCCCAACGCCTGCGGGAATTGGCCTTCCTCAATAAGGGCCTGTCGATCTCTCTTGCCGATAAACGTAGTCAAAAAGAACAGGTCTTTTGTTACAAGGGCGGGATCGTGTCGTTCGTCGAACATTTGAATCAAGCCAAAACCCCGCTCCACAAACCAATTTTTATTTCCGTCGAAAAACCGGACGCCATTTTGGAAGTCGCGCTTCAGTACAACGACGGCTACGCCGAAAACCTCTTCTCCTTTGCCAACAACATCAATACACGGGAAGGCGGCACGCATCTGATCGGGTTCAAGGCGGCCCTGACCAGGACGATCAATTCCTATGCGAGCGCGAACGATCTTCTGAAAAAGGACATGGACTCGCTCACGGGCGACGACGTGCGGGAAGGCCTCACGTCGGTGGTCAGCGTCAAAGTGCGGGCCCCGCAATTCGAGGGACAAACCAAAGCCAAGTTGGGCAACAGCGAGGTCAAAGGGATCGTCGAAGTCGCCGTGAACGAAGGCCTCGGGACGTATTTTGAAGAAAATCCGGCCGTGGCCAAGCGGATCATCGGCAAGGCGGCAGACGCGGCCCGGGCGCGCGAGGCCGCACGGAAAGCCAAGGATCTCATACGCCGGAAAAGCGCTTTGGACGGCGGATCGCTGCCCGGGAAACTCGCCGATTGCTCGGAAAAGGATCCGGCCCTGAGCGAGTTGTTCATCGTCGAAGGAGATTCAGCCGGCGGGTCGGCGAAACAGGGCCGCGATCGCAAATTTCAAGCCATCCTGCCACTGAAAGGGAAGATCCTGAACGTCGAAAAAGCGCGGTTCGATAAAATGCTGTCGAGCGAAGAGATTCGAACGCTCATCATGGCCTTGGGAACGGGAATCGGCCACAAGCGGGATGACGCGGAAAAAGGCAAGGATGACAAGGAAGCCTTCGACCTGAGCCGCGCCCGGTACCACAAGATCATATTGATGACGGATGCGGACGTGGATGGAAGCCACATTCGCACGCTGCTCCTCACGTTTTTGTTTCGCCAGATGCATGAACTGATCGATCGGGGCTACGTGTACATCGCGCAGCCCCCGCTCTTTAAAGTGAAAAAAGGCAAATCCGAGCAGTATCTCAAAGATGAACAGGCCCTGAACGACTACCTGGCCGAGTTGGCGGGCCAAGCCGTGGAAGTCTACGTGGACAGTCATCACGCGTTTATCAGCGGGCAGACGCTCAATCCCGTCTTGAAGAAAATGATCGAGTTCGAAGATCTGCTGGGAAGACTGAGCGGGAAAAAACAGGGCTCCGGTCTGTTGCGCGCGTTCGTGGACGAGCCGGCCCTGGGGCGCGAACTCTTAAAAAACCGGCCTGCCGTCCTGGAGTTGATCGAGCGGGTGAAGGAACGGTTGACCATGGCCTATCCGGAGGCCACGGTCCACGTGGACCTGGTGGAAGATGAAGAACATCAATCCAACAAAATCGTCTGCCGGTTGCCGACGAACGGCGTGGTGTCGCACCTCGAAGTCAACCATGACTTGGTGGGGTCCGCGGATTTTCGGGAACTGCAGAAATTGGCGCCCAATGCCATCGGGTTGGGCCGTCCCGGATATCGCATGAAAGTGAATGACGCGGAAACCACTTTTGCCTCCACGGATGAACTCGTTCGGGAGATCCTGGAGGTGGGGAAAAAGGGATTGAATCTTCAGCGCTATAAAGGTCTGGGAGAAATGAATCCCCTGCAACTGTGGGAAACCACCATGAACCCCGAGACGCGATCCCTGCTTCAGGTGAAACTCGAAGACATGACGGGCGTGGACGAGATTTTCACCATTCTCATGGGTGACGAAGTCGAACCGCGACGGAACTTCATCCAGCAACACGCGTTGGAGGTCCGCCGGTTGGACGTGTAGTCGCCAGGAACCCCGATTCCCCCACCCACGATGCCCACCGAAGAACGTTTCACTCAAGTCGCCATCGAAGACGAGATGCGCCTGTCGTACATGGATTACGCCATGAGCGTCATCGTGGGCCGCGCCTTGCCGGACGTCCGTGACGGGCTGAAGCCCGTGCACCGGCGCATCCTGTACGGCATGAACGAGATGGGCTTGGCGCACAACAGAGCCTACCGCAAGTCGGCCAAGATCGTGGGCGAAATCATGGGGAATTATCATCCCCACGGCGATTCCGCCATTTACGATACGCAGGTGCGCATGGCCCAGGACTTCAACATGCGTTATACCCTGGTGGACGGCCAGGGGAATTACGGGTCGGTGGACGGCGACCCGCCGGCCGCCATGCGCTACACCGAAGCGCGGCTCACGAGGCTGGCCGGTGAAATGCTGGCGGACATCGACCGGGAAACGGTCGATTTCGGCCCCACCTATGATGAATCGGACGTCGAACCGCTGGTACTGCCGGCCAAGGTTCCCAACCTGTTAATCAACGGCGCCGGGGGGATCGCCGTGGGCTACGCCACCAACATCCCCACGCATAATCTCGGCGAAGTCCTCGCCGCCTTGACCCATCTCCTTGAGAATCCCGGAGCGTCGATTGCGGACTTGATGACCATGATCCCGGGTCCGGATTTTCCCACGGCCGGATTCATCTATGGCACGCAAGGCATCAGAGACGCCTATGAACACGGCCGAGGGCTGCTGACCGTCCGCGCCAGGACACACGTGGAAACCGATGAGAAGCGGGACCGGTCGAGCATCATCGTGACCGAAATTCCGTATCAGGTGAACAAGGCCAAGCTGCTGGAGAAAATTGCCGAGTTGGTGCAGGAGAAACGCGTGGAAGGCATTTCCGACATTCGGGACGAATCGGACCGTGACGGCATCCGCGTGGTGATCGAACTCAAGAAAGGCGAACTCCCGCCCGTCATCCTGAACCAGTTGTACAAGCACACTCAACTCCAGAATACGTTCGGCGTCATCATGCTCGCGCTCGTGAATAACCGGCCCGAGATTTTGAATCTCAAGCGGATCCTGGCGGCCTTTCTCGAGCACCGGCGCGAAGTGGTCATCCGGCGAACCGCCTACGAGTTACGGAAAGCTCAGGAACGCGCGCACATTCTCGAAGGCCTCACCGTGGCCCTGTCGCACCTGGATGAAGTGATTGCGTTGATTCGCGGGGCGGCGTCGCCCGACGTAGCCAGGACGGGCCTGACACAACAATTCCCGCTGTCGGAGATTCAGGCCCAGGCCATCCTGGACATGCGGCTCCAACGGTTGACGCAACTCGAACAGCGCAAGCTCTCCGAAGAATATGAAGAACTGAAAGCCAGGATCGCCTCGCTGCAGGCCATCCTGGGTTCGGAGGACCTGGTCAAACAGGTTATCAAGGACGAGCTGATCGAACTCAAGGACGCCTATCAGGATGAACGCCGAACCCAAATCGTGCCGCAGGAAGCCGAGATCAACATCGAGGACTTGATCGCGGATGAAACCATGGCCGTGAGCATTTCCCACGAAGGCTACATCAAGCGCCATCCCGTGTCCGAATACCGGGCGCAGCGTCGCGGCGGGAAAGGCAAGATCGGCATGGGGGTCAAGGAAGAAGATTTCGTCGAAAAGATTTTTACCGCCTCGACGCATGATTACATCCTGTTCTTTACCAACGCGGGGAAAGTGTACTGGCTCAAACTGCATGAACTGCCCGAAGCCGGCCGGACGAGCAAAGGCAAGGCCATGGTGAATCTGTTGGCCCTGGGCCCGGACGAACGGGTGACCACCACGCTGCCGGTTCGGGAATTCCCCGATGATTTGTACGTCGTGATGGCGACCCGCATGGGCTATATCAAGAAAACGAAATTATCCGCCTACGGCAACCCCCGGCAGGGCGGCATCATCGCCCTGACGTTGGAGGAAGGGGACAAGCTGATCGGCGTGGAAATCACGGACGGCCGGAACGATATCATGCTGGGCACCAGGGAAGGCCTCATCAGTCGGTTTCGGGAACGGGATGTCCGGCCCATGGGCCGGACCGCACGAGGAGTCCGGGGCATTCGCCTTCACGAAACCAATCACGTGATCGGGATGGTCATTATCCAGCCGCAGGTGGAGGCCTCGATCCTGACCGTGACCGAAAAGGGGTTCGGGAAACGAACGTTGGCGACCGAGTACCGTACAAAAGGCCGGGCAGGGCGCGGGATAATCAGTATCAAGGTGAACGAACGAAACGGATCGGCTGTTTCCTTTCATCAGGTCAAGGAATCCGATGAAATCATGATCATGACGTCCGAAGGAAAAATCCTCAGGACCAAAATCGAAGCTCTCCGGGACATCGGGCGCACTACGCAAGGGGTTCGTCTCATCGAGATGGAAGAGACCGACCGGGTCGTGGACGTGGCGAAACTCGCCGAGAGCAGCGAGGACGACGGGAGCGATGGCAGCAACGGCACCGGCCCTGCGGCGGAGACCAACGGGTCTTCATGAATTCCCTCTCTGTCATCCCTGTCTTTTCTTCTGTCATTCCCGCGAAAGCGGGAATCCAGTGTCTTTTTATTTCTCCCTTTCCCCACATAGAGAAGCTTGCTCCGGACTTGATCCGGGGGCAGGGGTGAGGGAGCGCGTCCTTTATCTTTCCAATGCCCAAAAAGCCATTCGATCCCGTCGTCAGAATAGGACTGACCGTTTTGCTGGGCGGCTTCACGCTGATTGCGGGAGGCATGTTCCTGTCCAGACCCGATCGCACGATACCGCCTTTCAGCATTGGGAGCCAGGAAGGCACCGTGGTGGCCGTGCATGTGCCGGCGTGGACGAGTGATCCGGATATCGAAACCCTTATCCGTCGGTTCCAGAAAGTCGGCGCAAGCCATCATGATTTCCGGTCCATGAAAGTGCGTCCCACGACTCCCGATGATCCGGCCACGCTCTATCGGGAAGTCATTCTTTATGTGTTTTCCGATCCCCAGTGGACAGAACCCGAAACGCTACGCCGGTATCTGGCCACACAAGCCACAGCGGACGCGCGACAACAATTGAGCGTCGAAGAAGCCGCGTTTCGCCGCGAATTCCAACGCTCAGCCCGCGCTGGGTTCACCTATAGCCTAGGCCGGACCAAAGGCTGGCTCGGCCCCATTCCCGACCCATCAACCCCCGAACAACGACAAAACATTCAGATCCTGTTCGATGACCTCGTCCCGTCCTAGCTATTTCTATTCCCCTCCTTTGTAAGGAGAGGCAAGGGGAGGTAGAGGGTTTCATAACGCTTCTCCTTCTTCCGTCACCCCCGACCCGATCGAGAATCCAGACTCTACTTGCCCCTTCTCGGATCACATGCTATCATTTTGCTATCATGTGAGAAGGCACCGAATGGATTGGGGAGGGAAGCATGGCACAGGTTCTCGTTCGGCAACTGGATGACAAGGTGGTAGAACGGTTAAAGAAACGGGCCAGGGAACATGGCCGGTCGTTGCAATCGGAAGTGAAGACCATTTTGGAAGAAGCGGTTCCCGACTATGAAGGCGCATGGAAACGAATTGCGAAATTGAAGAAAACTCTCAACCGGGCAGGCAGAACGTTCAGTGACAGTACGCCCCTCATTCGAGAGGAACGGGATAGGTGACCCGCTACGTAGTGGATGCGAGCGTCGGAATCAAATGGTTTCTTCCTGAAATTCACTCCGAAGAGGCTGGCCGGTTACCGTTGTTGAATGCTTCGCTTCACGTTCCGGCGTTTTTTCATTTGGAGTTGAGCAACGTCCTCTCCAAGAAAATCCGCCGTGATGAGTTGGCTACCGAAGAAGGGGAGGCGATCCTGAAGGAACTGCAACGGGTCCCCTTACAAAAACATTTCAATGAACGATTGACGAAACCTGCATTTGCCCTCGCCATTCAAACCGGGCGAAGTTTCTATGATTGTTTGTACCTGGCCTTGGCTGAAGCCATCGACGGGCAGGTCGTGACCGCAGACCGGAAATTCTGTTCCTCGTTGGCGGCTAGTCGTTATGGAAAGCGAATGCTTTGGATTGAGGACCTGCCCGCGTAAGACTTACCCTACAAAGTGTGTTGTAACTGCATCCTGTTGAGCATTTGCCGGGATTTCTCCTAAAACTTGTACCATGGAGAGCGGAAGGGCGTTCATGACGAAAGCGCCCGGGCGATGACTCTGGTGAGTGACTCCCGTAACTCTTCGTCATTGACCGCTTGAGTATATTCACCGGCAGTTTTCTCCGCAGCGGGAGAAACTGGAGCTTGGTCGATGGTCTCGTGGACGGAGTCCTCGCGGGGTTCCGGTAGTTCCCCGATCCGGAAAATAATATCTTCCAACTCGAGTTCCTCCATCTGCGCCTGAATGTTCTCCATTAACGTGGCCTTAAGATAGAGGAGCTGGTGCAGCCACACGGAATTGTCCACGGCCACGTGCAGTTTGCGAAACTTGATCCGGGCCGGCCAGGTATGGGCCGCCACGACCTCGCCCACGAGGGCTTTCCACTGTTTTTGGAGACGATACTCCCAGAGGCGCGCCGCAAACCCATGGCTTTGAGAAATTTCCTTGATGACCGACCGGGAGGAGGAAAAGGCGTGCATGGAATGGTATTCTAGGCCGTGAAACGGGTAGGGTCAATTGATGACCGGAACGATACCGGGGAGTGTCCTTTTCTCGAAGGAGCCGGCAAAACAGCATGTCTCAAGATCCGACGACAAAACTGATCGGGAGCAATCGTAAGGCGTTTCACGACTATGCGATTGAAGAAAAGGTCGAAGCCGGGCTGATCCTGAAAGGCACGGAAGTGAAGTCGCTCCGGCAAGGAAGGGTCAATTTGCGCGAGGCCTATGCCACGGTGGCCGAAGGGAAAGCGATTCTGCATAACTGTCACATCGGCGAATACAGTCATGGGAACATCATGAATCATGATCCCTTGCGCGCCCGTGGGCTGTTGTTGCACAAGAAAGAGTTGCAAAGATTAACGGGAAAAGTTCAGCAAAAGGGCCTGACGCTGGTACCCCTCCGTATGTATTTCAATCAACGCGGGATTGCCAAGGTGGAGTTGGGGCTCGCGCGCGGGAAGAAGCACTACGACCGTCGGGAGGCTGTGAAACAGCGCGAAGCCGGTCTTGAAATGGAACGGGCCATGAAACGGGCATCCGGGAAACCGTGACGCCCATGTGGACGTCTGTGATCTGAGCATGAAGATCCTAGCAGCGGACTTTGTGAAGAGTTGTGTGAAGCCGGCCCACTATCCTCGCGAGCGTCTGCCCGAGGTGGCCTTCGTGGGCCGCTCCAACGTGGGCAAATCGTCGGCGATCAATTCGTTGTTGAATCGTAAGGCCATCGCCAAGGTCAGCACGACTCCCGGAAAGACTCAAACGCTCAACTTTTTCCGGATACTCACGAGTGACAAGACGTTGTCCCCCATCTTCTTCGTGGATCTGCCCGGCTACGGCTACGCCAAAGCCGCCCGGTCGGTGCGTGAACAATGGGGCCCGATGATCGAGCGCTATCTGAAAGACCGGGCTCAGTTATGCGCGGTCGTGCAATTGGTCGACGTGCGAGGGGTCGAAGCTCATGACGTGACCACACTGGAATGGCTGACCCATCTCGGGTATCGACCCATCGTGGTGGTGACGAAGATTGACAAACTGTCTCGCGGCCGGCGCCGGCCGGCCCTCTTGCAAGTGTGCCAAACCCTGGGAGTGGAACCTGATGAAGCGGTAGTGGGGTATTCCTCAAAAACGAACGAAGGCCGCCAGGAACTCTGGAACGCATTGCGAGCACGTTATGAATCGTGGAGCACCCCCGGCTGAAACCCGCGTCACGTTAAGACGTTCAGGCTGCCGGGTCTTGCAGTTTGGAACCGCCGTTGCGCTTGTGTTTCTCAGTGTCTGTCAGGCGCAAGGTCTAACCGGTGATGAACGTGCCGGTGGCGCTAAACGCGGGGCGGCAGCAGGCCACCAAACCGCCGGGACGTTTGATCGCCTGGCAGGGGAATACCGGGGCACGTCCGATGGCGACGCGTTTGTCGTCTGGGTCGATGTGTCACCCGCAATCGAGGAGGGCCAGCAGGCTGCCCTGCTTCTTTTTCGGGAACAGGACAGACCGCAGTTGGAAGCCTACGTCAAACAGATCATTGCCAACCCCGCCGACTATTACCGCCCGGTCTGCGAACGAACCGGGTCTGACGAACGAAAAGGCCGCCTCAATGATTTGTACAGGGTGTGGAATACGCAGGGTGGGCTGATTCTCTTGCACGATTTTCAAGAAGTTCGCTTGCCTCCGGATTGGGAGGAGATAGAAGGTGGGGATTACCCTCCGTATTTGCGCAATCAGGAATATATTGTCTGGCAAGAGCAGGAATACGCGATCAGGAGAATCCGCCGTTCCGCCGGGACGGGAGCCCTCCAGAGCGTGCAGTTGACGCAAACCGGATTCTTTCAGAATTTCTTCGATAATCCGGTGATCAACGTGACAAGGGTGGACAACGCGACGCCGGCATACAAATTGCTGGGCTCGTATCTTAAGGCCAAATTTGTCGCTTGGCAGGAACTCGATGCTCTGTTCGCACCGTTTCAGGGTGATACGACCTCACCCCCCGGCCTATCGGAAGCCTGCGCACTCCTGAGGTCAAATGGAGGTCAAATGACGCGGTTTCGGAGCAAAAGTGATGCAGGAAGGTTCCAAAAAGATGTAAAATAGCGCCAAAAGTGCGCTAAAATACAGTAAAATAGCTCCAAAAATATACCAAATAGCATCTAAACGGCACCTAATGAGTACTTTCCACGGAAATCAAGAAAAAAGGAGACGTTCCTTGTCGCACGGGCCTTTTTCTCATCCCGGACGACGCACGATTGCTCGAACCGGCGAGTGTGCGAGGCGTCGGAGGGACTTTAAAACCGGATTTCGATGTAGGCTCGGTCTTTCAGCAATGACATCCACTTGTCATGGGATTTCTGGATTTTCTCTTGAAACAACCGGTTCCCAATCGCTTCTTTCACTTTCTCAAACGGTTGCGTGATTCCCGGCCGGTTCTCTTCGAGCCGGAGAATGTGGATCCCTTTTTCCGTTTCAATCAAGGGGCTGACCTCCCCCGGGCTGAGTTTGTCCAAGGCTTCGCCCAACGGGGCCAGGAGTTCGTCTTTCGTGACGAAACCCAGATCGCCCCCCACCACGCTCTCTGAGCCATCGGAAAACAGTTCAGCCAACTGCTCGAAACTCCTGCCCTCCTCGAGCTGACCCATAAGAACTTCCGCCCGAGCTTTCAGTGTCTCCCGATTTTCATCCAGCTTCGGGATCAGGAGAATCTGCCGGATGTGGTGTGTGCCGGGAGACGTAAAGCGCTGTTGCTGCTCTTTAAAGTAGGCGAGAACCTCTTCAGGTACGACGACGATTCCTCGACGAACCTCGATATCCCTGATTCGGCGGGCCATCATTTCTTCGCGAAGGACGGCCTTTGATTGAGTGGCCGCCGGCGGGAACCCACCGGGGTTTCTGCGCGTCTGTTCCCAGGCTTGGTCCACCTCTTCATCGCTGACCGTAATTTGTTTGGCCTTGGCCTCCTGGACCAGGAGCTTTCGTTCGATCAACAGATTCAAGACTTCAAGGCGTTTCTGAGAGAGGCGCGCCTTGAGTTCGTCGCCTTCATAACGAGCTTTCAAGCGAAAGAATTCATCTCCCATTTCCGTTTGAAGTTCTGAAACCGTAATGATCTCCGTATTGACGATAGCGGCAATCCCATCAGTTAACGCTTTACCATCGCCGCTTGTCCCCGACCCGATCGGGGATCCAGCAGGGGATTGGGCGGACACAACGGGAACAAGACACGTGATCACCCAGAAGGCCATGAGCAGTAAGGTCGTTGTCCCGAACGTGCGCCGGCATGGCGAGTAACGGGAAGACGAATTGTGTCGGTGATGGTCGTGCATCATGAGAGTGAAGGCATCAAGGTATCCGAAGAAGCATCCAACAGGCCATTCAACATCGTCGTCAGGGCCGAGACCACTGCCGGCCAGTCGTCGAGGTCCATGGGTACGGCAAAGGAGACGGACGAGAGAAATCGGAGCCGGCCTTCCGAGTACTGCATGAGCCAATCGAGACTCTCCTGCGCAATCGTGGCGTTGGAGGCAAAGGTCACAGTCACGGTGCCATTTGCAACGTCCAACGACTCCACCTTCAGCTTCTTGGCGAGCAGGCGAATCTGCATCACCTCAAACAACTGCTCCACGGGTTCGGGCGGCGTTCCATACCGATCCTGTGTCTCCCCGTGCAGAAGCGCCAGATCGCCGACCTTCTGGCTGGCCGAGAGCCGTTTATACAAAGACAGGCGTTGATGGCCGTCCTCCACGTAATCGTCGGGGATGAAGGCCGACACGGGCACGTGCAACGTCGGCTCGATCTCTTCCTCCACGGGTTCACCTTGCCGCTGTTGCACGGCTTGTTCCACCATCTGCATATACAGATCAAAGCCCACCGCGGCAATGTTGCCGGACTGTTGTTTGCCCAGGAGGTTGCCGGCACCGCGAATTTCCAGGTCCGCGGCGGCAATGCGAAACCCCGACCCCAAGTCCGCAAATTCCTGAATGGCCAGCAGCCGTCGTTGGGCATCGGTGCCCAGGATCTCTTCATTGGGGAAAAAGAAATAGGCATACGCCTGATCGCCGGCGCGCCCCACTCGTCCCCGCAGTTGATAGAGTTGCGCCAGGCCGAAGGTATCCGCCCGATCCACGAGGATGGTATTGGCGCGTGGCACGTCCAGCCCCGATTGAATGATCGAAGTCGCAACCAGGATATCCGCCTCACCGTGAAAGAACTTGAGCATGACGCCTTCGAGCACGTGTTCGTTCATCTGCCCGTGCGCCATGACCAGCCGGGCTTCGGGTACGAGTTCGCGAAGCCAACCCGCGGTCCGCTCGATGGTTTCGACCCGGTTGTGCACATAGAACACTTGTCCCTGTCTCGCCAGTTCCCGGCGGATTGCCTCGCGGACCAGGTTGGGATTGAATCGGACGACCTGGGTGCGAATGGCCAGGCGGCCGGGCGGAGGCGTGTCGATCACCGACAGGTCCCGGACTCCGGAAAAGGCCATTTGCAGCGTGCGCGGGATGGGAGTCGCCGTGAGCGTCAACACGTCCACCTGCGTGCGCAGTTGTTTCAAGCGTTCCTTATGACGAACGCCGAACCATTGCTCTTCGTCGATAATGACCAGACCAAGGTTTTTGAAGCGCACGTTCTTGTGAAGGAGCCGGTGGGTACCGATAACGATGTCCACGACCCCGGAGGCAAGGTCGGACAACACTGCCTTGACCTCTTTGGGGTTTTGAAACCGTGAGAGCGTCGCCACGTGAATGGGAAACGGCGCGAAGCGGCGCGTAAACGTTTCCGAATGTTGCTGCGCCAGCAGGGTGGTGGGCACCAGCACCGCCACCTGCCGGTTATCCTGGACGGCCTGGAACGCCGCGCGCATCGCCACTTCAGTTTTCCCATACCCGACGTCTCCACATACGAGCCGGTCCATGGGTTTGGGTAGCAGGAGATCCCGTTGAATGTCGTCGATCGCTTTGATCTGGTCAGGGGTTTCTTCATAGTCGAACGCCGCGTCGAATTCATGGGACAGGGAGCTATCCTGCTGGTACGGTTGGCGACTGACGACTTCCCGGTTGGCATACAACTCGACGAGTTCGTCGGTCATGTCCTCGATGGCTTTCTTGACGCGCGCCTTGGTCTTGGCCCACGCGGCGCCTCCCAATTTGTCGAGCGTCGGAGCCACGTGGTCGCTGCCCCGAAATTTCTGAACCTGGTTCAAACGGTCCAGCGGCACGTAGAGCGTGTCCCGTCCGGCGAATTCCAGGATGAGATAGTCGCTCTCAAAGCCCTGCACGGAGAGTCGCCGGAGCCCCTTGTACCGGCTGATACCATGCTGCACGTGGACCACGTAGTCACCGGAGTTCAAATCCTCCAACGAGGAGAGAAAGGTCGCGGTCTTGCTCTTGGGCTGGGGGCGATGCCGGGAAATCTTGGCGAACACGTCGTCTTCGGTAATCACGGCGAACGGCAATGACGGCGCCACAAACCCCGATGAAAGAAACCCTTGCAGAATACAGAACGGCAAGCGTGCCGAAAGATCGAAACCGTGCGAGAGGGGGTTGTGTTCCGTCGCGGCCGCATGGTGTTCGGCAAACAGCCCCGACAAGCGCCCGACTTGTCCGGAGGATCGGACCACGACCATCACCGGCCCGTCACGGCGAAGCCGTTCCAGGATCGTCAGGGTCTCGGTAAAGGACGTTCCGCGGAGCCCCAAGCCCACGCTCTTGGCCGACTGGAGCGGAAGGTCGATGACTGGGGCCCACGCACCGTCGGGGGGCGTGACCACGTCAAACGCCAGAACTGGTCCATCGGTAAGGAACGACAGGAACTCATCCCATCCGGCGGCCTGTTGAGCGGGACCCGGATACGGAACTTCGGGATTCGACGTGTCGTGTTCTTCCCATGCCGTGTGCAAGCGTTCTTCCCACTCTCGTGCGTGCCGCGCCAGGGTGACGGGACGATCCATAACCACGAAAGGCGAAACCGGAAAGTAATCCAACAGGGTGGCCATGGACGGGTGGAAGTCCGGCAATCGCCACTCGGCGTCCGGCGGGATCTCGGCAAGCGAGTGGTCGGAATCGTCGGCCGGGAGCAGGTATTCCCTGGCGGGCAGGAGCACCGCTGAGAGTACGGACTCGGTGGATTCCTGCGTGCCCGGATCGAACTGCCGGGTGGACTCCACGGTATCGCCCAAAAACTCGATCCGATAGGGCTCGTCCGCACCGGTCGAAAAGATATCGATTATGCCCCCGCGAACGCTGAATTCTCCGGGAATATCCACCACCGACACCCGTCGATACCCGGTCCGCAGCAAATGACGGAGCAGCGATTCCCGCTCAATCACGCTACCCGCTTTGAGGGTCAAACAGGAGTGCGCGAAGACGGATTCGGGAACCAGGTACTGCAAGGCCGCGGGCGGCGTCGTGATGACCACCGTGGGGCGATGGGTTTGAAGCTGAAACAAGGTCCGCATCCGTTGCGTGATGAGATCGATGGATGGGGCCCCGGCTTCATACGGGGCTTGGCCCCGGTCCGGGAAAAAAGCCAGAGATTCGGCAGGCAGGTTGAAGAAGTCAAAGAAAAACGCCATGTCTCGGCATAACGATTCCGCCTCATCTTGGGTTGGTGTCAGAATCAGCGAATGCTGGGGGATGATTTCTTCACGCGGCCGGGCAGAGGCAGAAGCCTCGGTATGCGGGGTCGTCAGCAGACTCAGGATGAACGCGAGGCCGGAGCCATGGGGCCCAAGCACCAAGGGTTGCGCTCCCGGCGTGGTCAAAGCCTCGAACACGGACGCCAGCAGTTGGTCGCAGGATGCCTGGAACGGGTTGTTCATGCTGAAAGTATCCGAATAGCTTTTCTTGAATCCTCGCGCCACCGTGGGTGAAGGACAGGGTGAGGAGCAGACAGCAGGCCGGATTGGCGTCGCGGCACCCGACAACTGAGTTGTGGGTACTCACGACCAACCCGCCCCCCAACGCCCGTGCCGCTTGGAGATACCGGATATGCCCGACGTGAAGCAAGTCGCAGCCCCCGTTGGTCAAGGCCCGCCACCTGGGCGTCGTGCTCGCTCTGCCGAGTCAGAAGGGGGATGAGTTCGTGTGCCCTAAACGATCTATGATAACCCGTCTTTTGCGAAAATCCTAGTTCGTCAAGAAGGAAAGATTGGTGACTGGCTCGCCGTCTTCCGGATCGAGGAGCAAGGTGATCTTTACGTGTTCCTATGTTAGTCTTTCGTGCCTTGCCCAATGACATGAGTGTTCCAATCACATCAACCACGTTCGGGCTCATTCCGAAAAAGGGCACCGGGGTCGCATCGGCATGAAAACCGCAGACCGGTATGCTTGGGGAATGAGGCAACGGGTCGGCCTGTATGCGGCGCCGGTGCTGGCGCTCCTGGTGTATCTCAACCCGTTTTCCAGCCTGCCTCCGTCGGCTCATGTCCTCTCGGCCATTTTGGTGTGGGTTGTGGTCAGTTGGGCCACGGAAGCCATTCCCCTGGCCGTGACCTCACTGGTCGGTGCGGCACTGTGTATTGCCATGGGGTTGGGCTCGGCCAGAGAAGTGCTGGCGACGTTCGCCCACCCGATCATCTTTCTCTTTATCGGCAGTTTCTTTTTGGCCGAAGCGTTCGTGGTTCACGGGCTGGACCGTCGGTTTGCGGTCTGGTTGTTGTCCCGAAAGAGGATCACGGCCAGGCCGGTCCTGATGTTCGGCGCGATGGGGTTCGCCACCGCCTTCCTGTCCATGTGGATCAGCAACACGGCGTCCGTGGCGATTATGGTGCCGATTGCACTTGGCCTGCTCTCGACCGTTCGCGGATCGAGGGAAGAGTCCGGGTCCCATGAGCCCGGCGTGCTTCTGTTATTGGCCTATGGCTCGGCGGCCGGGGGCATTGCGACGATGATCGGCACGCCGCCGAATATCATCGGCGTAGGGCTGCTTTCGCAACAAGCCGGCATTGATATCGCGTTTTTCGATTGGATGGCCATCGGGCTTCCGTTGGCCGTCGTGCTCTGGTTGGGTATTGCTGCGATTCTCTTTTGGCTGCATCCGCTGCCCACAACGTTCCCGGACCTGGGCGAGCATCTTCGGAATCTTCGCCGGCGGGAGGAACCGTGGACGCGCGGCCAAAAGAATACCTGTTTCGCGTTGATCCTGGCTATCGCGTGTTGGATTGGACCGGGGGTATTGGGGATCGTGTTGGGACGAGATTCCGATGTGGTGACGTTCATCAATGCCCGTCTTCCCAAGGAAATGGTCCCGATTTTCGCCGCGGGGCTGCTGTTTGTGCTGCCCCTCAATTTCAAGGCCGGGGAATTCACGTTGAGCTGGAGCCAGGCGGCGAACATCAACTGGGGCACGATCCTGTTGTTCGGCGGCGGCTTGACGTTTGGCCATCTGATGGTGCAAACGCACTTGGCCGAGATCATTGGAGAAGGTCTGGTAGCGCTCTTCGGGAGCAATACGTTGTGGACGTTAACGGCCGTTTCCATCGGCACGGCGCTGGTGATCACGGAGATTGTCTCAAATACCGCGTCGACGAGCATGCTCGTTCCCGTGGTGATTTCCATCGCCACCGCGGCCGGGGTTTCTCCCGTTCCACCGACGCTGGGGATTTGTTTGGGGGCCAGCCTCGCGTTTATGATGCCGGTCGCGACCGCGCCGAATGCGATTGTCTACGGCACGGGATTCATCCCGCTTCCGAATATGCTGAGAGCCGGGGTGTTCTTGAATATCATCGGAGCTGTCCTCGTCTGGCTGACCCTCCGCCTCCTGTGTCCGTTGATGGGATTCGCGTGAACGAGAACCCGGCAAGCCACTTCTTCGAAGAGTAAAGACCGTGTCGCGAGTCAAGCATATTGTCGTGGTGGGCGATTCGGCAGGGAAGTCTTTCCAGCTCCGGCGGGATGGGGCAGGCGTTCGCGTGGTGGTGGTGGAGAATTTCCAGCAAGTCAAACGAGAGGCCCAAAAAGCACCGATCGATGGATTGGTGCTTTCTGAAAAGACAGCGAAGGAAGGACTCGGTGACCTGCCGGACGTCATCGACGTATCCAAGACCTTGATCATCTCGGGGCCGCCTTCCTTTCCGGCAGCTTTGGATACCATGAAATGGCTTCTCGGCAAGGGTGATGGGAGGGGAGCCAAGCGCGGATTACAGGAATTCCCGGGTCTGACTCTTGAAGATTACGTCGAGTTGAAATTCGGCGAGTTCGTTCACACCATGAAGGTGAGTTCGGCCAAGGGTTTGCACGAGACCCTCATCCAGGCGGTGGAGCGACCGTTGATCCAACATGCCCTTCATGAAACGAACGGGAATCAGATTCAAGCCGCGAAGCTTCTGGGCATGAATCGCAATACCCTGCGCAAGAAAATCACGGAATACCACATCCCCGTCACCCGCCGTTCCCGCCAACAAGCTGAACCCTCCTAGTCCGGAAAACCGCTGATTTCTTGACAGGAGAAGAGAGGCTCCTCTAGCATATTCTGTTTGTGATAGGCGCGTAGCTCAGGGGGAGAGCGCTACCTTGACACGGTAGAGGTCGGCGGTTCAATACCGCCCGCGCCTACCACCCTCATCCTTCGGGAGAGGGCTGATGATGGGAGTTTGAGACGCATGTCAGTTTCGACGGAAACCGAAAAAGTCCAGGGTGAACGCATCGAAATCTCATTGCCGGGGACGGGTACGAAGTCCTTTCGGTCCGGGATCACGGCGCGCGAGGCGTTGACGGAGTTGACGGGGCCTCTTCCGCCGGAGGTGTTTGCCGTCAGGATTGACGGGCAACCCGGGGACCTGAGTGCGCCCCTGACCAGAAGCGCGACATTGGAACCCCTGACCTTTGCGTCGGAGGACGGCAAGGAAGTTTATCGACACAGCAGCACCCATATTATGGCGCAGGCCGTGAAAGACGTGTTCCCGTCGGCCAATATGACGATCGGACCGGCCATTCACGAAGGCTTCTATTACGACTTTGCCTTTGAACGGCCCTTCACACCGGAGGATCTCGAAAAAATCGAGGCCCGGGCACACGAGATTATTCAAGAGAATTATTCCGTGCACCGTCTGGAACTGTCGAAGCAAGACGCGATCAAACTGTTTCGGGAAAAAGGGGAAGCCTACAAGGTCGAAATTATCGAACAGCTCGAGGATGACGTCGTCTCGCTGTATCAGCAGGGTAACTTCATCGACTTGTGCCGAGGACCGCACGTGGGCGCCACCGGTCAGGTGAAAGCCTTCAAGCTGTTGAACGCCGCCGGTGCGTATTGGCGGGGTGATGAACGCAATCCCATGCTCCAGCGCATTTACGGGACCTCGTTTCCCACCCAGGCCGAACTGGATGCCCATCTCCAGAAGCTTGAAGAAATCAAACGCCGCGATCACCGGAAACTCGGCAAGGAACTGGATCTCTTCAGCAGTCCCGAGGACACGGGGCCGGGTTTGATCCTCTGGCATCCCAAGGGGGCGCTGGTTCGGTTGTTGATCGAAAATTTCTGGCGCGACAGCCACATGCAGCACGGCTATGAACTGATCTATTCGCCACACGTGGCGCGGTTGGAGTTGTGGAAGACCAGCGGGCACGTGGACTATTACAAGGAGAATATGTTCGCGCCCATGACCGTGGAGGCGGGTGAGTACCAGTTGAAGCCGATGAATTGTCCATTCCACATTATGGTGTACAAGTCGCACTTGCGCAGCTACCGGGAACTGCCCATTCGCTATGGAGAGTTGGGAACGGTCTATCGCTACGAGCGATCAGGGGTGCTGCACGGCCTCATGCGGGTTCGGGGATTCACACAGGATGACGCGCACATTTTCTGCCGGCCTGACCAGATCGAATCCGAAGTCGGAAAAGTCCTCGATTTCACGATGTTCGTCCTCCGGCGCTTCGGTTTCACGGAGTTCGCGTTGTACCTGTCCACGCGACCGGAAAAAGCCGTCGGCGCCGTGGAAAAGTGGGACCAGGCCACGGAGGCCCTCGAAGCCGCGCTGAAAAACAGCGGGTTCCCCTATGAGATCGACCCCGGCGAAGGCGTGTTTTACGGGCCGAAGATCGATCTGAAAATTCACGACGCGTTGGGGCGGGCTTGGCAATGTTCGACGGTCCAAATCGACTTCAATAATCCCGAACGCTTCGGGTTGTCCTACATTGGAGAGGATGGCGCGGCGCACCAACCGATCATGATTCATCGGGCATTGATGGGATCCATCGAACGATTCTTCGGCATTCTGATTGAACACTATGCCGGCGCCTTTCCGACGTGGCTCGCGCCGGTCCAAGCCATCGTGCTGCCCATTACGGACAAACAGGCGGACTATGCGTCGCTTGTCCGTGAGCGTTTGGCGGGCGCCGGGTTACGCGCCTCGATGGACTTGCGAAAAGAAAAGGTTGGGCTCAAAATCCGCGAAGCCGAAAAAGCCAAGATTCCCTACATGCTCGTCGTGGGGGATCGGGAACGGGAGGCCGAATCGGTCTCCGTGCGAAAACGCAGTGGGACCAACGTGGGGACGCTGCCAATCAGCGAGGTGATAGATCTGATTCGACAAGATATGCCGGCAGAACCATTGACCAGTTCATCTGTTCACTGATGGGTAGAACGGTCACTGCCAAA
>VXOF01000080.1 GCA_009840285.1 Nitrospira sp. SB0662_bin_26
GAAATTCGTGCTTGATGGTTTAGGGAACCTCTGATTTAATGCACTATCGGGCGCAGGGCTGCGTTGTGTCCTCGCTCAACCCTCACCTATCTCTCTGATAAGCCTCGGGTTTCGCTCCGGGACGCCTTGCCCTGCATCCCGCTATCACAATAACTCAGAGGTTCCTTAGGTGATAAAGGAGGATTGCTTGTGGCAATCTTTGTGTTGTCTGTTATTGCCTTGCTCGGTCTGTCGTTCATGACGCCCACAACCGGAATCAGTATGGAATTCGAACCCCTCGCGCATCCTTATCCCCGACAAAGTGAACGGGACCACATGGTGAAGGCACAACTCCTCACGCGTGGGATCAGCGACCGAGCCGTCATCCGAGCCATGCGGGAAGTGCCTCGTCATGAATTCGTGCCGGCCGAGGATGCAGCTGAAGCCTATGACGATCATCCGGTGCCGATCGGATTCGGCCAAACCATTTCACAACCCTACATCGTGGCCTATATGACCGAAGCGCTGGTCCTGAACGGCGATGAACGTGTGTTGGAAATCGGTACGGGTTCGGGGTATCAAGCCGCCGTCTTGGCAAACCTGGGAGTGAATGTGTTCACCATTGAGATCGTCGCGGAACTCGCCGAGCGCGCACGCCACGCCTTCGACAGGTTGGGCATCCCCCATATCACCGGCAGGGCGGGTGACGGGTATCAGGGTTGGCCGGAAGCGGCGCCCTTTGACGCGATCATTCTCACGGCGGCTCCGGAACATATTCCCCAGCCATTGCTGGATCAGCTTGCGCCCGGGGGACGCATGATTCTGCCTCTGGGGAAGACGCTGCAGAAACTGATCATTCTCACCAACACGTCGACGGGAATCCAGCGCAAGGAGTTGTTACCGGTCGCGTTCGTGCCGATGACGGGAGAGGCACAAAGAGACTGAAACCCTCTCCCATTTACCGCATTAAGCGGGAAATGGGAGAGGGAGGGGGAAGAAAAGGAAGAGTGCCAATGAATAACAAGAAATTCCGCGTCTCGTTCCAAAAGCTTGGCCTCACGCTGCATCTGATAGGGGCCATGGCGTTGTGTCTGACAGTAGGCGGACTTGCCGAGGCCGAACAGCTACCAAGGGAAGCGGTGCTGCCTTTGGCGTTGGCCCAAAAGGCCGCGGCAGCAGCCTTGGCCAAATGTGAAGAAGGCGGGTACAAAGTCAGCGTCGCCATCGCCGACCATGGAGGAAATCTGAGGGTTCTGTTGCGCGGGGATGGCGCGGGACCGCACACCACGGACAGCAGCTTTCGGAAAGCCTATACCGCGGCGAGTTTACGACGTTCCACGTTGGAATTGGCCGAACTCATCGCCAAAGTTCCCAGCATCCAGGCCTTGCGGGATATGAACGACAGGATTCTGATCCTTGGCGGGGGGTTGCCGATTGAACTCGAAGGCGAGGTCGTCGGAGGAATCGGCGTCGGCGGCGCGCCGGGAGGGCACCTGGATGAAGCCTGCGCCGCGGCCGGCCTCGCGATTCTTGGGAAGTCCCAGCATGCAAAGCCCCAGGAATGAGAGACACGTCTGAGGAACTCAATCAGACGCGCATCAGCTGTGTCAAAATTGTTGTCGAGAAGCGCTCCTCGCAACGTCATTCTATGGTCAGGATGCCTGCGCCGTTGATCGTTCCGGCTTTGAGGGCTTGAAGGGCTTGGTTCGCGTCCTCCAGCCTGAAGGCCTGGGTGTGCGTGCGAACGGGAATTTCCGCCGCGACCCGGAACAGGTCCAGCCCGTCCTGCCTCGTATTGGCCGTGACGCTTTGGAGAGATCGTTCGTGAAACAAGTCGCGGTCATACACCAGCGAGGGAACGTCGGATGAATAAATGCCTGCCATCGCGACCGTCCCGCCTCGCTCGAGGGCTTGCAGCGCATGAGGCACGAGGTGTCCGACCGGGGCAAACACGATCGAGGCGTGGAGCTTTTCCGGTGGTGATTCGGTCGAATGTCCAACCCACGTCGCCCCGAGTTCTTTAGCGAGACGTTGATGGGTATCCCGTTGTGAAAAGACGTACACCGGGCAGTCCCAGTGCCGCGCGATCTGAATCGTGATGTGGGCGGATGCGCCGAACCCATACAAGCCCAATCGTTGCCCGGGCTTCAGCCCGCTCCGACGCAACGCCCGGTATCCGATAATACCCGCACACAGGAGCGGCGCGGCTTCCGCGTCGGAAAAAATTGAAGGAATGGGGTACGCAAAGCGTGCGGGCACCAGCGCATATTCCGCAAATCCGCCGTGCACGTGATAGCCGGAAAACGTCGGGCTTTCGCACAGGTTTTCACGACCCGCGGCGCAGAACTCGCAGGTCCGGCACGTAGCCTGAAGCCAGGCAATGCCCACGCGATCGCCGGGGTTGAGGGTGGTCACGCCCGCCCCGAGTCGATCAACGACGCCTACCGCTTGATGACCGGGGATGATGGGTCTCGTGGAAGGCGGCAACTCGGCTTCCACCACGTGCAAATCCGTCCGGCACACGCCGCAAACGTGCACTTTCACCCGCACGTGGCCGGGTCCGGGTTCCGGCACGGGCACGTCTCGGAGTCGTAAGGGAGCCGTGCCCACGTCGCCGGCATGATCGAGGATCATCGCTCTCATACCACCACCGTTTGAAAATATACCACTGAAGGGGTTTCACCCTTCAAATTTCTATTGACTCCATAGCGGAAGAGGCATAGGATTTTCTCCTGAAAGTATTGGTCTCAACAAGAGGGGTCAACCATGAATGACCTCAGCCCACCGAAATTCCAAGGCCCGTAGCGAGCGAAGGTTTCACCTTCTCCGGAATACGGGCTCACAGAGTTGCCGAGAGGCGATATTTCCGGACCGTGCTTAGCAGCACACGGTCGGAACGACCAACGGACAGCCGGAACAAGCAGAATTCCAAAAGCGAATTCTCCCTCGGGCAACAGCTCCTCCGAAAGAAAACAGGCCACGCCACTACCGGGTCAATAACAGCAGAAAAATAAAGCGCATCACGCGCACGATTCACACGGGCCTGCTTTCCCATGAAAGCAGGCCCGTGGTCGTATAAGACGAATCCAGGGAAAATTGAAAACCCGGACTCTGGGTTTATGCCTTTTCCTTTGATGCCATAGTCCAGCCAAGAAACAAAGGGCTTTGCCCCGCTCAAGAGGCAGGAAGGAAGAATGACGTGATAAAGGAAGCCCATAAGATTGGGGCAGGGCTCTATGTCATTTGGGGCCTCCTGCATCTGAAGGCGGCTTGGGAAGTGTCTATTCTAGCTGGCAGGATTCCGACTGAATTCGCTCTGGCCCAAGGAAGGGTATTCCAGGACGCTTGGAACTTGGCTTTCCTGGGACTCTTTGCCATCGTGATTGCGTTCACTCTCAATTGGAAAAACGACGTTGTAGGCTACTGGCTGAACCTGGCTGTGGTAAGCGTGACTGATATAGGGTTTTTGCTCTTTATCATTGGGCCAGGTCTTATTCCTCTATTCCCTGGGATCGCCGGCCCGGTCGTGTGGATCTTGGCCCTGACGTTCAGCACGATAGGGTTTCGTCTGGCAGCGAGTGGATCAACCTGAAGCCGCCCATATGTTGATGACACGTTGGCAGATTGGCCCCACGGATTTTTGCAGAAAGGGAGGTCGTGATGTCAGATCCAATAAGTGGACAGGACACCAGTGTGAACCGGGCTCTGATACGGATTGGTGCCATGTGTGGAATCATTGGCGCTGTGCTGTTCATGGTTGCCAATATCGTTCATCCACGCTCGCCCAATATCCAGATAACGGTGAACCAGATTGAGACAGTGGCTCAGAGTAACATTTGGGTCACAGACCACTTGCTCTTACTCCTTGGAGGCCTGCTTCTTCTGCCTGCTTTGCTCGCCATTCAGCGTTCCATCCCCACGGGGCCTGGCGCAACGTGGGCATCCCTGGGCGCTGTCCTTGCTGTGGTGAGCACGAGTCTCTGGGTTGTTCTGATGGCTTTGGACGGGATAACTTCCAAGGTCGTTCATGCCGCGTGGGCCAGCGCACCTGAAGCAGAAAAGGCAATCGCCTTACGCGTGGCCGAAGCCATGGAGGAGATCGACGTTGGTCTTTTTAGCGTGTACATCATCGTCTTCTTCGGACTGACCTTTAGTCTATTCGGACTGGCGGTAGCTAGGAGTGACGGCTTTCCTCAGTGGTTGGGATGGGTGGCGGTGGTTTTGGGTTTCGCCTCGTTCATCGATGGCACCGTGCAAGCCTATACGGGTCTTTCCGTCTTAGTGACCAATGTGTTATTCGCGAGTTTCTCAAGTCTCCTGACCGTGTGGATTTTTATCATGGGCGTGTTGATGTGGCGAAAACAACGACATGCGTCATGATTGCGAGAACAGGGTTAAGGCAAGTGATCCATTGAGATGAGATCCCCATACATCACCGGACTCTCCGTCTGCTGACAGCGTTCGGTGTCGTACGCATCCTCACCACTCTCCGGTGCTCTATGCTCGCCGCTATTCCAATGCTTTCACGAAAGACCGCTTCGGAATGAGTCTCAATGAGCCGGAGAAGTAGGAACATGAGGCCGGAAACGGCTTCGTAACGTCGGGCACTTTCCTTTGACCGCGTGACGGAATTCCGTGTACATTTTTGTCGAGAACCATCCCGCAACATACAATGAGCAATTCTTTTTTCAAAGGCCATGGATTGGGCAATGACTATATCGCCCTTGATCCCTCACAGTTGACGTTCAAACTCACCGCCAAAACCATTCGCGCGATCTGTGACCGGCATTGGGGCGCGGGGAGTGATGGGATCCTAGCCCTGGTGCCATCAAAAAAAGCCGACTTCGGGTTGCGGATTTTCAACCCGGATGGGAGTGAAGCGGAAAAATCCGGAAACGGCTTGCGCATTTTCGGCTGTTTTTTGTATGCCACGAAAAGGACGAAGCGCCGGTCTTTCTCGGTTGAAACCAAGGGCGGGCTGGTTCACGTGGAATTGGCCTTGGACCGGAACGGGCAGGTGAACGGCGCGACCGTAGAAATGGGGCGAGCCTCGTTCAGGCCAAAGGATTTACCTTGTACTATTAAGGCCCCGGAGTTGGTCATGCAGCCGATCAAAGCCGTGGGGCAGTCCCTGCGCTTTACGGGAGTGAGTGTCGGCAACCCGCATTGTGTCGTGTTCAAGGACCGGGGCGGATCGTGGACGCGTGAGGATTTACTTCGCATGGGGCCGGAACTGGAAACTCATCCCACCTTCCCCAAGCGCACGAACGTGCAATTGGCGGTTCCCAGCGGCCCGCACACCGTATCCATATTGATCTGGGAGCGGGGAGCCGGAGAGACCCAGGCGTCAGGTTCTTCAGCCTGCGCGGTGGCCAGTGCGGGAGTGCGCTTGGGGTTGATGAAAAGCCCGGTGAGAGTGCTGGCTCCCGGCGGCCGACTGGACATCACGGTGGATGCCCAGTACAGCCTGACCATGAAGGGTGCCGTCACCGAAGTGTATCAGGGACGGTTCAGCAGGGCCTTGTTGTCTGCCGCGCGGTAGCCGTCGTCAAGACCCGTCTACTTGGGGAATTGGGTCGGCGGCGTGACGTTCCAGCCTTCCCCGTTCAACGATTCCATAAACTCCACCAGATCTTTCTTTTCCTGCTCCGTTAATTTCAGGGGCTTGATCAGGGGATCAAGATGGGGATTCGGCAGTCCGCCCTGATCGTAGAAATCCACCACCTCGCGCAACGTCTGAAGGCTCCCGTCGTGCATGTAGGGTGCCGTCTTGGCGATTTCACGGATGGTCGGCGTTTTGAAGGCGCCCATGTCTTCGGGCTTGTTCGTCACGGCTTGCCGGCCGGCGTCGCGCTCCTTTTTGTTCGAGCCGACCCCAAGGTTATGGTATTGCTCGTCGGTAAAATTGAATCCGAAATGACAGCGGAGACATTGCCCTTTCCCCAGGAATACGCGAAACCCGTTTTGGGCATTGGCCGACAACGCCTGCCCCTCGTTCCCCATGGTGAAGCGGTCGTAGTTGCTGTTCCCGGAGAGCAGGGTGCGTTGAAAACTGGCAATGGCTTTGCCGATCAGGTCGGTCGTAATGGCCGGCGAGCCGAAGGCCCGTTCAAATAAAGGGCCATAGCCGGCAATGCTCTTCACTTTGGCCACCAGTTCGTCGTGGTCCTTGAATCCGTGCTCGATGGGGTTGGCGAATGGACCAACGGATTGCTCCTCGAGCGTGGCCGCCCGCCCGTCCCAGAATTGTGCCGAACTGAAGACACGATTGATGGCCGTCGGAGCGCTTCGTCCCCCTTTTTGCCCATGAATGCCCGTGGAAACCGGCTGTCCGTCCGTAAAGGCCATGGATGGCATGTGACAGCTTGCACAGGCGATCGTGTCATTCGCCGATAAGCGTTTGTCAAAGAATAGCAGCTTCCCCAGTTCGACTTTGTCTTTGGTCAAGGGGTTATCCTCGGGGATCACGAGGCTGTCTTTTTCCAATCCCAACGGGAGGGTCAGTTGAAAGGGTGTTTGCCCCGAGCCCGGCGAGGGCTCTGCCTGGATCATGCCGCTGGTGATGAAGAGCAGTAGGACTCCCGTGATGAAAACCCATCGAGGTCGAGAATCTTTGATGACGTGGAGAAGCCCCTTCTGTGCTTTGTTGCCGGTCATTTCATGCCTCCTGTTTAGCGAATCATCAATGGCAATGCGGTGGCGCATTCTCTATCTTCATTATACAAGGCAGTCGTTATTCCGAACGGTGCGTACCGTTGCGGCAAGCCGCGAGCTGTCGCGATCCCGGTATTTTCGTTCGAGTTGAGAATTTAGTCAAAGCGACGTTGACCATTGCCGCAAACTCCAGGAAAGCGGAGGGCGTCCCCGGCCTCAGATGGGATGGGAACCATGCATTAACTGCCGGTGGAAAGATTTGCAGGCTTCGAGGTAGCGGACGAGGTGCTTGGACTTGAATTCGTCCGGTTGCCAGGGAGTGGTTGTGAGGCACGCTCGATCTTGTGGACGAATCAGGTAGACATAGGCTTGCAGGGACCGACCTTCCGCAACTTCCACTTCAATGCATTCGCGGGTATACACCTCATCTTCAAAGGTATCCAGGACTTCGAGGGTTCGGCTATCTATGTGATAATAGACTCTGCCCGAACAGATCGATCCTTGTACGGCGGTCATGCCAGGGTAAATCCGGCCTTTGAGCAAAAATTTGGCGAATCCTTTGGCCCAAGCTTCGGCAGAAGCCCATACTTGACCGGTGACCGCTTCCATGACTTCGGGGATTTCAAGTGTCCCGTAGGTAAAGACAGGCGTCATGACTCTTCGTTTATCAGCTATTTCGCTTCATGAAAAATAACGCCCAGTACGTCGCGCTGACCGGTCCTGACCGGACTGACTCCGTGCCGCATCGAAGCCCGGACGTATCCGCGCTTCCCCTGGACGGGCCGTTCATGAACGGGAAAGATAATGATGTCTCCCAAATCCGGATTGAACGCGACCACCCTGGCCTGCTGGCGCGGCCGGTTTTCGACAAGCACGAATTCACCGCCTTCGAACTCTTGTCCTTTCCGGCTCAACATGACCATGGCTTGCAGGGGAAAGAGCGTCGGACCATAGACGTCCCGGTGCAAACAATTGAAATCACCGCCGTGATACCGGAGGAGCAAGGGAGTGGGTTGGATCTGCCCTTGGCGGCGACATTCTTTGTGAAAGGCCGTGAGGGTTGCGGGGTATCGCGGGGAGCGGTTCAGACGGTCCATCATCAGGTTGGCAATGGGGGCCAGATGCGCATACAAGTGAGTGCGCAAATTCGAAACCAGCGCCGGCAACGGATACGCAAAATACGAGTACTCTCCCTGTCCAAAATTGTACCGGGCCATGACGATCCTGGATCGAAAACAGCGGTCGTCGTTGTAGAGGGTTCGCAGAGATCGACAAGCCGAGGATTGCACAACGCGTGGCAAATGGGCATACCCACTCGTGAGGATCGAGTGTTCGACATTAATCCAATCCACAGCATGAAGGTTCGGAAGGCCTGACGCGAGGTTTCGCTGCGATCTCATCATGGTGGTCAAACCTTCAATTCCCTTCCGGGGCAAGGTGGTTTGGGGTTTGGGGGTATTGGCGTCGCTCAGCCTCGCGCTTTGGATGCTCCTCCCCGGCATGGCTTCTCATTTCGTGGAACGCCAATTTGAAGCCTTTGGCTGCACGCATGTCAACGTGGAGATCGAACGTCTCGGTTTGCGACGAACCGTCAATTGCAACGGGGGTCGCGCTCCTGGACTCTTCAGTAAGGAGTGAGATAGACTTCTGGTGACGGAACGGTATTCGTAAACGCGGATTCACGGTCATAAAAGACGAACGATGATGGATTTCGGCAAACACGTAGCTGAGGTGTGGCACACGGGCGTGCTCGGGGTCAGCCTGGGTCAGGTGGTGACGGCCATTCTCGTGTTGTTGGTTTTTCTGGGCCTGCGCCGCGTTTTTTACCGGTTCGTGGTCTCCTCGCTTCGGGCCGTAACCAGGAAAACTAAATCGGAGCTGGACGATTTGGTGCTCCACGCCGTGGAAAAACCCCTGGAGTTCGGGTTTGTGGTCGTGGGGTTCTACCTGGCCGGTCAGATTCTTCCCATGTCCGAGGACGTCAGTGCGACGTTCGACAAATTCATTCGATCCCTGATCGCACTGTCGTTGTTCTGGGTGGTGTTTCGATCCATAGATCCCCTTTCCGCGCTCATGGACCGGGGGATCGCCATGCTGGGCAGTTCGAGCATGCGCGATACCATGAAGGGCTTTTTCGTCAAGCTCGCCAAGTTCGTCGTGATCTGCCTGGGGATCGCGGCGGTGTTTCAGGAGTGGGGATTCAACGTCGCGGCGCTGCTCGGAAGCTTGGGGCTCATGGGTATGGCCGTGGCTTTGGGCGCGCGCGAGTTCATCGCGAATCTGTTCGCGGGACTGACCATCTTCCTGGATCGGATGTTCGAGAAAGGCAATTGGATTCGCACGCCGGACGTGGATGGACTCGTCGAAGACATCGGCTTTCGCGCCACCAAGATTCGACGGTTCGACAAAGCTCTGGTGACCATTCCCAACTCACGGTTGGCGGGAGAAGCGCTGGTGAATTTTTCCCGCATGACCCATCGAAGAATTTATTGGACCATCGGAGTCGAATATCGCACGACCCAGGATCAACTACGGATGATCGTACACGATATTCTGGCATACCTGAAATCCCACGAGGACTTTGAAACGGATCCCGCACGAACCAAGACGTTCGTGTTCGTGGATGCCTTCGACGCGTCAAGCATCAACATCATGCTCTACTGTTTCACCAAAACCACGGAGTGGGGGGACTGGCTGGCCTGTAAGGAGCGTCTGGCCTACAAGGTCAAGGAAATTGTCGAAGGCCACGGCGTGTCGTTTGCTTTCCCGTCAACCTCGCTCTACGTCGAAACGCTGCCTTTCGGAAACCCCGAGACGTTCCCGCTTCCCGGTCAGGTCCGCCCGGAGCAAGTTCCCTCACGCCCCGCTTAAGGGCATGCAGTGCAGCCGTTAATGGTAGCCCTGGCGCTGGTAACATTCCAGGGCTTTGAGAAATGCTCGATTCGCCAGGTTGGCGGCTTTCGCCATAAAGTACCGCTCAACCGTGTGGCAATAGCCGTTCTCCTCGGGTCGCTTACAGGACTTCAACGGCCCGTCCGGATTTTTCGAGACGTCGCGGGCAATGAAGTCGGCACTTTTTTCCACACGGACCTGGTGTTGAATTTCTTTCCGAAGAAAAGCCATTTGCGCCTTGATCCCGTCGGCCCGCTCAATGGCTTGAGGAATGGACGCCTGCAGGACGGAGCGCATCGTGCGTTTGAATTCCTTGACGTGTACGCCTTCGAGTAACGCGTCCATTTCTTTACCGAGGTGAGACAGGTTTTCCGGGCACTGTTCCGCAGCCTGCACCGCCGCCGAAGAAAAGGCCATGACCCCCAGGAACATCACCATAAAGGATACTCGTTTCATTCAACCTCCAATCTGCTAGAGTATACGGGAAAGAGATTTTGATCAATTCGCCCGAGCGCCTCCCATGGAACCCACAGCGATCCCATGCAAAACGATCCTCAATCCCACGGGGGGATTCCTGGGTCAAGGGTTCACCCACACCATCAACCTGTATCGGGGTTGCGCGCTCGGCAACACGCTGTGCGGGTTGTACTGCTATGCGCAGTGGAATCCCTACCACGTGCGGGGCCGGACGTGGGGACAGTTCCTGGAAGTCAAGGATGGAGCCGTGGAAGCCTATTGCGCGCAATATGACCGGTTGAAAACTCCCGGCAACCTCAAGCCCATCAGGATTTTCATGTCCAGCGTCACCGAGCCGTATCCACCGCAGGAACGGACCCTGCGACGCACGCGGGCGTTGCTTCAAGCCATGGTTGATCGCCCACCGGATCTTCTGGCCATTCAATCGCATACGCCGCTAGTGGTCGAGGACCTTTCGCTCTTGCGGCAACTTCAGCAACGGTGCGACGTGCGCGTGCACATTACGGTGGAAACGGACAAACTCAGCCTGCCGGCTCCGTTTCCGAAGCAAGCCTATTCGCCCGGCTCCCGGGTTCAGGCCTTGCACGCCCTGCGAGCCGCGGGGCTGGACGCGGTGGCGACGGTGAGCCCGTTGTTGCCGTTGGATGATTCCCGGCGCTTTGCCAATGAACTGGAGCAGGCCTGCACACGTGTCATTCTGGATCACTATCTGCTCGGGGATGGGAGTAAAGAAGGGCAACGGACGAACCGGACGGCATTCCCCCGATTGTTACGGGAAGCGGGCTATGAGGAATGGACGACTTTGGAGAAGTTTCATGAAATCGTGGGCGTGTTTCGTACTGTGTTTGGAGGTCCTGAGCGGGTGGGCGTGAGCCGGGAAGGATTCAATGCAGGGCGCAACAGGGTGTTTGATGGACGACAGGGTGTGAGTGCAGGGTCCAGGACATGAGAAAAAACAGAGATTCGAGGGGGCTCGCAGGCCCTTACCTTCTGGTTGCGGTGCTCCTGGTTGTCTTGGGGCCTGCTCCGGCGGTGGCTCAAACCGAACCCCATCCCCTGGATACCTTTCTAACGGACATCCTGAACTTTACCAAGCCTACCGGTATCCGGGGCACCGTTCGATACATTGACTTCGACGGGCCGGTACTCTGGTTGAATTGGCATCAACGTTCCGGCGACCCGTCATTCGAAATGGGATGGCACCCCGTTCCCGGTGAGGCCATGCTGGCGGTGCATCCCCATGACTTGGATTCCATCGTGGATTTGCGGACCCTGAGAAAAGGGACTGCCGTGGAATTGATCATTCAACTCGATTCGGAGGGCAAACGCCGGATTCTGTCGTTTCGCTCGATGTCCCAGCCGCGCGACGTGCCTTTATCAGCGAGGTAGTCCGGGTCGGACATCTTGCCCAGGTGGATGCATTGACCGGCAAGATGCGGTATGATGGAAGATCTGCGTCGGTTCACGACCCACGGCCGATGCGTTTCGTCGAAGTTCCGATTCTCGTTGTTCCTAACGCCGGTGCGGCAAGAAGGCTTGACGAACGTATGCATCGGATCAACCCACCCACCCTTCCTCAAGGCCGGAAGATCTTTCCGCCACAATCGGTTCTTGAGCCTTCAAAGGAGGTGTCAGAATGTTCATGCAAGCGTACACGAACCAAACGTATGCCCTGTTGAGAATCTTCGCGGGGTTGACGTTTCTGTTTCATGGCACACAAAAACTCTTTACCTTTCCCGTGGCCTCGCCGCATGAAATGCCGGCGTTTGTCATCTATATCGCCGGTCCCATTGAATTGATCGGCGGCCTCCTGGTCGCGGTGGGCTTGTTCACCAGATGGGCGGCGTTCCTGTGCAGCGGGCTGATGGCCGCGGGGTATTGGATGGTGCATGGGACTCAGGCGTTTTTCCCGATCGTGAACCAGGGAGACTTGGCTATCATGTATTGCTTCGCCTTCCTGTTCATCTCGGCACAAGGGTCGGGAATCTGGAGCGTGGATGACGCGCGAGGCTCCGCGTAACACGCACAAGGATTTCAGTTGGGGGAGGTCGGGTTAACCATTCGACTACGCTTCGCTACGCTCAGGACGAACGGGTGCCTCTCCGGTCACCCTGAGCGTAAGGCGTGCGCGCCTGGAGTCGAAGGGCGCTCAGGACAGGCGTAGCGTAGCCCGACGACAGTTGAAGGTACGACAACCGGGTCAACGCCCGGGACATGCCACAGCCGGCTTGCAGATGTTCTTTTGCCCCCTTCCCCTGTTAGCATCAACGGGTTTCAGTTGGTGCGCGTGTACAAGATTTCCATCATGCGAAATTCTTTGCCGTTCTGATCCGCAGCATACATTTCATAGCGGTAATGGTCATCGTCAATCAGCGTGACGACCCCGCGATAGCCTCGTTGCCCGACCATGGGATCCGTGAAACGGCCTTGATCCGTTAACTGCTTCTTGCCTGGATCATAGGTTCCTTCACCGGCCATCATGCCCGTCCCCATATTATCCATCCAGAGCGTTTGATACGTTTGCTTGCCGTTGTCGAATCCCGTCAAACCCATCCCCTCAAACGGCTGCCCCATGGACGTGCCCGTTGCCGCGTGCTGGAGGTAGCGGCCGCCCATCACCCATTTGGTTTCACTCGTCCCCTTTGACGTTTCCGGTTGACTGTCCGGCATCATCCACCATTTGACGACGTAACTCCACGTACCGACTAACGGGTCCAACACTTTATGGTTGTCGTTTGGAGACGCATACGCTTGCCACGTTTTCATCATGGCTTGCGTCGCCGCATCCATGGACTGACCGTGTGTTCCTGCTTGGTCATGATTCTTTGCCGCATACCCGACACTCGCGAGACCGAGATGTACAACACCAACCATCACCACAAACCGCCCGTAGAAATTCCATCGATTCATGATTGCTCGCTCCTTTTCTGTTATGAGAAAGTCAACTGTATCAAACAGTATAAATTCTAGGATACTAATGGAGATGAGCGCAACGGAATCCATAGTCAAATGGACATTTGAAATATAAATTAGAATCGAGTACGTTTAATACGTTATGAGAAAAAGCACACGATCAAAACTGATTGAGGCGGCGTTGGAGGTCTTTGGAGAGCGGGGCTATCACCATGCCACGATCCAGCAGATTGTCCGGCGAGCAGGCACGAACGTGGCGGCCATCAATTACCATTTTGGGGACAAAGCCCAATTCTATGGAGAAGTGGTATCTCATGCCCTGAACCTGGACCGGGACGCTGAACGCATCGATTTGGGGGACGAGCCGCCGGACGAGCAATTGCGCACGTTTGTGTTCTGGTTCCTGCATCACGTCGTGGGCATGCACAAACCATCCTCGTCGCTGGAAAAAATCCACATTCAGGAAATGGTGAATCCCAGTCCGATCCTGGATACGCTCGTGGACACGTTCATTCGCCCGAATCACATGAAGCTGCGCGCCATCGTGGCGGGTTTACTTCCGGAGGACGCGACCGAGCAGGACATCCGGCATCATTGCTTCAGCGTGATCGGACAGTGTTTGCACTACAAGTTCGCGCGGCCGGTGATGGATCGGCTGTATGCCGACATCGAGTATACCGAAGACTACGTCAACGCTCTAGCCGAGCATATTGCGAACGTGAGTCTGGCCGGCATGCGTGCCGTGCCTCATCAACGGCTGATGGCGGCCCGGAGCGGGAGAGCACATCAATCATGATATTCCGGTTCCTGATGATAAGCCTCTGGACGTTCACGCTGGTCGGATGCGCGCTGGGGCCGGATTATGAGCGGCCGTCCGTCGGGGAACCGGCCAGCTTTCGGATGCAGCAGGGTGCGAGCCTGGAAGAGGTGTCCCTGGCCGATCTCGGGTGGTGGGAGCTCTTTCAGGACGAAAACCTGCAAGCCCTCATCCGCAAGGCGTTGGTGGAGAATAAGGACGTGGGGATCGCCGTCGCCCGGGTCCGGGAAGCGCGTGCCCTACTTGCGGCCACGGGCGCCGACCAATTCCCGCGGATTGAGGGCAAGAGCAGCATTCAGCGTAATCAAGTATCGCAGGCGGTGGTTCGACAGTTCGGGTTGGGCAGGGGCGGCGGCGACATCCCGCAGATTCCCGCCACGAATCAATTCAGGGCCACGATGGATTTGTCCTTTGAACTCGACTTCTGGGGGAGACTTCGTCGAGCCACGGAAGCGGCCCAAGCCGATCTGCTTGCCCGGGAATCGGCGCGACGGACGGTTGTCCTGACGCTGGTCAGCGATCTGGCCAGGGCGTATTTCGAGCTTCAGGAATTGGATGCCGAACTGGCGTTGGCCAGGAACACGCTCAAGTCCCGGCAGGAGGCCCTCGATCTGATCCGGTTGCGAAAACTCGTGGGGCAACGGTCCACGCGGGAAATTCGCCGCGCGGAACAGGAGGTGTCCCGGGCCCAGGCCGTGATCCCCGACCTCGAACGGCAGATCGGACAGAAGGAACATCAACTCAGCCTGCTCATGGGACGGAACCCGGCCCGTATCCTTCGTGGAGCTTCGTTGCGCAACAACCCCTTGCCGCCAGAGGTGCCTGCGGGGTTGCCGTCGGCGTTACTCGAGCGGCGGCCGGATATCGTGGAAGCCGAACAACGGCTGGTCGCGGCCAATGCCAAAATCGGCGTGGCGAAAGCGGCGTTTTTCCCGCAGATCAGTTTAACAGGAAATTTCGGCGCGCAAAGCCTGCAGTTTGCCGATCTCTTTGTCGGCCCTTCACGGGTCTGGATGTTTGGCCCCACGCTGACCGTGCCGCTGTTCGACACGGGGCGCAATCTCGCCAACCTGGAAGTGACTCGAGCCCAACAGGAACAGGCGCGACTGTCCTATGAAAAAACCATTCAACAAGCCTTTCGGGAAGTGGAGGACGCCCTCCTGGCCCATCAAAAAATTCGGGAGGTCCGGACGGAACTGGAACGGGTGGTCGATCTCTCACGTGAAGCCCTGGAGTTGGCCCAGCTCGAATACCTGAACGGGCAAGCCTCGTACCTGGAGGTCTTGGCGGCTCAGCGGGACCTGATGAACACGGAAACGGCTCTGGCTCAAACGCAACGCAATCATCTCCTCACCGTGGTGCAGTTGTACAAAGCCCTGGGGGGAGGATGGACATCCGAACCCGTGTCCCCGGACCTCGCCATGCGGGAGGATTCCCAGTGACGGACTCTGTCGAGTCAGCGGATAAAAAATCAAAGATTTTGACGGTTGTCCTGCCCCTGGTCGTCATCGGGGCGGCCCTCCTGGGAGCGCAGGCGTTGCTGTTCTTGGGCCCGACCGTGCCCAAGACCGAGAGAGAAGTCAAACCGACCTTTGTCGAAGTCCTCACCGCGCAGGCCAGGGACGAGCAGGCCGTGATCGTCGCGTACGGGACCGTACAGGAGCATCAGCGGTTGATCGTGAAACCGGAAATCAGCGGTCGCGTGGTGCACCTCAATCCCCGTTTGGTGATCGGGGAAACCCTGGACAAGGGCGCCGCCCTGTTGCAGATCGATCCGCGCGATTACCGGGTCGCGGTGGACGAACAACGCGCCGCCTTGGCGAAAGCGGAATTTGATCTGAAGGTGGAGCTTGGGAATCAGGCCGTGGCCAAGCGCGAATGGAGCCTGTTGAACCCGTCCGCCGGCGAAGTCAATACGTTGAGCCGGCAACTGGCCCTTCGCCGTCCGCACCTCAAGGAAAAACGCATTGCGCTGGCCGCGGCCAAAAGCCGGCTGAGCAAGGCCCGGTTGAACTTGCGGCGGACGGTGTTGCGAGCCCCCTTCAATGCGCTGGTGCTGAATGAATCCGTCGAGATCGGTCAACTTATCAATCCGCAAAGTACCGTGGCGACGCTGGTCGGCACGGACGAGTTTCGGGTCCAGGTAAGTGTGCCCATCCAGCAGTTGGAGTGGATTGCCTTTCCCGATGCCGGCCACCCGTCGACCGTGCGGGTGATTCGCGAACTGGGCAACGGCCAGCCGGTGGTACGACAGGGGACGGTCGTCGAATTGTTGGGCGACGTGACGCAGAACGGCCGGATGGCACAGGTCCTGGTGTCGATTGACGATCCTCTGGATTTGGCACAGCCCGCACAGGCGCGCCGGCCCCTCCTGTTGGGCGAATACGTCCGCGTGGAAATCGAAGGCCCCGAGTTACACGACGTGATTGTTCTGCCCCGGAATGCGATCCGGGAAGGCACGCGCGTCTGGGTCAAGAATGCCGGGAATCAGTTGGACGTGCGGCCGGTGGAAATCGTCCTGTCCCGAAAGGACACGGTCCTCATCAGCCGGGGCATCCGTGACGGTGAGGAGATCATCACGAGTCAAGTCCCCGCGGCGATTCCCGGGCTCCCGTTGCAAACCGCTGAGGAACCCCCGTCTCCTGTGAAGGCTTCTCCGGAATCCGGCGATTCCGGACGAGCCGCTCCAGTTTCCACCGAATAGCCCTGTCCATGGCGTCTCCCGACCCAACCTCCCCGCGCTCCGGTCCGATCGCCTGGATGACCCACCACACGGTGGCGGCCAACCTCGTCATGCTGATTTTCCTGATCGGCGGGTTGGTCATCATGACCAACGTCAAGCAGGAAGTCTTTCCGGAGTTCAAAGTCGATCAGATTCGTGTCTCCGTACCCTATCCCGGGGCCAGCCCGGAAGAAGTGGAGCAGGGGATTATCCTGTCCATTGAAGACGTGGTGCGGGGACTGGACGGAGTGAAGGAAGTCACCGCCGCAGCTTCCGAAGGCCGGGCCAAGGTGGAGATCGAGTTGCTCGACGGGGTCAACGCCGACAACGTCCTGCAGGACGTCGTGAACGAGATTGACGGCATTCAGTCCTTTCCGGAACTGGCGGAGGAACCCATTATCAGTCTGGCGGAAGTCCGCAATCAGGTCGTGACCGTCTTGGTGTACGGCGACCAGGAAGAGCAGACCCTGCGTGACGTGGCTGAACGCGTGCGGGACGACTTGTTGCAACGGCCGGGGATCACGCTCGTGGAACTGGGTTTGGCCCGTCCCCGCGAAATTGCCATTGAAGTGCCTCAACGGCATCTGCGCGCCTACGACCTGACCCTGAACCGGATTGCCCGGGAGATCGGGGAGGCGGCCATTGAACTGCCGGGGGGAGGGGTAAAGACTCCCGGCGGCGAAGTGCTGTTGCGGACGCAGGAGCGGCGTGATTTCGGCCGGGAATACGCGGATATTCCCGTGGCCTCGACGCCGGATGGGGCCATCATCACCGTGAGCGATATTGCGACGATCAGAGACGGGTTTGAGGACGTGGACCAGGAAGCCTATTTCAACGGTGAACGGGCAATCCAAGTCAAGGTGTTCCGGGTCGGCATGGAAACGCCCCAGTCCGTCTCCCAGAGCGTGCGTGCGTATTTGGAGGAATTGCGACCGGAATTGCCCGATGGCATTGGCTTCGCCATGTGGAACGATCGATCGGAGATTTATGAGGATCGGATGAATTTGTTGTTGAAAAATGCATTTCTTGGCTTGGCTCTGGTCCTGTTGCTTCTGGGTTTGTTCCTGGATCTGAAGCTGGCGTTTTGGGTTACGGTGGGCCTGCCCGTGTCCATTATCGGGTCGTTTCTCTTCATTCCGTTCACGGGCGCCTCCATCAATATGATTTCCCTGTTCGCGTTCATCATCACGCTGGGGATCATTGTGGACGACGCCGTGGTGGCGGGGGAAATCATCTATCAGAAGCGGGAACAGGGGCTGCCGTTGGTCCAGGCGGCCATTGCCGGGGCCCGGGAGATTGCCGGCCCCATCATGTTTGCCGTGTTGACCAATATCGCCGCGTTCCTGCCCTTGTTTTTCGTGCCCGGCGCTTTGGGTAATTTTTTGATGCAGGTTCCTTCTGTCGTGGTGGCGGTGTTCGTGGTCTCGCTGATCGAATCCTTGTTCGTGCTGCCGGCGCATCTGGCCCATACGCGAGAACTGTCGGGGTTCTGGAAAAGGCTGGATCGTCCGCGGCAGTGGTTCGCTCAAACCATGAAGACTTTCATCCGGGAGCGCTACCAACCGTTTCTCCGAAGTGCGATCGCCAATAGCTGGTTGACCTTGGCGGTGGGGTTGGCCCTGTTGATCCTGGCGGCGGGCATCGTGGCCGGCGGGCATATTGCCTTTACTTTTCTCCCGAAGATTGATTCTGAAATTATCACGGCCCAAGCCACCCTTCCGTATGGTGCGCCCATGGAACAATCCCGGAGGGTGTTGGGTCGCTTGGGAGATTCCGCAAGTGCCGCGATTGCCCGACTCGGGGGCGAGTCCGCGTTACGAGGCATCTATGCCCAAATCGGTGCGGCCTTGATGCAAAGGGGACCGCGGCAGGTTGATTCGGGTCCCATGGGCAGCCATACCATCGGGGTGCAGGTTTTTTTGAAACCGGCGGATCAACGGGAGTTTAGCGGAGCGGATTTTGCCAGGGTCTGGCGGGCCTCCATCGGGACGATCCCGGGATTGGAATCCTTGGGGTTTAAGGCAGAAGTTGGTCCGACCGGTGGACTTCCGATCGATATCCAACTCGCCCATCGTTCCCGGACCATTCTGGAAACCGCTGCCCAGGAATTGGCCGGGGAGCTGTCAGGGTACGCGGGAGTGACCGATATCGACGACGGCGTCTCATTGGGCAAACCGCAATTGAACTTTCGCGTCAAGCCCGAAGCTCGCAACCTGGGCCTGAATGCCACGGATTTGGCACGGCAGGTGCGCGGAGCCTTTTATGGCGTGGAAGCGCTGCGTCAACAACGAGGACGCAACGAAGTGAAGGTGATGGTACGGCTGCCCGAATCCGAACGCCGTTCCTCTTTCACGATCGAACACTTGATCCTGCTCACCGAGCAAGGAGGAGAAATCTCCTTGGCCGAGGCCGCGGAGATTGAAGCGGGACGCGCCTATACGGAAATCAAGCGACGCGAAGGGCGTCGTATCGCGGCGGTCACGGCCGACATCGATGATCAGATCGCCAATGCCAATACCGTCATGGCGGAAGTGATCGCCAATGAGTTGGAAGCGTTGACGAAAAAATATCCGGGACTCACGTATTCCATAGAAGGCCAGCAGGCGGAGCAACAGGAATCGCTGTCTGCCCTGGGCCTCGGGTTTGCCCTGGCGATGTTGTTGATTTATGCGTTACTGGCCATTCCCTTCAGGAGTTACGTGCAACCGCTGATCGTGATGCTGGCCATTCCCTTCAGCTTCATCGGCGCGCTGATCGGGCACCTGCTCCTGGGCTATGGGCTGAGTTTGATCAGTCTGTTCGGCATCGTGGCCCTGGCCGGTGTGGTGGTCAATGATTCACTGGTCTTGATCGCCGCCACGAATCGGCTTCGCGAGGAACAACAGGTATCCCTCCATGAGGCCGTGATTCAAGGGGCCATGAACCGGTTTCGTCCCATTGTCCTGACGTCGCTGACCACGTTCTTCGGGTTGGCCCCGATGATTTTTGAGACGGCGCTGCAGGCCCGGTTTCTCATCCCCATGGCCGTCTCGCTGGGCTTCGGCATCCTGTTCGGGACGGTGATCATTCTCGTCATCGTGCCGACGGTCTACCTCATTGTGGAAACCCTGTTACGCAGGGACCGGTCGGCCTTGGCCGACTCCCTGACTCTGCCGGAACATCAGGAAGCGGGGTCGGCGTAACGCCAACGACATGGTGGATTTGGAATTTGGGATTGGAAGAATAGCCGCCTGCTATGCGGAACATAGCAAAATCATAGCAAAACATAGCAGAAAACATAGCAAGTCATAGCAATATCATAGCAATATCATAGCAAACATAGCAATGCGATGTTTACTCGCCGTCCCCCTGATAAGGGGGAATGAGGGGGTTGTCTTAGGAATCCCTCATGCAGGCGTGTCGCCTGTACCCCAAGAGATGAAAATGGCCTTCCTGAGAACCGTTTTCGTAACAAGAACCTTCTTCTGTCATCCTCGACGCCTGTCCGCGACTTCTGCAATCGGGGCGTGGTGGAGCCATGCACGACGTTGATACGGCTCGCCGTATGGCGCTATAATTGCGGGCATTCCAGCGTTACCGGCATCCGCGGCGAACGGCCGGTTTATCGACGGCTTCCTTGCTTTCCATGACGGGCAAGGCACCGAACTTGTGGCGGGCATCCTTGGCAACCTCGATCATTCCTGCCGTGCTAAGCGACTGATACTTCCGGAAATATTGTGATGATACAGCCGGGCGCCAAATCCTTACGGAGAATCGCCGTGGTTGGGCGAGGAACCGCAGGTTCCCTTGCCGCCGCCAATGTGGCACGACTTCACCCCGACGAGGACCACGAGCTGCACCACATCTATGACTCGCGCATCCCCGTCATCGGCGTCGGCGAAGGCAGTTGGCCGAGTCTCGTGCATGAATTGCACAAACTGACCCGTTTGTCCCATGAAATCGTCCAGCGGCGCCTGAACGGAACGCGCAAGTACGGCATTGCCTACGAGGGATGGGGTCACGGCAAGCAGGACTTCGTCCACTACTTCACACCGCAACAGGTGGCCTACGCCTACCATCTGTCCGCCGACTATCTGGTGGATTTGTTGCACGAAAGCACGCGCGCGAAGCACATCGACGCCAAAGTGCTCAGTATCACGAGGGTGGAAGACGGTGCGCGAGTGGAATTCGAGGGGCGAGCGGCGGAACACTACGACCTGGTCTTCGATGCCCGCGGGTTCCCCCGGGAGCTACATCCCGAACAGCATATCGACGTCCCCTGCATCCCCACCAATACCGCGATCATCCGTCGCTGTCCGGCAATCATCGAGGCGGAGCGGGATGGGCCGGTTGTGCGGCCGACCTATACCCGCGCGGTGGCTCGTCCCCACGGGTGGGTATTCGTGATCCCGCTCACGGTGCACACGTCCTACGGCTACATTTTCAATCGCGACGTCTCAAGCCAGGCCGAAGTCGAAGCGGACTTCGACGCGCTGCTTGCGGCCGATGGGGTGGAGGAATTCGAGCAACGCGCCGTCATTTCGTTCCCCAATTTCGTCCACCGCCAGATCTACGATGGGGCGGTGGCGCGCATTGGCAACGCGGCCGGCTTCTTTGAGCCCTTGGAAGCAACGGCGATCGTGATCGCCCAGTTGCAGGTCGGGATGGTCCTGCAAATGCGCCTCAACCGGCCGGTCGAGCACCGCGAGCGCGACGCGCCGATGGTGAATCGATATCTCATCAACTACATGCTCTGCAGCGGCCTGTTCGTGGGCTGGCATTACTGCTGCGGCTCCCGGTACGACAGCGAATTCTGGCGGTACGCTCGCGACCACGCCTGGCCGAAATACCGGGCGGCGGCGGACCCCGAGGCGGTGGATTGCGACGCGCTGCGCAAGTTCGACGAGATGATCGAGCTGATCAACCGGAAGGTTATCGACAAGGAGGACTGGTTGCGGAAGTGCGCGGTTTTCCCTCTGAGCAGTTATGCCCAGATCGGCCAGGGTCTCGGATGTTACCCGGGCATGACGAATGGCCGTTGAGATGTATTCGCAATCAGCAAATGCACGTTCGGCCGGGACGCGCGAAAAAGAAAGCAGGCTTCAATGAATAAACCCCTTGACGTAGCCGATGTTCTCGTATCGCGAGCCGGCAAGGACGACGACTTTCGGGAACGTCTTCTCGCCCAACCTAAAGAGACCATCGAAGAGGAATTCGGCGTGACGATCGCCGAAGACCATCAGATTCACGTGCACGAAGAAACCTATACCACGACGCACGTGGTCCTTCCGCCGCGCAGCAAATTCACCGAGGCGGAACGGGAGGAGGCGAAAACCGGCGCAGCATCGCTCGAATTTCTACGCAAGACAATGTACGACCCCGCGCCGCCCTTTCGCCCGCCCGCCGTCGATCGGGAGAAAGCCCCGAAGACCGCTACGACCACCGGGGAGCTGGCAAAAACGGGGAGAGAAAGCATCCGCCGCGGTCTCGTTTTCCTGGAATCCACGATAAATGAAAATGGCGCGTGGCATTGCATCCGGTTCAACATCGCTGATCCGGACATACCGCGGCATTTCGAAAAACCTCCCTTTGTCTCGGCTTTCTGCGTTCTTGCCCTGGAATGTTGCGAGGAAGCGCGGGCCAAGGCCATCTGCACCGCAACCAGGGCGTATCTTGTCGACACCATCGAATATCCCGGATTGTGGCGCTATTATCGCCATCTGCCCCAGGATCTTGACAGCACCGCACTCTGTTCACTGGTGATTGGAACTCACCCCTGGATTTTACTGGGGAGGAACGTTCCGCAAATTTTGGCGAATCGCGACGAGGAAGGTCGCTTTATGACCTGGGTTCTGGAGGACGACGAACCCGATGTGGTGTCGCGCTTTCGTCTCGAAGCCGATCCCGTCGTCAATGCGAATGTCATTGCCTATCTCGGCGACTGCCCTGAAACCAAGGATGCCCAGCGATGGTTGGAAGCCTTGATCACCAATGATAAGCTCAAGGGCTCGTCCAAATGGTATCCTGACGAGGTCGCGATCTCCTATGCAACCGCCCGTGCCGTGATGCGCGCACGGCCTGCGCTTGATCGACTGCGCCCGATACTGGCGGATCGTATCCTGGGCTTGCGTGACGACAAGGGAGATTTCGGCAACGTCCTTCAAACCGCTCAGGCCGTGTCGGCGCTCGACAATGTCGGATGCCTTGATCGCATCGACGTGAAACGCCAGGTGGAAACGTTCACGAGTTCGCAACGCGAGGACGGTAGCTGGCCGGAACTTCTGGCGTTCGGCGACCAAACGTTGAAGTGGGGCACGGTAGGGCGGATAGGGCATGGCTCCGAAGCCGTGACCTCCGCGTTTTGTATCGAAGCTCTCGAGCGTCTCGTCGCAATCTTGCGGTCCTGAACCGTGCAATTGAGCAGGGTATTGGATGATAAAATGGATTTCCACGTAAGGGTTCACGTTTACTGACTGTAGAGGAGTGACGATGCTGCAGAGTCCAGCGGCAGGTGGTGGCCCCGGCCAGAGCAACGCCGACACCACCCGGCAGATAGAGCCGTCCATTCTGACCGCCCTTCCACATTATCTGTCATTAGCTGTGTTTCCGTTGATTCTTGTCGCGGCGCTCTATGGGGGTTGGTGGTTGGTGCCGCCGCTGGCCTTTATCAGTCTTGCGTGGTCGTTTGACCGGGTGCTGGGTCGCGACGGACGCAGTATGGATCCGTTGAACACGTCGGAACACCGCCTGTTCTGGCACAATCTGCCGGTCTGGTCCTGGGCGTTTCTGTGGCCGCCGACGCTGATTTTCGGTATGTGGCAAATCCTGGTGGCGAATCAGTTCGCAATCTGGGAAGACGTGCTCCTGGCGATCATATTGACCATGGAAGCACAAACGGTATTCGTCGTCGGTCACGAACTAATTCATCGGCGCTCGACCTGGGAACGCCGGATCGGCGAATTCCTGCTTGCTTCCGCCTCCTATCCGCAATATGCCACGGAGCATGTCTATATTCACCACGCCATGGTTGGCACGCCATATGACGTGGGGTCCGCTCCAAAGGGGGAAAGTTTCTGGAGATATTTCCCCAAGGAAGTTGCCAGTAACCTCGTCCATTCCTGGAAGGTTGCCGGAGAACGCCTGGCGCGGCGCGGTCTGACCCGGTGGCATTACAGCAATCCGTTCTGGCGCTACGGCGTGGCTGTCGCGTTCTGGTACGGACTGGTGTTCTGGATGGGCGGGATCTGGGCGGTTCCGGTCTTTGCCTTCCTCGGTCTCTCCTGCGTCTTTTCGATGAAGATCAGTAACTACTTTCAACACTACGGCCTGCGCCGAATCCGTTTGCCGAACGGTCGTTGGGAAAAGGCGATGCCGCGCCATTCCTGGGACGCCGACTGGAAGTTCACAAATTGGATGCTGTTCAATATGCAGCGTCACGCGGATCATCATGCGTCGGCATCCCGCCAGTACCCTCTGCTCCAGATCAGCAACCTTGATGAAGCGCCGGAATTGCCGGGAACCTACGCCGATATGATGAACATCGTGCTGCGGCCCAAGCGCTGGTTTGCGAAGATGGACCCGCTGGTCGATCAATGGCGCGAGCATTTCTATCCGGAGATCGATGACTGGAGCGTGTACGACAGCCCGATCCCCGCGGCGAAACCTGATGCCTTCGACGCGATAGTCGAAATCTTCGGCGCCGCCCCCCGGCTTGCCAAATGGATCAAACGCCATCCGGAGTTGCTCGATAACCTGCAGGACCGGGAATTCACCGATCTCGACCTGCCCAAAGGATTCGGACCGGACCCGAAATCCGAAGCCATCGCGCGCCGCGGTCTGGCGCGGCTCTATTGGACGCGCGAAATGGACGTGCAGGCGCTGAAAGACCTGATCGCGGAACTTCCGGCGGTCAATGCGAAAGAGACCGCTGAAATCGTGCGCAATTGGTCGAACGACAAGGCATTTCAGATCGGGATGCACGTGGTGCGCGGCAATCTGTCGCCGGCCGAGGCACAAAGCGCGCTGTCCAATCTCGCGGAAGCCTCAATCTCGACCGTACTGACCGCCGTCGTCGGTGACTCCGTTGACCGGCATGGGCCGCTACGCGGAGGCGGCGTTGCCGCGATAGCCTTAAGCGATCTCGCCAGCCGGGAAGTTCATCCCGGCGTGGCCATCGAGATCCTGTTCGTCCATGAGGGCTCCCGGGCGGGCGGATACGAGCAGTTGTGCAAGCGCTTCCGCGAGACCCTGACCAGCCTCGCGGAGGACAGCCTGTTGTTTTCGCCGATCCCGCGCGAGTCGAATGCTTGTCCCGCCCTGCCGCTCTCCGGTCTGGACGGTGATGGCGGGACAGCGGCGGTCAATGGGGTTCCCGGCCTGACGAGGGCGCGTTGCGTGTTCGAAGCCGGCGACGCCGGGATCGCGACCCGGTTTGCCGAAGTACGGCGCGAAGTGCTATGCGCAACGAACGAGTCGTTGATGGCGAATTTGTGCAAGCCGTCATCCAACGCAACCGAAACAGGCGTGTCTGCCTACGTGGGCATGCGTGGCGGGCTCGAGGATATCGAGAGGGCGGCGCGATTCCTGCAGCTGACCAAGGGGGAAGCCGGGCTCCAAGATTCGGCCCCGACCGCGGCGCGGGTGCTCCGTGAATGCGAACCGTTGGCGCAAGCCGCGGCCCTGTGGCGCGATTTACAGGGGATCCTGCGGCTCATCGGCGAAGAGGAATTCGACGCGGCAACGGCGCGACCGAGGATCAAGTCTCTTATCGCCGGCGCGTGCGGGCATGAAGATTTCGATGCGCTGACCGCGGCGGTTGCCGAAACCGCGTCCCGCGCCGCCGCGGAAATCGAGACTCTTCTTGCGCGCGCTTGACGATGCCGGGTGATCCAGCACAGAAACGCCAGGTGGGAGCCCGGACGGACGCGCAGTCCCGGCGCGGGATCCTAGTGAGAACCACCCCTGCCGACGAGGGCCTTGTTGAGCGTCCCGCGCTGGCCCCGCACCTGCGATACCACGTCATCAGCGACCAGCAGACGCTGCTGGTTTCCGAAACGTTCAACACGCTGCTGCACGGCGGCCTGTATTGCGATCTGCTGCCGCTTCTCGACGGCCGGCGCGGGCGGGACGAGATCGTCGCCGCCCTCGATGGCCGCCAACCTGCCGCCGATCTGGACGCGGCTGTTGTTTCGCTATCGGCGAAGGGCTACATCGTGTCCGCCGGGCACGGCATGGACCAAAGCCGGGCGGCCTACTGGTCCTCCCTCGGCGCGTCGCCGTGCTGGGTCGAACAACGGCTGGCGGCATCGCGCGTCGCGGTGACCGGCGACGACGGCAGGCTGGTTCGACACCTGGAGGCGTCCGGCGCCAGCGTGGGGCCTGACGACCCCGCGCTCACCGTGATCGTGTGCGATGACTATCTGGAAGAACGCCTTGCCGAAGTGAATCAGGGCCGGCTCGAGGCGGGAGCGCCGTGGATGCTGGTGCGGCCGCGTGGCATTGAACCGCTCTTCGGGCCGGTCTTTCGTGGGGATCGGGAAGGACCCTGCTGGACCTGCCTCACCAGCCGCCTGCGCAACCACCAGGAAGTGCACGGGTTCCTTCGCCACGTGGCCGGCGAGGACGGCGCCTTCAAGGCGTTCGCGGCGGAGCCGGCGGTGCTCGAAGCGCTCTACGGACTGATCGCGGCGGAGATCGTCAAATGGCTGGTGCTGGATGCGGCGGCCCCGGTCCACGAACAGGTGATCGCGATGAACGTCGGCACATTCGCGAGTTCGCATCATCGCGTCATGCGGCGGACGCAGTGCCCTGCCTGCGGCGACGAAGCGCTGCACCGGCCGGACCGGCCGCCGGTCGCGCTGCATCTGCAATCGAGTCCCAAAACTTATTGGAGCAGCAGCGGCGCGCGCTCGGTAGCCCCGGAAGCCACGCTGGCGAAGTATCGTCACTTGGTCAGCCCGATCAGTGGTGTCGTCGCCTGGCTCAAGTGCACGACCGATGAATCCGATTCCTGGCTGCATGTTCATTGGGCGGGCAGCAACCTGGGCGTCAGGAGCCGGAGCCTGAGTTCGCTGAGGCGGGGTCTGCGCAGCAAGAGCGCCGGCAAGGGCAGTACACGGGCGCAATCCGAGGCCAGCGCGCTATGCGAGGCGCTCGAGCGCTATTCAGGCGCCTGGCACGGGGACGAGATCCGCGTGCGCAGGCGCCTGGTCGATTTTGCCGAAGGTGGCGAGGCGATCCATCCCAACGAGGCGCAACTGTTCAGCGACAATCAGCTTGACAACGCGGAACGCATCAACGCGAAAGGCCATCCGTACAACATCGTGCCCCCGCGCCTGGATCCCGGCGCTGAAATCGACTGGACACCCGTGTGGTCGCTCACGCAGAAGCGGCATCGGTATCTGCCGACGTCGATGCTCTACGGCATGTCCGCCGAGCAGCGCGGCCCCGCCGACCTGATTGCCGATTCCAACGGCTGCGCAGCGGGAAACACTTTGGAGGAGGCCATCCTGCAGGGCTTCTTTGAACTGGTCGAGCGCGATGCCTTTGCCATCTGGTGGTATAACGGGCTGAGGGCGCCCGGGGTCGATCTTGTCAGCTTCGACGACGAATTTCTCGCCGAGGCCGAGGGCTATTACAGCCGTTGCGAACGGGAGATGTGGATGCTCGATGTCACCTCCGATATGGGCATTCCCGCGTTCGTGGCGCTCTCGCGCAGGCCGGACGCGGACACCGAGGACATCATATCCGGCGCCGGCGCCCACGCCGACGCACGCATCGCGGCCCAGCGCGCGATCTGCGAGTTGAACCAGTGCTTGACCTGGTTGCCGCGTCCCGGAGGAGTCGACGGCCGGCCCATGATCGACGATCCGTTTGCGCTCAGGTGGTGGAAGACGGCTCGACTCGCCGATTGTTCCTGGTTGGCGCCGGCGCCGGACGCGCCGCTCAGGCGGGCCTCGCAGTATCCGGTCATTCAATCCACGGACACGCGCGACGACGTGGAGCAGTGCCGGGCTTTGGTTGAAGCCACGGGCATGGAGTTCCTGGTACTGGACCAGACCCGGCCGGACATCGACATGCCGGTCGTGCGGGTCATCGTGCCCGGCATGCGCCACTTTTGGGAGCGATTCGCGCCGGGGCGCCTGTACGACGTGCCGGTCCGCCTGGGCTACCGCAAGCGACCGGTGGCGGAAGCCGATTTGAATCCCGCGCCGGTCATCGCCTGAAGACACAGGATGGACATTTTCGAGGCCATAGCACTGACCCAGGATCGTCTCGTTGAAGAAGGCGCCTCCATGGGTGAATTGCTCGGGTACTTCAGAAACAGAATTTCGCCGGTTCTGGTCGGAGAGCGGGAATGGGACCGGATACTGGAACGTGCGCGGCAGCTTCCGATCACCATGGGCGCCCAGCCGTTCGGCTTTGAACTGCCTCTGCACACGAGCCGGCCGGAGGCGGATTTCGGCGTGTCGCTGGCAAGCGGAAACCGCTCGGGTGATTTTTTCGAAGAGCGGGCGCGGAGCGACGAGACGGATGAGACCGCGAGAGCGGTCAGCCGGCTGTTCAGGGAAATGGAAGCCCCGGACTCACCGCTGCGGGCGATTGTAGGGCGCAAGATGATGCTGGAATATGACATCGGTTCCGCGTCGGGCGGCAGGAATTCGCTACCGGGCATGTTCCTGCGGCCCAACGAACGCACTTTACACGGCGGAGCCGGCCTCCGGAATGACGTCGGCATTGTGGTTGACGCGCTCGTGTCCTGCGTCGGTTGGGAACGGAATGCCGCGGAACGGGAGAACGCCGAACGGGTGTACCTGGCGCAGCCGGAAGATACGCGCTTGGATTCGTTCGGCGTGTTCCCTTCCCGCTCGCGCACCATCCGCCTGGCGGTCATGGGCTTCAACACGCAGGGGGAAATGAGTGCGTTTCTGGAAAACCTGGATTGGCCGGGTCAAATCTCCACGGTCGAAGCGGTGATTTCACGCTTCAAGGAACGCGCGAATATTGTGAGAACCGGGGCGAATATCGACGTGCAGGCGGATGGTCTGGGTCCGACACTCGGCCTGACGCTGGTCGTCAAGCAAAGGTATACGGACGAGTCCCGCGTGTGGATCGACGGCCTGACCGATTGGCACCCCATGCTGGAGGCCCTGAGTCATGAGGATTTCGTGGTTGGGGAGAAAATCAAGGCGCTGGCCGGATGGGCCTCGAAACCCACAACGCTGTTTGCCAGGACCGGGCGTTTTGTCATGCTGAGTGGCATTCACCACGTCAAGCTGGTCATATCCGGAAATCGACTCAACGAGGCCAAGGCTTACGTGTACATGGTGCTTTCCGGAGCGCCCCTCTCTTGAGTTTCACTTCAACGGGGCACAGGGCTTCCCCGGCGCATAATGAACGGGGGAGCCCTTTTGCCTGTGGGGTCATGCGAATGCGAGGCATCCGCATGACAATTGACTGTTCCGGATTTACCAGCAGCAGCAAAGGCCGGCGGAGATTGCTTCGAGTTGCTCCTCGGTGATGTTGGGATCCGGTGGCAACGCGAGATGCACCGTCTGCATGTCGCTCTCGTGGACCTTGATGGTCATGGTTTCAGGCATCGTGATGCCCAATTCCTGACAGATGGTCGTCTTGGGGTCCGCAAGAAGCTGTTGCCTGAAATCCGCATTCAACGCAGACTTGTCAACGATTTGCTGAAGCATTTCCTGTCCACTTCTCATGGGTATCCTCCTTCAGATATTAATTGAACGATGTCAGATTTTATAAAATTGTATGCACTAATCCATATATTGTCAAGCCCATTTGAAATTTTTCGTAAAATGTAATGCACTAATCAATCTATTTTTTCAAGTCTGGTGTCTGGCCCTCTTGAATCAGGCAGCTCTCCTGCCAGACTTTTTTCATCCACCGTGTCTATGAACTTCACGTCGGCGAGCACGTCAGACAGTTGCCGGAAGAAGAGACCTTCGTGGACGACCACGATCAATTTGTCAGATAATAGAGCAGAATTTTAATGAACATTCGATATATGAATTAGTGTCTTCCTAAATTAAAACGTCATGCGGAAAACTACTTTGCCCTTCCCGGCACCGGAATCCGGTGGTCCCGGAAGCGTGCCGGTCGCAACCACAGAGTAACGCCGTCCATGGAGTCTCCAGACCAAACCGCCTCACGCTCCGGCCCCATTGCCTGGATGACCCACCACACGGTGGCGGCCAATCTCGTCATGCTGATTTTCATCATCGGCGGGTTGATCATCGGCACGGACCTCAAGCAGGAAGTCTTTCCGGAGTTCACCTCCGATCGCATTCGTGTCACCGTGGCCTATCCCGGGGCCAGCCCGGAAGAAGTCGAGCACGGGATTATCCTGTCCATTGAAGACGTGGTGCGGGGGCTGGACGGGGTAAAGGACGTCACCGCCACGGCCGCCGAGGGGATGGCCTTCATGAAAATCGAGTTGGTGAAGGGGGTCAATGCCGATAACGTCCTGCAGGACGTCGTGAACGAGATCGACGGCATTCTGTCGTTTCCGGAACTGGCGGAGGAACCCATTATCAGTCTGGAGGAGGCGCGGCATCAGGTCGTGACCGTCATGGTGCACGGCGACCAGGAAGAGCAGACCCTGCGTGACGTGGCCGAACGCGTGCGGGACGAACTGTTGCAACGGCCGGGGATCACGCTCGTGGAGCTGGGCTCGGCCCGTCCCCGCGAAATCGCCGTTGAAGTGCCCCAACGGCACCTGCGCGCCTACGATCTGACCCTGAACCGTATCGCCCGGGAGATCGGCGAGGCCGCGATTGAGACGCCGGGGGGAGGGATGAAGACCGCCGCGGGCGAGGTGCTGTTGCGGACCCAGGAGCGACGTGATTTCGGCAGGGAATACGCGGACATTGCCCTGGTGTCCACCCCGGACGGCGCGACCGTCACGGTCGGCGACCTGGCCACGATCACCGACGGGTTCGAGGACACTGATGAGGAAGCCTATTTCAACGGGCAGCGGGCGGTCCAGGTCAAGGTGTTCCGGGTCGGCAAGGAAACGCCCCAGTCCGTCTCCGATGACGTGCACGCGTATTTGGAGGAATTGCGGCCGGAACTGCCCGACGGCATCGGCGTGGCGGTCTGGGAGGATTGGGCCATCATCTATCGTGACCGGATGTCCCTGTTGTTGAAAAATGCGTTTCAGGGATTGATCCTGGTCCTGTTGTTCCTGGGATTGTTCCTGGACCTCAAGCTCGCGTTTTGGGTCACGGTCGGCCTCCCCACCGCGATCATCGGATCGTTTCTCTTCATTCCGTTCACCGGAGCCTCCATCAACATGATTTCCCTGTTCGCGTTCATCATCACGCTGGGCATCATCGTGGATGACGCGGTGGTGGCGGGCGAGATTATCTATCAGAAGCGGGAGCAGGGGATGCCGTTGGTCGAGGCGGCGATTGCCGGGGCCCGGGAGATCGCCATGCCCGTCACCTTTGCCATCCTGACCAATATCGCCGCGTTCCTGCCCCTGTTTTTCGTGCCCGGCGAACTGGGAATCATCATACGGCAGGTGCCCTCGATCGTAGTGGCGGTCTTCGTGGTGTCGCTGATCGAATCCTTGTTCGTGTTGCCGGCGCACTTGGCCCATACGCGGCCGTCGTCGGAAGTCTGGAAGACGCTTGACCGCCCGCGACAATGGTTCAGCCGGGCGATGCAAACCTTCATCCGGGAACGCTATCAACCGTTTCTCCGGATCGCGATCGCCAATCGCTGGTTGACGGTAGCGGTGGGAGCGGCCCTGTTGATCCTGGCGGTGGGCATGGTCGCCGGCGGGCACGTCGCCTTCAGTTTTCTGCCGGCGATCGATTCCGAAAACATCACAGTGCAGGCCGTCATGCCGTACGGGGTGCCCATGGAACAGTCCCGGAAAGTTCTGGACCGCCTGCTCGAGTCGGCAAACACCGCGCTCGCGCAACACGGAGGCGACGCCGTGCAGCGCGGCATGTATGCCCAGATCGGCGCGCCGTTGGCTCAACGGGGAACGGCGGAACCGTCGCCGGCTTCGGTCGGAAGCCACATGGTCGGGGCGCAGATATTCTTGGTGCCGGCAGATCAACGGGATTTCAGCGGCGCGGATTTCGCCAACACCTGGCGGTCGGCCATCGGGTCGATTCCGGGGGTGGAGTCGTTGATCTTCAAATCCGACGTGGCGCTGAGTAATGACACGCCGATCGACATCCAGCTCTCGCATCGTTCCCGGAAAATTCTGGAAACGGCCGCGCGGGAACTGGCGGAGAGGCTGTCGCAGTACGCGGGGGTGCTGGATATCGACGACGGGGTGTCGTTGGGCAAACCGCAACTGAATTTTCGCATCAAGCCGGAGGCGCACAGCCTGGGCCTCAATGCCACGGATCTGGCCCAGCAGGTGCGCGGGGCGTTTTACGGCGTGGAAGCGTTGCGTCAACAGCGGGGACGGGATGAAGTGAAGGTCATGGTGCGGCTGCCCGAATCCGAACGCCAGTCCGCGTTTACGGTCGAGCACCTGATCCTGCGCACCGGGCAGGGCGGAGAAATTCGCCTGGCCGAGGCGGCGGACATCCAGCCGGGCCGGGCCTATACGGAAATCAAGCGGCGCAAGGGCCACCGGATCGTGGCGGTCACGGCCGAGGTCGACGAGCAGATCGCCACGGCCAACAGCATCATTGGGGCGGTGTCCGCCAATGAACTGGTCGCGTTGCAGAAGAAATATCCGGGGCTGCGGTATTCCCTGGAAGGCGAGCAGGAGCTGCAACGCGAATCGCTTGCAACCCTGGCCGCCGGGTTTGCCCTGACGCTGTTGCTGATCTATGCGTTGCTGGCCATTCCCTTCAGGAGTTACGTGCAACCGCTGATCGTGATGCTGGGGATTCCGTTCAGTTTCATCGGCGCGCTGATCGGGCACCTGCTCTTGGGCTATGGGCTCAGCCTCATCAGCATATTCGGCCTCGTGGCCCTGGCCGGCGTGGTGGTGAACGATTCGCTGGTCCTGATCGTAGCGACGAATCGCATCTATGATGAGCAGGACGTTCCCTTCTCCGAAGCCATCGTTCAAGGAGCGACGAGCCGGTTTCGTCCCATTGTCCTGACGTCACTGACCACGTTCTTCGGGTTGGCCCCGATGATTTTCGAGACGGCGTTGCAGGCCCGGTTTCTCATCCCCATGGCCATCTCGCTGGGCTTCGGCATCCTGTTCGGGACGGCGGTCATTCTCGTTATTGTGCCGTGCGTCTATCTCATGGTCGTGCCCCTGTTGCGCAGGAACCGCGCGGCCCTGACCGACGCCCTGGCGTCGCCGGAACATCCGGAAGCGGGGACGGTGTAACGCCCCGCAATTGACCCGGCCCGGGCGCTCCGCCCGGGTTGTCATCCCCGGTCCTTCCTCCTGTCATCCTCGACCCCGATCGGGGATCCAGGCGATCTATAAGGATCCAGCATCGTTGCTCTTGTCTTTGTCTTTCTCTGTCATCCTCGACATCCCCCTCCTGTCATGCCCGGCTTGATCGGGCATCCAGGGTCTTTTTCTTCTGTCCGTCGTCTTCGTAGCCGCGCCATCTTATGGCGCTTTTTCCGAGCGGCCTCTCCGGGCGGCATGAGATGCCGCCGCTACAACTGCAAATGCCTCTACCTCCCCAACTTTTCCCTCTTCGGAAAAAGTTCCCGTCCTTACAAAGGAGGGGAAGGAAAAGCGGAACTGTCCACGCCTGTCCTGAGCCTGTCGAAGGGAATCACTGAACCAAGAAGCTTGAGGGGGGCCCCTCCCCCATGGACCGGGGGAGGAGCCTGCTGACGGGAGGAGTCGTTCGGCTCTCGTCAGGTTAAAAGAACCACTGTGCGCGGAAGAAAACAGAGCGCGGCATGTTGGCGTGGGACACGCCGAGCCCGACACTCTGTTCGCCGGTGTTCAAGAACTCCTGTTGGTCGAAGAGGTTCACCACGTCCACGGCCAGCAACAGCTTTTGTTTCTTGGCAAAGGGGAACACCTGAGTCAGGGAGAGATTGTAGGTGGTATTCGAATCCTCATTCCCGGAATTCGTTCTTTGTCCTTCTTCCGCACTTCGCAAACCTGACCCAAAGAACATCTGTGCGGTGATCGTGGTGTTGGTGAAGGGACGATACGTAACCACCGCCGAACTGGTGATGTCTTGTGAATGGTCGCAATACGTGCCACCGGGTAACTGGATATCTCTCAGCTCATGTCCGTGCAGCAAAAAATGTCCCGATTGCAAGCCAAACCCCTTGCACCGTCCCCAGGCCACGTTGCCGCGGGCCGTGAGTGTGTTCGACAGCTTGGTTTTCACGGAAAAGTCGATCCCCTGTTGCCAGCCCCGCTCAAACGCAAAATAATTCAGCATGGGCGTTGATTGGAATTGATGGGCGTCAGCCATGTTGGTGCTGTACTTGTGGTAGCCCGTCAACTGGATCACGGTGCTTCTCCCGATCGCATGGGTCGAGCCGATTTCAAAGTAGTGGGACCGTTCAGGCTTGGTCCTGATATTGGTGTCGTCCTCGGGTTCCGCGGTGGTGCCTTCGAGATTGAGGGCCAGGAAGGGCAGGGCCTCCAGGTTGGGCGGAGTAAACAGTCGCCCGTAAAAGGCGCGGAAGGCATGCCGTTTGTTGGGCGCATAGGTCACCCCGATGCGGGGACTGACCTGGAAGGCCTCTATGTACCCGTGAATGTTGTCCAGTCGCAGGCCGAGGTTGATGGTCCATTGGTCATTGGGCGTGTATTGATCCTGGATCCAGAATTCTTCACGGTACCCGATAACCCGCCGGTTCGCATTGCGGTTGATGACCCCGCCCACGGGTTCACCGTGTCCGTGGTCGTCGTGATCGTCATGCATGTCGTGGTCGTCATGGTCGTCATGCATGTCATGGTCATCGTCATGGTCGTCATGCATGTCATGGTCATCGTCATGGTCGTCATGCATGTCATGGTCATCGTCGTGGTCGTCATGCATGTCGTGGTCGTC
>VXOF01000082.1 GCA_009840285.1 Nitrospira sp. SB0662_bin_26
GGAAGATGGTCATTCCCATTTTTACACGATGGACATTTTACCGCAGGTACCAGAAAAAACCCTTGTTCTCGAAATTGCGAAAGGGTTGAAACCCTCTGTCCGGCTTTTTGGAGAGCCTCAAATAGTCCCCTTCTCAAACCATCAGGTTGGGTGTCATCCCAAAAATATGATCCTCCCCACGGTGGAGCGACGGAAATAAACAGGAGGCGAGTTGGTTGCGGGGGAGGGAATGATGGATGCCGCTTTTTCTTTGGCACCACCAAATACCGGACTTTATCATTTTCGCAACGCCGACACTCTTCAATTTGATTTTGGGCGGTTTCCCAACAATTCATGGGGTTCTCCCTCGGTATATTCGTGAGGATGTTCAGGATGGCCCCATCTTGGATAAGGAGCCTTTGGCCATTTTTCAGATGGGTCCTCAAAGCGGGTCAAAAGGTCAAAGAAGGCAGGAACCATTTTTTCGATCACCGCCAGACCTCTTTCAAGAGAAGGGTGTCCTCTGGATTTATCATCCCCTCTTGCCGATCCATGCACAATTTGATTTCGCAAGACGAGTAAACGGCCGCATGGAATGTGGAAAACCTTGTCAAAATCTAAGCAATTCGTGCGCATCTGTTCATGGGTTTTTCCCCAATCACTTGCACATTGGCTCGTCACCGAACGAGGGCTCTCTTGACCCACCCAATATTCTTTGATCAAAAAAGAATCTTTGATTAAGTCTTCCAAAGATCCCCTCATTTTATGAATATGCTGATAAAGTAGACCCCTCTCTTTTTCTCCACAAATTGTTATTACCCCTTTCAATTTCTCGAGAAGCTTCCTTATCTGCTTCATTTGGTCTGGAGGGGGGTCTTCCTGATTCAGGGGTTCCAGCCCATATATGGCATTGAACGCAATCCAGTAAAAAATGAATCGAGCGTGTGCAGAATTTTTATGAGATTGAGCCAAGTCAATCCATGACCAAGCTCTCTCAAGGCGTATTCTTAAATTGTCATCGCGTATTCTGCTTAAATTAACATCGTGTGGGATCATATTTGGCTCTCCTATCTGAAGCTCTATACAGAGTGACTCCATAATGCCGCATACTCGTCGTCCTACCGAAGTGGGTTTTTTGTCAGTGCATACGTGCAGGAGAATAGACTTTTGACTGAATACCGGGTCAAGCCCGGTATGACGACGTGCCGTCATCGGGATAAAAATAGGCAATTTAGAGCCCGTAGGTCGGGTTAGCCCTTCGACTACGCTCAGGAGACAGGCGTAGCGTAAGCCGACAGTTTAACTGCAGACTTGCATGAGGACTTCCCGTGATGGCGCAAACCAGTACGAACTGGTAACCGGCTGGGAATAGCGGATGAGGTGGTCGGAATCCCCGTCGCCAGACACGCCGAACATGCGTTCCAGCAGAACCTGAAACCGGTACAGGTCACAGGAGAAGGCCAGGAAGTACAGGCCATGTTCTGCGACCGTTCCATAGGGAGCGCTCCGACGGACGATCTTCAAGGCCTTGCCGTTTTCCTTATAATCGGTCCGGCTCACGTGTGAAGTCGGGGGCATGGCGTCGCCTTCGAGTTCGATGCTGTCGGGCTTGGTGCGGCCCACGACCCGTTCCTGTTCGGACTGGGAAAGGGAATTGAACGCGGGAAGGTTGTGCACCCATTGCTGGGACAACACAAAACTTCCTCCCGCTCCCGCCTGCCCTTCAGGAATCAGCGCGGCCTCACGAGCCTTGTCCTCTTTGGGATTCGCGGTCCCGTCAATGAATCCGATGAGATCGCGGGAATCCAAATACTGAAACCCGGCCAGGTCGAGTTTGAGCGTTCCGACCATTCGCATGAACGAATGAATGGCCAGCGCCACCTGCATATTCACGTCGCGGCGTCGGCTCTGAATCCAGAACAGGAGATCCCGCTGTGTTGAAGGAACGGAACAGCCATCGACTCCTGCAAGAGAGGAAAAGGGCCGCAGCCCTTCAGGGTGCCACGCGGGGTTCACCCGATCCCAGGCATCCTTGCCGAAGGCGATCACCGTCTCGGCAGTACTCTCTCCTTGGAAAGCCAATGCCGACGCGATCGCCCGTCGTACGTCATCCGTCGTAGCGTCAGGTTGAAGCTGATATTCGAGGTAATAAAAATGCGTGTTGCCTTCGGTAAAGATCCCTGCTTGTGGTGACGACATGATGTTCGATTCCTTCCTCTCTCAGACCATCCAATATTCATTCTATCAGGTTTTATTCGGCACACGTCCCTCCGTGGCGTCCCGGGTTGACAGGTCATTGAAAATAGGTGAAAAGGACGGTCGGACGCGCCCGTAGCTCAATGGATAGAGCATCAGACTTCGGATCTGAGTGTTGGGGGTTCGACTCCCTCCGGGCGCGCCACGTTTGTACTTAGCGGTCATTGAACAGAAAGAGAACATAACATGATGAGCCAAAATTACCTTAAACCAGTGCGGTTATCTCTTGAGCGTCACCCACACCTCAACGAAAAGTGGGTTCAGGGCCTTATTGCAGATGATCCTTCCATTCTAGGCCTTGGAGACCTGGTGTTGAGGGACATAGAAAGAAGACAACCACGAGCAGGCCGCTTGGATCTTCTACTACAGGACTCGGATTCGCAACGACGGTATGAGGTGGAAATTCAGCTTGGCGCAACGGATGAATCCCACATTATCCGCACCATTGAATATTGGGATATCGAAAAGAAGCGGTATCCGCAGTATGACCATTGTGCCGTCCTTGTGGCAGAAGACGTGACCAGCCGATTCTTGAACGTTCTTTCTCTTTTTAACGGCACCATGCCTTTCATCGCCATCCAAATGCAGGCCCTTCAGGTTGGCGAGAACGTGACGTTGGTTTTTACAAAAGTCATGGACGAATTTTCGCGTGGGCTCGTGGACGAGGACGAAGATGCAGATGCTGTACCGACTGATCGAGCATACTGGGAACAACGTGCGACAAAGAGAACCGTTGCTCTGGCTGATCAACTGCTTGATTTACTCCATAAATTCGATTCAACCCTTATCCTGAAATACAACAAGTTTTACATCGGACTCGCAAAAGATGGCCAAGCATTCAACTTTGTTTCATTCAAGCCTAAGAAAAACCATACCATTCTTGAGCTCGGGCTTCCTCAAACCGATGAGCTGGATAACAAGATAGATGACGCGGGTCTTGATACTCTAGAATACAATAAGAACTGGAGGCGTTATCGGCTTCGCCTAAAGGAAGAAGATATCAAGTCGAAATCGGAGATTCTTGAGGAGTTGTCAAAACTGGCCTATGAACGGCGAGTAGAGACGTAAAGCCGTGATTTCGAGTAGCGCGAGAGTCTTAGACCAATTTACTTGATCAAGCTCTTTATCCGCCGGAAGAGAGCTTTTACATCCAGTCTTATACCCCCGGTTTAATTTCCAATATTTCTTCTTGATTTTGCACAGACGCTTCGGCAGTGGTTGGGCTAGGCTGTGATGTGGTGCTCCCGTTGTAGGAGTTGACTCGAAGTGGATCATAGTTATCTACATGCTTATTGTATCAAGTGAAATAAAGGCCTGACGAACTGCTGTTTTGAACTAAATTGTTGTCTGAGCATTGTTGAAATGAAAGTCCTTTCCACTTCTGTTGTCAGTCTCGTTATCTTGGCTTCTGAAAGGGATTGCTGATAACACAAAAAGGGAAAAGGAAGATCCCTTCCCGAAATCAATCTTATCACACGGTGCGCTGGGGGTTCTTAACCAGACAATTGAAAAAGGAGCATCAATGGACCCGATAGAGAAATCTCCCGACATCACAATCTATCCTCCCGACGTTCAGGAGATTGGAGAATTTGATGGGGGAAGGATTACCGAAATCAAGCCTCTTGGGTTTCCCGGAGAAGGTCCCGAAGTTCCCCATACGGGTCCCCTGTTTTACTGGGCCTGGGCCACGGCCATGGGCTACGGGAAGATTGGCCTCCACCCTCATCAGGCCTTCGAAATCATGAGTTACGCCCTCAAAGGGGAAATCGGCCATTACGATACCATGGGCAATCGCAGCCGGGTGAAAGCCGGAGGCGCGCAGGTCATGCAGACGGGGTCGGGCGTCTCACATGAAGAGGAAACGGTCAGCGATCATAATGAATTTTTTCAAATCTGGTTCGAGCCGGACCTGAAGAAAACCGTGCGCCAGACACCGACGTATGCGGAGTTTCGCCATGAAGATTTTCCCGTTGAGGTTCGTGACGGGGTGACCCTGAAACACGTCATCGGGAACGGCGCGCCGGTCTCGCTCGTGACGGAGGCGGCCATGCAGGACATTCTCATTCCATCGGGCCAGCGGTACCAGCGGGAACTTTCCGCGAACCGCACTTTGGCCATCGTGGTGGTCAATGGAGAAGGCACGCTGAGCGATGTCATCGGTTCAGAAAAACATGATCTCGCGGTGAAATATTTTGCGGTCGTCCACGCCGGGACGAACGGCTCGGTTGCGATCCACGCAGGGCAAGCCGGCCCGCTTCGTCTCGCGATGATCGAGGTCCCCGCAGAGGTGGATTACGCATTATATCGGGAACAACAAGGTTGAGAACTCTCGTATCCGGCTAAAGGATCCTCTCGGCGTCATACTACTGATGTGGTCGAGCGACTCGACCTTTTACAAAAAAATTCGAAGAAAGGCCGTTGACACAACCTGTTTCTCAACGAAAGGAGAATACCAATGGCAGATCCAATCATTGCGCAACGCGCGCCCTATGTGATGGAGGTTGAACCCGGGAAATACTATTGGTGCCGGTGTGGCCGATCCAAGAATCAACCGTTCTGTGATGGCTCGCACGAGGGAACCGAGTTCACACCCATGGAGGTGGAAATAAACGAAACAAAACAGGTCGCGTTTTGCGGATGCAAGCGCACCGGCACCCCACCGTTTTGTGACGGCACCCACTCGACCCTCTGATAGTGGTTTCATGCATAGAAGGCGTGCTCGCGGTGAGACTGTCAGGGCTGAAATTTTCATGCGCATTTGGAACCGTGGATTTTCTGTGGCTTGAATCTCCCATCCCTCCGTATTGACAAGGCAATCCCGTCTGCTATGATGACGTGCCTCACGAAGAAGGAGGGAAACACTGGACTTCGTCCTCAACACCTTTTCGTTCTTGATTTGGGGCGCACTGGTCATGTGGATGTGTGCCGGCTTCACCATGCTGGAGTCCGGTTCCGTCCGCACGAAGAATGCGTCCGTCATCTGTCTCAAGAACATCGGCCTCTACGCGATCGCAGGGCTCGCCTACTTCGCCATCGGCTACAACCTGATGTACGTGGACGTCGGGTCTTGGATCGGCTCCTTCAAATTCCTCTACGGTCCTTCCGCTGAAGAAATCGCTCTGCTCAAGGGCGATGCCTCCATGGAAAAAGCGGTCGTCGAGAACGGCTACTCGGTCATGTCGGACTGGTTTTTCCAGATGGTGTTCGTGGCGACCACGGCCTCCATCGTCTCGGGAACGTTGGCCGAACGGGTCAAACTCTGGTCGTTTTTCCTGTTTACGTTGATCCTCACCGCGTTCATCTATCCAGTGGTCGGCTCATGGACGTGGGGTGGTGGCTGGCTCAATCAGATGGGATTCAAGGATTTCGCCGGCTCCACCATTGTACATTCGACCGGCGGGTGGGCGGCGCTGGCCGGAGCGATCGTGGTGGGACCCAGGCTCAGGAAGTTCCGGCCTGATGGTACGGTCAAGTCCACACCGCCCTCGAACGTGCCCGCGGTCACGCTGGGCGTGTTTATTCTCTGGCTGGGCTGGTTCGGGTTCAATGGAGGTTCGCAACTGGCACTGGCAGGGGTCGGTGATGCCGTGGCCATCAGCATTATTCTCGTGAATACGAATCTGGCAGCAGCGGCGGGAGTGATGGCGGCGATTTCAGTATCCAAACCCATTCTGGGCCGGTACGACCTGTTTGCCGGGCTGAACGGGGCGATTGCCGGGCTGGTGTCGATTACTGCGGGACCTGATATTGTCGAGCATCACTGGGCCATCGTGATCGGCGCCGCGGGCGGGGTGCTCTGTACGGCAGGTATCAGGCTCTTGGAAACCCTGAAGATTGACGACGTTGTCGGTGCTGTTCCGGCCCATCTCTTGGCCGGGATGTGGGGCACGCTGGCCGTGTGTATTGCTGCTGGCGGGAACGTGGGAGTGCAACTCCTGGGGATCGTGGCGATCGGGGCATTTGTGTTCGGTGCGTCATGGATCCTGTGGTTGATCATCGACAAGACCATCAAGGCGCGGGTCTCTCCGCACGTGGAGGAACTCGGTCAGGACGTGGCGGAGTTGGGCATCGAGGCCTATCCCGAATTTCTGGTTATCCCGGATGCCGATGACGTCGCTGAACTCAAACAGAATCAGTAAGGACTTTCTGAAAGAAAATCATATCGCTCCATTCAGATAAGACAACACCAGAGACAAATCCCTCCTCTCCTCCTTACAAAATAGGACCCCCTTCTGCCCCGTCCATTGTGAGAAAAGCGGTTTTTCGGTATAACATCGAACGGACACCTCTTGAAGCGTTGCTTCGGGCTCCATTTTGCAAATCCGACTCCCTGGTGAAAGGAGCGACGATGTTACACCGACTCGCAGCATGCATGCTGGTTCTGTTTATCCCCTCACTCTGTCTTGCCGAAATCCAATCCAAGGCGATCTCCTATCAACACGGCGACGTGCAACTCGAAGGGTTCCTGGCATGGGATGACGCCCGAACGGGCAAACGACCGGGTGTCCTGGTGGTGCACGAGTGGTGGGGCTTGAACGAGTATGCCCGCGATCGGGCCCGGCAATTGGCGGCACTTGGGTACGCGGCCTTTGCCGTGGACATGTACGGGAAAGGTCAGGTCACGACCCATCCGGACCAGGCCGCAACCTGGATGAAGCAGGTCCAGGCGGACGTGAAGCAATGGCAAGCTCGAGCCCTCAAAGGTTTGGCCGTGTTGCAAAGCCGGGAGATGGTCGATCCGCAACGCCTTGCAGCGATCGGCTATTGCTTCGGCGGGGCCACGGTGCTCCAGCTTGCCTATAGCGGGGCCGACGTGAAGGGCGTAGTGAGTTTTCACGGGGCATTGCCGATGCCTCCTGAAAACCAAAACGTCAAAGCGAAAATCCTCATTGCTCACGGTAACGCCGATCCGTTTCTCACCGAAGAGCACGTACGCAAATTCCGACAGGCTTTGGATGCCGTGAACCTGGATTGGCAAATGGTGGTGTACGCCGGTGCCCGACACAGTTTCACCAATCCCGGTGCTGATGCCCACGGTATAGACGCCTTGAAGTACAATCGCCAAGCCGATATGCGATCCTGGAAACAGATGCGGCTCTTTTTTGAAGAACTGTTCCAGGGTTCCTGACCCGAGCCGCACCCGTCCCGGGCGACCGGCCTATTGTGACAAACCGGCTTAACCCGATCTGTCTCCTCCCATGGATTTATTCGACATCCTCGCCATCGTCCTTACGCTGACGGCCGGATTCTCGTATCTCAACTACCGGTTCATTCGATTACCCGTGACCATCGGTGTGATGGTCATCGCCTTGGCCGGGTCCCTTGTGCTGCACGGCATCGATCTGCTCGGGTATCACGTGGAGGCCTTGGCCGCCGGATGGCTCGAATCCATCGACTTCAACAAGACCCTGCTGCACGGCATGTTGAGTTTCTTGCTCTTCGCCGGGGCCTTGCACGTGAATCTCAACGACCTGTTCAATCAGAAATGGGCTATAGGATCGTTGGCCACCGTCGGCATCCTGCTATCCACGTTTCTGGTGGGCACCTTCACCTATTGGGTGCTGGGCCTGATCGGCATTCCGCTGTCCTGGCTCACTTGTCTGGTGTTCGGGGCCCTCATCTCACCGACCGATCCCATCGCGGTCCTGGGCCTGTTGAAAAATGCCGGCGCCCCCAAGAGCCTGGCAGTGAAGATTACGGGCGAATCGCTCTTTAACGACGGCGTGGGAGTCGTGGTGTTTTTGGTCCTGGCCGAAGTGGCGGCCGGTACGCATGAGCCCACCGTGGGTTACGTCACGGGATTGTTCGCGCAGGAAGCCGTGGGCGGGATCGTCTTCGGGCTGGGGCTGGGCTACCTGGCTTATTGGCTCCTGAAAAGCATCGACCAGTACCAGATCGAAGTGCTGATCACCCTGGCCCTCGTTACCGGCGGCTATGCCCTGGCGGGCGCGTTGCACCTCTCCGGTCCCATTGCCGTGGTGGTGGCGGGCCTGATGGTAGGCAATCAGGGGCGCGTGCTCGCGATGTCGGAGAAGACCCGTGAACACCTGGACACGTTCTGGGAACTGATCGACGAGATCCTGAATGCGGTCCTGTTCGTGTTGATCGGGCTTGAGGTCCTCGTGCTCACGTTTACCGGGGACTATCTTATCGCAAGCGCGGCGCTGATACCGCTCATCCTCCTGTCACGGCTCATGGCGATCGGGGTGCCGATTGCGCTGCTGAGTCGCGTGCGCTCATTTACGCCCGGGGCCGTGTGGCTGATGACGTGGGGCGGGTTGCGGGGCGGTATCAGCGTGGCCCTGGCCCTGTCATTGCCGGTCGGCCCTGACCGTGACGTAATCCTCGCCATGACCTACGTCGTCGTGGTCTTTTCCATCGTAGTCCAGGGCCTGACCATGGAAAAGCTCGTGAAATACCTGATCCCGCGTTGAGGGAAAGAAACAAATTCTTTCAAAAAGATCGACCTGTAGAAGAGAGTTGTTGAATCGGCCTGCTCTGCATGTTGTAAGGTGACAGGCGACACCTTATACTCTCGTACAACCTACTGTGGTCTCTGAATCAGCAAAAAGCGGTTCACGTTTTTACGGGTTCTCGTTAAGTGGCCTCCACTGTGCAAGATTAAGAATAGTTGGTTCCTGTTGTTTGACGTCCTCATTATTCTGAATTCCATCCATGTGACTCATAACATCTCCTTTAAATCAATAGTTTATGCTGTCAAGTTAAGCATATAGTTTCCTTGGAGAGCATCAATGAGAGCAATAAACCGTCCATTCAACGCAATAATTAATGGTGCCTCGCAATTTGTCGTTCCTGTCTTCCAGAGGGATTACAGTTGGACTGAAATGCATTGCGACCAGCTATGGCAAGACATCCTCCATATCGCCGATGCGCCATCCGAGCGCGGACATTTCCTCGGCTCCCTGGTGTACGTTTCGACCGGAGATTCCGCCGCCAGTTTCACCCGGTGGTTGCTGATCGACGGACAACAGCGATTGACGACACTCACCTTGTTGCTAATCGCTCTCCGGGACCACATCGTAGACACGGGTTGGACCGGCTCGGAAGATGCCCCTACGGCAAAGCGAATTGAAGCTTACTTCTTGAAGAACGTGCAGGAAGAAGGCGCACGCGAGCACAAACTGGTCTTGCGTAGGCACGACCAAGCGAGCCTGGGCGCCCTTCTAAACAGCCGCGAACTTCCAGATTGGACATCGGACCGGATCCGCGAAAATTACGAGATATTTCGAGAGCGCTTGAAAGATGTCGATCCCGAAAAGGTGCATCGCGGTATCAGTCGGCTCATCGTCGTTGATGTGACTCTAGAACGTGGCACGGACGATCCACAGTTGATCTTCGAGAGCCTCAACTCGACCGGCCTCGACCTCAGCCAATCGGACCTCATCCGTAACTTCATTCTGATGAGCCTGCCCGAGTCAGAACAGACGAGACTCTATAGTTCGTATTGGAGTCGAATCGAGACTCTGTTCAGAGACTCAGAGAAGACCTTTGATGCCTTTATCCGCGACTTTCTTGCATTGCGAACAAAAGCTAGCAAGCAGGAACGATCAGATCAGATCTATTCCGCTTTCCGCCGAGAATTCGCGGGAATTGGGTCTGATCGTGAGCAACTCGAAGCGCTCCTTGGAGAACTCGCACGCTTCGCGCGTTATCATGCCGCCTTTAGCGTTGGCACGGAGGAGCCGCGAAACTTGGCGGAATCTCTCGTTCGGCTACGTGAACTAGTCGATGTGCCTGCCATTCTGATCATGCGTCTTTTCGATTGCTACGAGAGGCTCAAAACCCTCAGTGGCACGGAGTTTGTTGAGGCGATCACGCTGCTCGAGAGCTATGTGCTTCGACGGGCGGTCTGCGGGCTTCAGACACGCGGATACTGGCTGGAATTCGCAAGACTTGCCTATCGCATCTCCGACACGAAACCTCTGGAATCGCTGAAGGTCGGTTTCGCTCAACTACCTGAAAACTACGCCTTTCCAGGCAATAGCGCGTTCAGGGAAGCTCTTGAGAAAGGCGACATCTACCACAAGCGCGTTTGCTTCCATCTTCTCGATCGCATGGAAAACCACGGCACTATGGAACTGACTGACACCAGTAGATATTCGATCGAGCATGTCCTCCCACAGAACGAGAAACTTCGCATGGAGTGGCGTGAGATGCTTGGTGAACAATGGCAGGAGATTCAGCGTGAATGGGTTAATCGACTAGGCAACCTCACACTCACCGGATACAACAGCACCTATTCAGATCGGCCGTTCGAGGAAAAGAAAAGTATGAAGGGTGGCTTCGCAGACAGTTCGGTTCGTCTCAACAAACTAGTGCGAGAAAAGGAGAAGTGGACGGCCCAGGAGATCCGCGAACGAGGACAGACGCTTGCGCTCCTCGCGCTCGAAGTCTGGCCCAATTTGAGGGTCGACCAATCGCTTATCGAGGCCGCAAAGTACGCGGAGTTGCGGGACCAAGCGGAGCGGCGAGATGTCATGAAGGTCCCGATGAGTGCCGTTGCGCGAGAACTCTTTGAGGTCCTGAGAGCTAGAATTTTGGCTAGCGATCCCGAAGTGGTCGAAATGGCTGAGCAACGATCCGTCAGCTACCATGGGCCCACATTTTTTTTGGAAGTCTTGCCACGTAAAAACAAGATTGCTCTGTTGCTTGCACTGGAATTCAATGAAATCAAGGATTCAACCGGTCTCGCCCAAGACAGCGGGCAGTGGAAGTTCATCGTGAACGCCGCCTACGAAGCTGGCGTCTATGTGGAAGTATCTGAGGAAACCGATATTGATAAGGCAATGCCAATCATTCAAAAGGCGCATGAATTGGCCAGGACATGAGGGCACATGTTGTTTCCATCTACCCAGTCTTCCAGTTTCTCCACGTTGCCGTATCCCGAGGGTTAATTGCCTCGGAATCATTGACGCGATGGCGAGTAGTTAGAGTCTGATTGCTCAAGACGCTCGGCCAGCCAGACTTTAATAATGGATTGGCGCGTCACGCCGAGTCGACCGGCTTCCTTATCCAGAGAATCGATCATCCAAACGGGAAAATCAACGTTGACACGTTTCTGTTCTTGCAGGGGTCTTCGGGCTTTTGATACATCCAACACATGAGAAACGTCTTTGCCTGCATCAAAGTCTGAATCAAATTTCTTGGCTTTCATAGATCAATACCTCCTCTACGCGAGATCGACGAACGGAAATAATTCGGATGCGGCGGCCTCTCGGTGTGACAATGGCTGACCAGTGTTTGCCCTTGATGCGGCCTATGACCAAAAACCGTGTTTCATCCTCTGTTTTTGCCTGAATTTCAACGACGTGAGGATCATGCCACAGAGCTTGGGCTTGATCGAAGTCAACCCCATGTTTTTTCAGATTAATCCGACTTTTCCGTTCGTCGAACTCAAAAGTATTCACGGTATAGAAAATATACCATTATTGCGTTAAATGCAAGGATTGATGTTTAGAGTTTGACCTCATACGTAAGCAGACATTTTCGGCAACAGGAAACATGGACACACACACCATTCATCTCAGTCTGGCGATGTTGGCTGCTGGGTTCTGGATACCGGCCGGCGTCTGGCTCATGAGCAAGCGGCACGCGTTCACGGTGTTGGCGTCCGTATCGGTTAGAGACGAAGACCCGCTCCCCCCGGTCTCAGTCGTGATCCCGGCCCGCAACGAAGAACGAAACCTGGAGCAGGCGCTGCAATCGGTCCTGGCCTTGGACTATCCGGACCCGGAGATCATTGTGGTCAATGACCGATCAACCGACACCACCGGGGCGATACTTGCCAAGATGGCGGAACGGGACGCGCGCCTCACCGTGGTGACGATTGACGAGTTGCCGGACGGCTGGATCGGAAAGCCATATGCGTTACACACCGGAGCGCAACAAGCCCGAGGCGAATTCATCCTCTTCACCGATGCGGATATCGTGTTTCACCCATCCGCGCTCAGAAAGGCCGTGGCGCACGCGCAGGCGAACGGGTTCGATCACGTGACCTTGATTCCGGAAGGCACCATGCCCGGGAGTTTCCTGACGGCGGTGTCCGCTACCTTCGGGATGCTCATGTTCATCATCTTCAAACCGTGGCAAGCCCGAAATCCTTGGAGCCGGCGCTACATGGGCATTGGGGCGTTCAACCTGATCCGGACGTCCGTCTACCAGGACCTGGGCGGCCATGAGCCGGTGGCCCTGCGGCCGGACGACGATCTGAAATTCGGAAAGCTGGTGAAAGACGACGGCTACAGGCAGGACGTGCTGAACGGGAGAGGAATGGTCACGGTGGAATGGTACCGGTCGGTCGGGGAACTCATCGACGGCCTCATGAAAAACATGTTCGCGGGGATGGAGTACCGCGTCTCGTCGGTGATTGCGGCGACACTGGCCGCCCTGGTTATGCACATCTGGCCGTGGATCGGGGTCTGGGTGACCGGGGGATGGCCCCAGGCCGGGTATGCCGTGACGATCGTCATGATGATCATCAGCTTTGGAGTCACCATGGGGCCATTCGGGGTGAAATTTTGGCAGGGCCTGTTACTTCCCCTCACGATTGGCCTGTTGGTCTATATCCAATGCCGTTCGGCTGCATTGGTGCTCTGGCGGGGAGGTATCGTCTGGCGCGGCACCTTTTATGAATTACGACAACTGAAAACAGGTAAAGTCTGAACACGGGTTTCAGTATCCCTCAAAGCCAAAGTTATGTAGAAAAATCAAGGAGTTACGAAAATTTGGCACGGCGGTCGAACCAGGGTGTATACTGTCGATAGAGACGGCTGTGCTTCGTGGCAACATCACGTCCAAGAGCCGAAAAATGCGGAAACGAAATCACATCATGAAACGCTTCGCACCGGTTGTGCTGGTGGTGATCCTTGCCGCCTCATGGGTCTTTGCGGCGACTGCACCGTTCAGGATTCAAATGGAATCGTGGTCTCCCTATTTCGCCCCGGTGGCAGCTACCGTGACAGCCGGAAGCACCGTTCGGTGGGAGAATCCCACCGGCTCGCATCACACGATTACGCATGACGGATGCCGGGGAAGCGGTGCCTGCGCCTTCGATTCCGGATCCATCGGACCGGATGGCGCGTTTGAACTGTCGGGACTCGCTCCCGGTCTGTATCCCTACCATTGCACGCTGCATCCGATCATGCGGGGAACCTTGGTCGTTGTGGATACGGAGCGTCCCGCGGAAATCTAACCCACCGACGTTCTCAAAATCCGCCAATGTCACTTAAAGAGAGCCTGCAAATCAGGTCCTGGAAAAATCCGGTTCAGGGCTCTTGACTCCGGCACACGTGTTATGAAACAGGATGGAGAACCCGGAAACGGGAATAGTGAAAACAATGGACGCGATGGTTGAACTGGGACAACTTCGGAAAATATTCGGGCCGATCGTGGCCGTGGAAGACGTGTCGTTCACGGTCGGTCGGGGAGAAGTGCTGGGCTTCCTGGGTCCGAACGGCGCGGGCAAATCCACGACCATGAAGATGATCACGGGGTTTCTGACTCCGACCGGTGGCACCGTCAAGGTCAACGGCTTCGACGTGCAGCAGCAGCCGCTCGAAGCCAAAAGAAGCCTGGGGTATCTGCCGGAAGGAGCGCCGGCCTATGGGGAGATGACGTCGCTGAGTTTTCTGATGTTCATCGGCGAAATGCGCGGCTTTCGTGGAGCGGAATTGTATCGCCGGGTCTCCGAGACCATAGAAAAAGTGAATCTAGAAGGGGTGGCGCACCAGCCCATCGACACGCTCTCCAAAGGATTCAAGCGCCGGGTAGGCCTGGCCCAGGCCATCCTGCATGATCCGTCCGTGTTGATTCTTGACGAACCCACCGACGGGCTCGATCCCAACCAAAAACATGAAGTGCGCGGGCTCATCAAAACCATGTCGCGGGAAAAGGCCATTATTCTCTCCACACACGTGCTGGAAGAAGTCCACGCGGTCTGTACGCGCGCCATGATCATCGCCAAGGGCAAGGTGATCACCGACGGCACGCCGGCGGAGTTGGAGGCCCGGTCCCGGTATCACAATGCGGTGATTCTGCGATTGCGGGGGTCGCGAACCGATGGCGTGCAGGCGACACTGGAAGGGCTGCCCGGCGTTGAGCGGGCCGAGGCCCTCGACGGAACCGCGCCGGCATATCGGATCCTTCCGAAGGACGGGCAACCCATCATCGGAGCCGTCAGCCAGTGCGTACATCGGCAGGACTGGGACGTGGTGGAGTTGTCCGTGGAACACGGGCACCTGGATGAAGTGTTCCGTTCGTTGACCATACCCGCTCAGGCCCTCACGTAGGAACAGCTCGGCAGGAACGGACAGCGGAAGGGACCGGCAAGATAACAGGACATGGGCAGGATCGGCGTCATTTTCAAACGGGAACTGGTCGGGTACTTTGCCACGCCGATCGCCGCGGTATTCATCATCATCTTCCTGATGCTGGCCGGATCCTTTACCTTCTATCTGGGCGACTTCTTTGCCCGAGGGCAATCGGATCTCATCCCCTTTTTCGATTTTCACCCGTGGCTCTACCTGGTCCTGATTCCGGCCCTGGCCATGCGGCTCTGGGCCGAGGAACGGCGCGGGGGGACCATCGAATTGCTGTTCACGCTACCCGTGACCTTATGGGAAGCCGTGGTCGGCAAGTTTCTGGCCGCCTGGTGTTTTACCGGCATTGCGTTGGCGCTCACGTTTCCCCTGTGGGTGACCGTGAATATCCTGGGAGAGCCGGACAACGGGGTCATCCTGGCGAGCTACCTCGGCAGCTTCTTGATGGCGGGCGGCTTTATGGCGATCGGCTCATGCATGTCGGCCCTTACCAAGAACCAGGTCATTGCTTTCGTGATCAGCGTGGTGGTCGGATTGGGGTTCGTCCTCAGCGGCTTTTCCATGGTGCTGGATCTGTTCAGCGGGTGGGCCCCGCAATTCTTCGTGGAACTCATCAGCTCGTTCAGTTTCCTGACACACTTCAACGCCCTGAGTCGCGGGGTCGTCGACCTGCGCGACCTGGTGTATTTTCTCTCGCTCATCGGCTTCTGGCTGTTTGCCACGGCGCTGATGCTGGAATGGAAGAAAGCGGAATAAAGGATCTATGAACACTCGACTTCTGACAGGAGGCGGATTGGCCATCGCGGTGGTCCTCTTCTTCACGGTCAACGTCCTGAGTCACGTGGTGTTCCGGTCGGCCCGTATCGATCTCACGGAACAACGGCTCTATACCCTGTCCGAAGGCAGCAGAAACATCCTGCAGGGGCTCGACGAGCCGGTGACCCTGCGGTTTTACCTGTCGAAGAAGCTGGCGGTGGAACTGGCCGGCATTCGAGGCTATACCAGCCGGGTGCTGGAACTCTTGCAGGAATATGAACAGGCCGCCGGCGGGCACCTGATCCTGCACGTCATCGACCCCGAGCCCTTTTCGGAGGAAGAAGATCGCGCCGTGGGATACGGCCTGCGCGGCGTGCCGATCGACCAGGGCAACGCGCAGTTCTATTTCGGACTGGTGGGCAGCAATGCCACGGACGACCGGGAACTCATTCCCTTTTTCCAACAGAGCCGTGAGGAATTTCTCGAATACGATCTCACCAAACTCGTGTACCGGTTGGCCAACGCCAAGCAGAAAGTTGTCGGTCTGTTGAGCACCCTGCCTCTGGACGGCGGCCCGCAAATGCCGTTCCCACCGACCGCGGGCGGAGGGCCGCCCTGGATGATCATGGACAGCATCCGGGAGGTTATGGAAGTCAAGGTCCTGGACAAGGCCGTCACGGACATCCCCGAAGACGTGGACGTGCTCATGGTCGTGCATCCCAAACGGCTGGGCGACCCGACCCTCTATGCCATCGACCAGTTTGTGTTGCGCGGTGGCCGCACTGCCGTCTTCGTGGATCCCCATGCTGAAGCCGACCGCGTGTTGCCCAATCCCCGAAACCCCATGGGCATGCAGGGGCCGCGCAATTCCGATCTGGGTCCGGTTTTCGACGCCTGGGGAATCGAACTGGTTGACGGCAAAGTGGTGGGCGATCTCCCCTTGGCCAAACGGGTCAACTTCCAAAAGCAAGACCGCACGATGGTGGCGGACTACCCGGTGTGGATCGACCTGACGCCCCGGCAATTCAATGCCGAGGACGTCGTGACTGCCAAGCTCCCGAACCTCACTATGGCCTCGGCCGGAATCCTGCGCAAAAAAGAGGGCAGCGCGGTCGAGTGGACACCCTTGGTGGAAACCGATGACCAGGCCATGCAGATCGAGTCCGCCCGCTTGCAGTTCATGCCCGATGTTGAAGGTATCCTGCGGGACTACCGGCCGGGAGATGAAACCCTCGTGTTGGCCGCCCGCCTGACCGGTAAGGTGAAAACAGCCTTTCCCGACGGCAGGCCGCCCGTGGAGGCAACGGACGAACCGAAGGAACCGGAGGCCGCGGGTGTCGGCAAAGAAACCGAACATCTGACCGAATCCGCAGAGCCCATCAACGTCATCGTGGTGGCGGACACCGACATGTTGCAGGACCGGTTTTGGGTCCAGTCCCAAAACTTTCTGGGACAGCGTATCGGGATCCCTACCGCAGCGAACAACGATTTCGTGACCAATGCCCTGGACAACCTGACCGGCAGTCATGACCTGATCAGCGTCAGGAACCGGGGGAGCTTCTCACGCCCCTTCACCCTGGTCAGGGCCATCCAACAGGAAGCCGAAGCGCGGTTCCGGCAAAAGGAACAAGCCCTGCAACAACGCCTGAAAGACACCGAACGCAAAATCCAGGATTTGCAAAAGCGCAAAGAAGACCAGACCACCATCATTCTGAGTGCCGAACAACAAGCCGCGCTGGAGGGCTTCCGGCAGGAGCTGGTGGCGACCAGAAAAGCCCTGCGAAACGTCCAGCACGAGTTGCAGAAAAACATCGATAGCCTCGAAAACGTCGTGAAGTTTCTGAACATCGGCCTCATGCCGCTGGTGATCGCCGTGGGCGGCGTCGTGCTCGGCGCTTGGAATATGCGCCGCCGCCAGCGTAGTGCATGAATCGGGACCTGAAATCTGTACAAACTCGTGAAGCTCAAGACCCTCAGCACGCTGGTCGTCATCGCTGCCGTCCTAATCATCGTGGCGGTGTTCATGGCCGAACTACAAGGACCCGGCGTCCCGACGACGGGCCAACCTGTCTTCCCGGAACTGAAGACCGTGATCAACGACGTCACGGAGCTGAGCGTGGCCACGCAAAGCGGCACCATCACGCTTCACCGGCAAGAAGATATATGGCGCGTCAAGGAAAAATATGACTACCCGGCCGACCTTGGAACCGTGCGGGAAACGCTCATCGGCCTCGCGGAACTTACAACACTCGAACCCAAAACCCGGAAACCGGAACTCTACGAAATACTGGGGGTGCAGGACGTGGACGCCGAAGGCTCGTTATCCACGGGCATCACCCTCAAGGATGCAACGGGCAACACCGTAGCTGCGGCCGTCATCGGCAATGATCGAGCGGCGCAGGGGAAGAGCGGGTACAAGGAACTGTTCATCCGCAAAGTCGGAGACCCGCGGACGTGGCTGGTCCAGGGCAGACTCACGGTCGAAAAGAATCCGGGCAAATGGCTGGACGAGGAACTCACGCAGATTGAAACAAAACGAGTAAGGCGCCTGATCGTGACCCACCCGGACAAGACCCGGCTGGTCGTGGAGAAAGCCAGGCCCACGGACCTCAACTATCAAGTGGGCAACGTGCCGCAAGGTTTGGAAATAGAGTCACAATTTACCGTGAACAACATCGTGTCCACGGTCACCTCCCTTTCGTTGGACGACGTCAAACCGCGGAGCGAAGTCCCGTTCGACGGCCAACCGGTCGTGACCGCCGTGTTCGAAACCTTCGACGGCCTCCAGGGAATTGTGCAACTTTTCCCGAAAGATGAAAACAACTATGTGACGATCTCCGCAGTCTTCAACGCCGACTTGGTCTGGAAACCCGAACCGGAAAGAGAATCAGAACCCCAGGCAGGCCAGCAATCCGACGGAGACACGCAAGACAAGGAAGCTGACACCAACCCCGAGCAACCCAAGATCAAGTCCGAAGCCGAAGTCAAAGCCGAAATCGAAGCCCTGAATAAACGGGTCGGGGACTGGGTGTATGTCATCCCCAAATTCCGCGCCGATACCCTCCTCAAAAAACCCCAAGACCTCCTCAAAACATCCGACTGATAAGAGACACCTCTCTTCTCTCTTTTGCTTTCGTAGCCGAGGCATCTCCGTTTGGAGACAGGGACATGCCTTATAGTGATGGTTTCACTGAGGCATGATCGGGCGCATCAAACGTTCAAGGGCATTTCACAAAGATCAAGGCTCTTTTCCACATACAGCTTGACAAAGGGATCGATGGTGAGGATCACCAACGTCCAAGGACAATCCTTGGAACCAAGTTGATGAAGAATAGGTTTGCGAAGATGGCTGGCAATTTCATGCAAATCTCCATCCAAGATCAGGAGCGATGGACGCGTAATAATGGCACGAGCGAGTAAAATTCTGAGTCGCTGACCTGGCGTGAAGTCTCTTCCGCCTTCCTTCGCGACAGTTGTCAGCCCATCAGGTAACGCTTCGAGGTCTTCCTCCAATTGCGCAACGCGTAACGCCCATATCAAATCCTCCGACTGCACGCCTGAACGACCCATGGTAATATTGTCGGCGATAGACCCTTCAAACAAAGTAAGATTCTGTTCAAATACGATACTTCGCTGTCCGTTAATCTGGTCGGTGGAGAGACTTCGTAGATCGACGCCGTTATACCGCACGGCTCCCGACGGCGGTTGCAGTAACCCGGCCAACACCAACGATAGACGATGACCTGTCGACGGTGTTGGGCAGATCAACGCCCATTTTTCTCCCGGCAGGGCTTCAAAGTGGACGTCTCGGGCATGTGACTCTGAGTCGGTTGCCCAACCCATTTGGCTGCACGTCAGATGCAAGCCGCCCTCGTGGGATTCAGGCATTGACAAACTCGATCCATCCAGGAACTTGTCTTGAGGCAATGACAACAAATAACGCAGTTCCGCTAAAGCCGCAAAAAAATAAAACACGATATACGCGCGTTTCGTAACCGAATCAAAGTTGAGGAGCAAACTCGCGACGACCACTTCTGCCGCCACGAGTTGCCCGACGGTCAATTCCCCTTGACTGACCAACCAGCCCGCAATTCCCAGCAGTTCCGCGTGCAGGATCACTTGAAGGGTCAATGACCCAATGTATTGACGAACCAAAACACGAAACCGGGATTGACGTGCTTGTACGTAGGTCGATGCTAATCGATCAACGTTTCGCATGATGAGGTTAGAGGAATTGACGGTCTTGAAATGCAAAAAATTGTTGGCAACCTCTTGAAACCAATTAAACACATCATATTTGGCTCCGGACATCTGAAGTGTCGTTTGGAGCCCGCCCCTGCCAAGGAGACAGATGAGGATCATTGCCCCAAGCAGCTCGACATCAAAAAATGCAAAATAGGGGTGATAGATTGCCAGCAAGACCATTCCGATAACCCCTCCGACCAGCACATTGATAAAATCGACAAAGAAGCTCGACAGCGCTCGTTGGAGAAACACGGTTTCAAAAAACCGACTGACGGCCTCAGACTGAAATGTCTCCTTCTGATATCGCGGTAATCTTTGAGCTAAGATGAGGGCCACATGAACGAAGACCCGTCGTTCGAGAATGTCCATCGCATAAAATTGCAAGACTCGAAAAACACCCACAAAGACTAAAATCACGGCCATGATTCCGACAATCGTGAGGACCATCACTGGAGAGACCGAAAAGGCAAAGGTATTCACCAATTCTTGAACGGTGAGGGGAATAATGAGAGAAAACACGCCTACCACAATGGCATAGGTAAGCATGACGAGGAAAATGGAGCGCTCTTGTCTTAAGAACAGACCTAACGAAGCCCAGAGTTCTCGAAGGGAAGAAACGGGGTGATTCATGCCTTGACTATGAGCCCTTATCTCCTTCCTGTTGAATGCCGGCGATCGATGGGGCATTGATCCACCCACCAGTAGCCCATTGATACAGGGCGCGGGCTTTCTGATAGTCGGCCATGGCCCTAATCCATCCCTCAGCCGCGGCAAGAACATTGCGTTCCCGCAGGTTCACAAGAAGTAAACTCGTCGCACCAAGTCTGAATCGAGTGCGTTCGCCCCTTTCTAATTTCCGTGCCAGTTTAAGCGCTTGTTGCGAAACCTGAACACGATCCTGCGCTCGCATGATGGCTGATTGTGCATTCGCCACATCCATAGCCACCTGCTGAAGACGATAACGTTGCAGGAACTTGAGGCGTTGGGCCTTACCCTCCATCTGAAGCAGGTCGCCGCGAGCCCCTCGTTGAAGAAACGGAAAGCTCAACTGAACCCCAAACCGGTACCCAAGACCCAGGACGAATTCGCCGGGTTTCCTCGAAGGCTGAGCTTCGGCGGTCAGATCTGGGAGAAAATTATTTTCGGCCACTTCCAAGTCGACATGATTGAACTCGGCCTCCAAATGGACGAGTCGGACTTCCGGACGGATGGTCAGGGCTCGCTGTTGCGCTTGTTCGATTTGCTTAAACGCCTGCTCTGACAGGATGGAAGGAAAAGGTGGAGCCGTGAGATGTTTAGGGACGAGCAAATCGTCATCTTTCCACAAAAACAATGCGAGCTTGTATTGCTCTTCATCTACTCGACGTTCGGCTTTAATCAGCCGCTCTCGACGCCGCTGAACTTCCTGATTCGCCTCAATCACGTCAAATTCCGCTCGCGCTCCGGCCTTAGCCTGTTTCGACAATTGCAAGGCACGAACTTCGGCCACGGCCACGGCCTTTTTTTGTAATTCCATGAATTTTCGGGTCGCCACCCAACTCCAATATTGTGTCGCGGCCCCAAGGTACAAATCTTGTCGGGCTAGCTGAATTTCCAATTCCGCTTGTTTATCGGCCAGCGAGGATTTCTTCAATTCCGCGTGAGCCGGGTTTGTGACCAACCCTCGAAGGAGAGGAAACACGATACCCAACAGCGGCTGATTCGAGGTATTGATATCCAAATCTGCAACTTCCACGTCCCCTATGCCCGCTCGAAATCCGGCAAACCCTTTGATGCCCCACGGGTGCCGCATTTCCACAAACGTATCATTGAATCCCACATTTGTCGTCTTCCCATCCTTCACGAGTCGTTCCAACTCCCAATCGTTGACGAGATTCGGTTCAAACTTTCCCAGTGCTTTCAGCAACTTCCCGCTGGCCACCAGTTTCTGTGTCTGACTCCCCCGAAGGAGTGGATGGTCCTCTTCCACTCGTGTCAACACAGCTTGCAACGTCAGCATGGAAGGCGATGAGTTCTCTGCCGTTGTCGGTGTGGATTCCCGTGCCCAGAGAGAAGTCCCGGGACAGATCGCCAGCATCCCCACCATCACAAGTTGTAGAAGTTTCATGGCTGCCTCTTTCGCGACGACACGCTCGTTTGTTTATCTACCCGCTCTTCCGGCCTTTGGCAAAAACACGTCTGTCAAACTTTTTTCCGCTGATTCATAATCCGACGGAAACAAGTTAAACCGACGCCACATTTCATACCACAGCGGCACACGATTTAAGATGACCCAGCCCATCACCTGCGCTCCCTGTCGAATATTGACGTGCGAAGGCCAGTTTCGCCGTTCAGTATCAGGCACCACCCACAGCCGGAATTGACCATTGGTGGACGCCGATTGATCGACAACTTGAATTCGGCCATCATACGTGCCGACCATCGATTCCGGCCATGCCGGGAGAGGGATTGCCGGGATTCCCTGGAACAGTAATCGAACGGGACGCCCTGGTCTTAACAAAGGGGCATCAATGGCATGGGCCCACATTTCAACGGCTGGCGTGGCACTGAGAGGCACAATCGTAAACAACAGATCCCCAGGGTGTACGATTTCACCAGAACCGATCCGCGTCAAACGGACGACCGTGCCGTCAAGCGGGGCGAGGACACGGCTGGCGATACGTCTCTGAAGCGCATTGGATCGAGTCAATTCCAAATCCGCTAAAGCCTTCGAAGCCTCGGCGGCCTCACCTAGCGCCGAAGCCCGCTGTGCCCGTGTCTCCAGTTGACGTTGTACCAATTCCGCATCGACGCGTTCACGATTGTGCGCCAAAGCGCGCCGTGCTTGTTGAGCTTCACGAAGCGAGGCCTGGGCCGCCTTCACGTCCGCCTTGCCCGCCGTTGCCGCTCGAACGGCAAGTTCAAGGTCACGTCGAGAGAGTAACCCTTCAGCTTCCAGGATACGCGACCGGTCGAGGTTCAACACAGCAGTCTCCTTGGCGACGTTGGCTGCGGTCACACGCTGCTTTGCGATTTGCACCTTATTGTCTGCTTCGGCAACTCTTGCCTGGGCCGAAGCCGTAGCGGCCTGCGTCAAGGTGGTCATTTCTTCCAGACGTTCAGCCAGAATTTGTGCCCGCTCTCTAGCGGCCTGTCGCCGCTGTTCCAAAGCCTCGCGAGATTGATCCAATCGTTGAAGGAGGTCCTCCGCCATGAATTGAGGATTCACGTCTTCCAGTTCGAGGACCAAGTCCCCTTTCTGTACCGTGCGCCCTTCGTTCACGTGCCAGGTGCGAATGCGTCCATTGATTTGCGCATGAATTTCTTGGGGTCGTTCCGTAGGAGAATACGCCGAGAGTTGGCCCTGAACAGTCACCGTTTGCGTCCATGGCACAAAGCACACAATCGCGACCAAGACGAGGGACAGCACAAGGGCTGATCGTGACCATCCGTACAATCGTCGAGGAATTCTGACCAATGTTCGGGATCGGAGCCGCTGGTCTTCAAGGCGAGACGGCACCGCAATGGGTAGCGTGACTTCGTCGGATTTCATTGCTCGATGTGCCATTCACAGGCTAGCCCCTATACTCGTTTCGGGCGCAAGGTGATGCCATTAGATAAATTAGTTAAGAATAATTCCGTAATATGCCCCGCTATCATACCAGATAGATTGTGATATTGTCTTGAATATTAACTTTAGGTAACAAGTTACTTAGATTGGCTGAACGGATCGCCGGGATATCGCGGACGGTCTTGCCGGACCTGAGAGGCCTGACGCGGGCCTCGGTGAGAGTGACCTTAGGCACGGTTGTCCACCCGGTTCAAGTTGCAACCGGGCATAAACCGTTGCACGGGCTGCCCTCTGAAAAGTAAAGTACTTAGAGAAAAGATTCCAGTCATTTAGCATCGGAGGTGTGGTGCGTCTCCGGCCTGACGTTGCGACAGACCGAAGGCGGCCTCGTCATCCTCGGCGTGTGATGTATGCCCAGACCCGGATCAAGCAAAGCGCAAACACGGGTTGAACAGCCCCATACGGCGTTGCGAAAACCAGAGCCCGCAACCGAATGGCAGCCGGACGACCCGACGGACGAGGAGCCGTTGCCGGAGATAGGACTTCTGTTCGCGGCAAACCGGGCGTGGGCGAAGCACCTGAAGGAGACCGATCCAGACTACTTTAAGAACCTGGCCAAACAGCAGAAACCGGAGATCCTCTGGATCGGCTGCGCCGACAGCCGGGTGCCTGCCAACCAGATCATTAACCTGCCCCCCGGCAAAGTGTTCGTTCACCGCAACATCGCCAATGTGGTCGTCCATTCCGATCTGAACTGCCTCTCGGTCCTGCAGTATGCGGTGGAGGTACTGGCGGTTCGGCATGTCATCCTCTGCGGTCACTACGGCTGTGGCGGTATCCGCGAGTCCCTGGCCAAGCCGGAGCATGGTCTGATCGACAACTGGCTCAACCATATCCGCAATGTTCAGCGGCTTCACTGCGCAGAACTCGATTCCCTGGAGGGCGAGGCGCGTGTACGACGACTGTGCGAACTGAACGTGATCGAGCAGATCTCCAACGTGGCCAACACAACCATTGTGCGCGACGCCTGGGCGGCCGGCGTGGGGCCGGACATTCACGGCTGGATCTACAGCATTGACGACGGACTTCTTCGGTCGCTTTGCGTGTGGGCCCGCGACGACGACGCCCCTTTCATCGTTCACAAGGCGGGATTGTAAACATTCACCAATTTGTTGACGTAAGCAGTGAAAACCGCCACGGGCGCCAGCCTACGCCACTTCTTCAATTTTCAGGAGATTTTTGGTTTGAGTCTCTTCAAAATCAGCCCGAGCCTTGTGCGCTGTGATTAAGCCACACGTCCTGGAGTTCCTGATATACCTGCATCAATCGCGAATCTTCAAGCCGGTAGGCCAGGGACATCAGGATTAACCCGAAGAGCAGGACCAGGATGCCGAGGCCTCCCACTCCCAAGGCCAGGGCCCAGCCGCTTGCTGAATTGTATCCGCCGTCGATGCCGAATGTGACCAGAAAGACCAGAGTGCCGATTGCCACGAGTCCCAGCCAGATCAAGGTGAGCAGACCCGATGACCAGGGCACGCGTTTGGTGAGGTGCAAGGCCACGCCGGTTTCTGTGGGATGAAGTGTGATGGTGCCTTTCAACGGCCATGCCGTGCGAAACCGCATGGAGAATAATTGGTACGAGGGCCGGAGCGAAATCACTTCTTGTACGCCGAACCAGCGAGCAACGCCGTGGGGCAGGGCAATCGTATCGTGCTTTCCGAATCGCCTGATCAGGGACTGACGGGAGAGAGTGTCGAGGCGGTCGCGCCGGCGGGCGATGCCGAACCCGTATTGCGCGGCAAAGGGCCGGAGGCTGGTGAATTGATACCAGTCCCCGATGATCAGCAGCACAAACAGAATGCCTCCGAAGATTCCGGCCAAGAGCATGGTGTGCGCACCATAGCACAACTGACCCCGATCCTGTGAAGCCGTGCGTGAGTCGCGGCGGTGATTTGACTTTGTTTGCGACGCTTCGCTACGATGCCTCTGCGGGGTGGAGCAGTCTGGTAGCTCGTTGGGCTCAATACCGTGAGGAGTGATCCGCTGGTTGCGTGAAACATAAGCAACCCCTCCCAACAATGAATGGGCTGTGCAGAAGGAAACTTCTGTACGATCACCTGTCAAATTCGGGGAAGCCGGTAGCGGGGTAACCCCGAGCCAAGCTGGCGGAGCCATCGCGCTCCGGCAGAAGGTGTAGAGACTTGACGGCAGGCATCCTAACGGCGGCAAAGCCGGTCCGAGGATGAAGAGAAAGTCCGGACCACGAACTGGATTCCCAGGCAGCGAAAGCTGTAGTGGCGCGCATAACCCAAAGGTCGAGGGTTCAAATCCCTCCCCCGCAACCAACGCTTTCATCGATCTGACGGGATCGTCCTCTCGGGGCGGTCCCCTTTTTTTGCCATAAAGAAGAGCCTGACAGTTCGTGGCATTCAGCGGAGGTCGCACCGGAACGGCATTTTTTATAAAATGTCCCGGTTCCGTATTTTGGAAAACGCGAGGAGGGAGGAGTGGTCAACGTCCGCTGGTTGTGGGTTCCCTTGGTCGGGGCGAGCGCGTTTTTGGCGTTGCCCGGCAACGAGACCATTGGAGGGGTGCTGGGCGACGTGGTGGGACACTTTTTCTCGGCGGCCCTGGTGGCCGTCGTGCCGGTCGTGGGGTATCGCCTGATTTACAGAGACATCGGTGAAAAGGAAATCACCTACATCTTCGCGGCATCCTGGGCCTATCTCGTGATCTCGCAGCTATTCAAGTTGTAGAACCGACGAGATTTACCTTTCACGCAGGGAACAACGATCCTCGTTCCCTGCTTTTTTACACGGGTATCAAGCGACCATAACACGACCGACATCCGCAGCCTGTACTCTGCGGCGCATGCATGTGACTCCGAGCCGTCACACAATGCCCAAACCATGGTAGGATAAAGTATGAGCAGATACAGGCCGTGTCCCCAATGCCGGCAGGTGATGGTCCTCGAAGATCATGGCGAATTGCTTGAGGCCGTTGACGTGCTGAGTTTCTTCGAGTACCGGTGCCGCACCTGCGGCCATCTCGACCGCTCCGACAAGGGTTTCTTTCAGATGGAGACGACGGGTCGACTCGACGACACGGGCGAGATCCCATACCGCTGGTCGGAGTCGGATCCCCCCGTTACGCGTAGACCCGTCCAAAGCGATTCGAGAGAACCGCTGAGAGCGGAAACGTCTCCTGCGAAATAAACCCGTGGTAGCGAACCGGGTCGGAGAGGACCAAATCCACCACGCTGCACACGCCGGCAGCCGTGGTCACCTGAATGGCCGACCATAGGTTTCCCGCAATAGTTCGCGGATAAAGCTTCTTGACATAATTCTCTTCCATCAATGTTCCGTTTTTTCTCCCCACCACGGATACGTAAATCAGGACCACGTCCTGCTCGGTTTTGGGAACGGCGTTCTCCAGCAGGTGTTTGAGCGTGTCCCGTTGCTGATTCAGTTTCAGGTCGTTCATCAGAAACTGAATTTTGTCGCAGTGCCCCGGGTACCTGAGTGTTTTATAATTCATGGTCTCCACTTTTCCCGCATAGGTATCCGCCAGGGTTCCCAATCCTCCCGAGGTGTTGAAGGCCTCATAGAGCAGGCCGTCGACTTCAATGGTCTCATACCCTTCGAGCGGCCTCAGCGCGGTCTTGACCCCGTTTTCAATGCCGTAGCACACGTTGCCGTATTCATTGATCAGACCGTCCGTGGACCAGGTCAGGGAATATTTCAACGCGTTGCTGGGGTGGACCGGCAACGCTCCGACGCGCATTTTGACTGTCTCCAACGTGTCGAAGTGTTGCATGACCTCATTGGTCACGATGCTGATAAACCCGGGGGCCAATCCGCATTGTGGCACAAAGGCTTTCCGGCTGCAGCGGCTGATGCGTTCAATGCGTTCGGTGACCTCGACGTCTTCCGTCAAGTCGAAATAATGAAGGCCGTGCTTTCTGGCTACCGCCGCGACCGTGGGATTGGAGAAATAAGGGAGACTGGAAATGACGGCCTCGGGTTGATGTGTCAACACGTAGTGTTCCAGGCTTCGCCTGTCATTGGCATCCAAGGCCACGGGCACGACCTCCGGCCGCGCATGAGCAAAACTCCTGTCTGTAGCCTTGAGGTCGACGTCGGCCAGATGAACCCTGTAGTCCCTGGTCTCCGCCAGAAAGGTGGCAATGAGGGAACCGATCTTTCCCGCGCCCAATAGTAGGATTTCCGGCATGGGTTGCCCGTTGGTTAATAGTTCACCGTGGATTGCATCAGGGCGTCGGCCTGAGGCGGGGAAAACCCCTGGTAGCCGGCATGCCGTTCAATCAATTCCAGCACGGAAAACGGAATTCCCCGAACCCGCTCGGGCACGCTGAAAACTTGCCGGAGGGCCTCACCTTTTTCGCCTATCACTGATCCGGCAAAGGTCACGCTTTTGCGCTGCAACTGCCCCATGGCTGTTTCAATGTCTTCCGTCAACAGAGCGATATGATGAAGAGTCTGGTCGCCGAACGTGTTCACCCAATCCGGGATGATGCTGGTCTTGCCCCGTTCGTCATCGTAGGCTTGATCAACGAACAAAGCCGGAAATCCCGGGGCCCGGTACACCTTGGCATACCAATCACGATACTCCAAGGTCTCGGAATAGACGTACCCGAGCCTGACGAATTCCCGGGCGCACCGGTCGATGTCTTCGGTTCTGATGGTGATATGATCGACAACCGGTTTGAGCCCGATTCCCGCGGCATCCAGAATGCCTTTGGCAATCTGCGCCGCGCTGTTTTGTGCCACGTACTTACGAATGTAGGCGTCGGTTACGCGTTCAAGTTGGACGTTGTTCATGGTGCCCTCGCCCGTGATTCACATTTCTTGTCAGTTCATGTCGATCTGCGCGCGTTGTAACTGGCCGCTGTAATCGACATAAATGGATTTCCATTCACTGAAGGTATCCAGCGCTGCCTGCCCGGCCTCACGGTGTCCGTTCCCCGTGGCTTTCACGCCTCCGAACGGCAAATGCACTTCACTGCCGATGGTCCCGGCGTTGATGTACACGATCCCCGAGCGGAGCTCGCGCATGGCGTAGTGGGCCCGGTTGACGTCTTGCGTATACAATGCGCTCGAAAGCCCGTACTCTACGGAGTTGTTCAAGGAGATGGCCTCATCGAGGTTTTCGACTTCCAGGACGGTCAGGACCGGCCCGAAGATTTCTTCGTTGGCAATTCGCATGGAAGGGGTGACTTGGTCGAACAAAGTCGGCGCGAAAAAACAGCCGGAGGCATATTCGCCTTCGGTCAGCGGATATCCGCCTGCGAGCAGTCGAGCACCTTCCTGTTGACCAGCCTTGACGAACTCGTGGACCCGGTCGAGTTGACTTTGATTGATCAATGGTCCCACGTCGGTTTCGGGGTCGAGGCCGTTGCCCACTCGAAGCATCTGCATGCGCTTCAACAGCAACGTCGCCAACCGGTCTTTCACTGCTCGATGCACAATCAACCGGCTACAGGCCGTACAGCGTTGTCCGCTGGTACCGAAAGCACTCCACACGATGCCTTCGACGGCCAACTCCAGGTCCGCATCCTCCATGACGAGGATGGCGTTCTTGCCACCCATTTCCAGAGCCACCCGTTTGTGATGAGTCGCGGCATCCGAGGCGACTTTTCCACCCGTGGCCGTTGAGCCCGTAAAGGAAATGAGCGCGACGTCGGGATGTTTCACCAGGGCCTCCCCGGCTTGCGGGGTGCTCCCCAGTATCACGTTGACGACGCCAGGAGGAATGCCGGCCTCTTCCAGTATCTTCACGAAAAGTGCCGCCGTGAACGGTGTATCGGGAGACGGCTTGAGCACCACCGTATTACCCATAATCAGGGCCGGGAAACTTTTCCAGGCCGGAATGGCCACGGGGAAGTTCCAGGGAGTGATCAAGCCGACGACGCCAAGCGGCTCTCGTATTGCACAGGCGGATTTATGGGGCAACTCGGCCGGAGCGATGTGCCCGAACTGCCTCCGGCCTTCTCCTCCCATGTAATAGGCCATATCAATGGCCTCCTGGACGTCACCTCGCGCTTCGACAAGGACTTTGCCCATTTCACTCGTCAAGGTTCGGGCCAGGGATTCTTTCTCGTGCACCAACCGTTCGGCGACCCTGTACAACAATTCACCGCGTCGGGGCGCCGGCAGACGACGCCAGGAGTCAAACGCCTCCCGAGCTGCCGAGACGGCTTGGCGGACGTCTTCGACGCCGGAGTCCGCGCATTGGACAATCGTTTGGCCGGTGGCGGGATTCCGGCTTTCAAAGGTCCGTCCGGATTGGGCGGGAATCCATTTTCCTCCAATAAAATTGCAGACTTGGTTATCCATGGCTCTCCCTCACGAGCTGTCGAATGCATGTCCTACTTACACGGTACTCCCGGAAGAGGGGGATAACAAGGAAAGAGGTAGGAAAGTGAGGATCAACGATTGTCGATCCCTGCGCCGTTGGTCAGGAACGCCCAGACACGTGAGTCAGGGTATTTTCATGCCACGAACGGCGATGGACAGTGAAAGCGCCTGCGCAAAGCTAAATCAGGGCTGGGAAACGTGCGATGCTCAGGAAAAACGGCGCAGAGAACTGGCAAGTCCTAAGCGGGAGAGACCGTAGATGAGCCACTTCGACGGATCGAAATTGTACCACTTGGGACCATTCCGATAATCACTTTGGTACATGTGGTGATAGTTGTGGTATCCCTCTCCGAAGGTGATGAGCGAGACCCACCAACTGTCACGACTGGAATCGGAATCTCCATGCGGTTGGCCCCCCCACAGGTGGCAAATGGAATTGATGCAAAACGTGGAATTTAGGACGAAAAAGGTTCGCCCGACTCCGGCGAGCAGGAAACAACCCAGTCCTTCAATCCAGCCGCCGTACACGAAACCCACCACAAAGGGCAGCGCCAGGCCGGACAGAACAATCGGGATATAATACCGGTTTTGCCACACCACCACGGGGTCCTGTTTCAGCTTGGTGGCGTATTTGTCGTCTTTATGGGGATCCTTCCAGAAGAGCCACCCACAATGGCTGTACCAGAATCCCAATTGCGCATTATACGGATCCTCTTCCTGGTCGCACCGCGCGTGATGGCGTATGTGATCCGCCGCCCATTTGAGTCCGGAATTTTGTAACGCCCAGCCCCCGGCGATCAAAAACGCGCCCTTCACCCAATCGGGGCACGTAAAACTTCGATGGGCCAATAAACGGTGATATCCCACGGTGATGCCAAGGCCCGTGATGATGTACAGCAGCCCGAACATGGTCCACGCCAGCCATGAATAATCATAGAAATAGGCGTAGGTGGGCAGTCCCACGATAGCTCCGGCCGTGACGGCGCAGAACATCGATAGGGTCAAGTGATCAGTGGCACGCGGGATGGGAACGGCTGCTTTTGTATCGGTCAGGGTCGACATGGCGTTAGTGTCCATTGAGTGATCGGTCTCGTCAGGTCTGAGAACAAACCGGCATTCCAAATTTTGAAGAATTGTTCAAAAAGCGGGTGCTGCCCTTCACACACTTCTAGATTCTTCTTCTCGATAGCTCGTCCACCTTCTGATGAAGCAGCACTCGAAAAGGCAAGTTTCCCAAGGATACCTGCCCAACGACGGATTGTAAAGGCTTAACCTTGCTTTTCGTGGAACGCGTGCGGCTCAAATACGTTGCATAGCAAGCCGGGAGTCCGGATGTAAAGGCGTTCCTGCTATCGGCAAGGTGTGAAAACGTCAAAGGAATCAGGGGATTGTGGCCAGAAGTTACCCTCGCGGGCGGAAAGATTTTTCTTTAGGTCTCGCCTCATTGACCACGAGATTTCTGCCTTGGAAGTCTGTGCCATTGAGCGCCTCGATGGCTTGCTGCGCTTCCTCTCCGCTTCCCATTTCCACAAACCCGAAGCCCCGGGATCGTCCGGTATAACGATCCGTGACCACGTTGGCGGATTGGACGGTTCCATGTTGGGCAAACAGTTCCTGCAATTCGAGGTCCGTCGTCTCATAGGACAGGTTCCCAACGTATAACTTTTGATTCACTTAGGCCTCCATTGTGTCAAGGTGTCACACGGCGAAGCGCACCGTTTAACCGGATCCCTGAAAGATGGCCGGTCGCTTTCCGCAGATCCGGCGATCATTCGACCTGGGATGAGTCAGAGTTCCTCGAGTTTGACGGGTTTCTGCGAAACGGGCTTTTCGCGAAATTTCTTGATTTCGGTCGTTGCGGCTTTGAACGCGGAGCGAATGGCTTCCTCGAAACTCTTGGCTTCTTTCCGTGCAGTCACGGTATGACGCGGAGGAAGATTCAGCACGATCAGCGCTTCGGCGTTATCGTCTCCCTTTTTATGGTGTGGGTTCTTGGTCAACGTGATTCTGGCGTGAGTGATGTTGTCGTACTCGGTTTGCAGTGTGGTTATCCGGTCTTGGATTTCCTGTTTCCATCTCGGCGTCATGCCGACGTTCCGGCTGTCAATTTTTAAATCCATCGGTCTCCTCCTTGCTCGGGTCCATCGCGATCACGAGTTTTAGAGACACCAACTACGAAATATTATCTCACGAATGATCGCCTGTTGTCATGAGAGAATTATGAACCGGCCGGACAAAAACGTGCCACCCTCTTGAAAAAACTCTCAATTTCAATCTTGTGCGACCCCAGCCTCCTAAGGTACCATCGGTTTTTATTGCTCAAGGAGGAATCATGGATAAAACAAAAGGGGCTGTTAAAGAAAAAGGCGGCGCGCTCGACCAGAACATCGATCTGTTTCGTCAACAAATCGCGAGCCTGAAAACGTTTGTGATGGGAGGCTCATCCACGCATTCATCTATAGAAGAATTTGACCTAACGGTCGAAGAACTCATTGCCGAGGTGTTGGGCAGTTCCTCGAGCATGTTGGAAGCCTATGAGTACGCGCAGTTGGGGGAAGCAGGGGGACTGGTCAATCTTTCGGATGAAGCTCCGGAAGGGGCCGGCCTGGATAATGAACGGGAAGCCCTGCGACAACGGCTACGGGTGTTGGAAAGTTGCGTGGCGGACCTGGAGGCTCGCCGGGCTCAGGCCAGTTCCGGCCAACGCTCCCAGTCGACGGGCGGCCCGACCGTGAGTGAGTATATGTCCCGGTCAATTCGCTCCGTCCCGCATGACGCCACGCTGCGGGAAGCCGGAGAATCCTTGCAGAAGTGGAAAGTCGGCTCGCTGTTGGTCGAAGGCGGTGATGAATTCATCGGAAGTATTACGGAAACCGAATTGAGCCGGGAAGTGGTCGCCAACGGGGTCGATGCGGCGACAACGACTGTCAAAACCTGTATGCGGGAACCGATTCTGACGATTGAAAGTAGCGAGTCGGTGGTGGCGGCCGTACAGCTCATGAAAGAAAAAGCGACCCGTCACGTGTGCGTGACGGAAAGCGGTAAAATCATCGGCCTGATTTCCGTGTCGGATATTCTGCGCTACTACTCCGGGGTGGCCTGACGCCAGATCCACCCCGTGGCATGCTACTTCCCCTCCTCGCGTGTCGATTCGAGCATGCCGACGGCCTCGGCTAGGTCAAACGGGTCGCCTGAGTGAAGCCTCAGGGTCGAGACTCGTTCGTCCGGCGCGAGCGGTTCTTGGTCCCGCTCCTGTTGTTCCAGCACGGACAGATCGGCTTCCGAGACGTCTTCCGACGCGACGGCTCTAGCCGCGATCCTTTCGCGACGAGCGGCCGCCTTGGCCTGCATGTCCAGTATCACGAAGGGGACGTTGAACGAGGCTGCCAGCTTTTTGAACGCATCACGATGCTGCCGTTTCAAAAAGGTCGCATCCACGATGACCGGATATCCGAACAGCAGAAGCTGCCGCGCAAGGGCTTGCAGGCGGTCATAGGTCTTTCGCGTCGTTTCCGATCCATACACGGCGTCCTTGATTTCCCCGGAACTCCGATCCGACGGTGATAATCCGAACAGGCGTTTGCGTTCGACGTCAGACCGCAGACGGACGGCGCCTGTCTGTTCCAGCAACGCTTCCGAAACGGTCGATTTCCCGGTTCCGGTTACTCCGTGCATGATGACGAGCCACGGTGCTTGAGCTTCGGTCAAGGATTGGGCAGCCGAGAGATACCGAATGAAATCGTCCGCGTGTGACGAAATTCGCGGCCCACGGATCTGGGCGAAAGCGAGTGCAGCAACCTTCACCCGGACGAGGGCCCGGTAGACTTCGTAAAAGGGAAGAAGTCCCAAGCCTTCATAGTCCCCCGTGAATTCGAGGTAGCGATTCAGGAACCGTCTTGCCGCTGCAGGCTGTCCCCTGGCCTGGAAATCCATCACCGTAAATGCCACGTCGTTGATGACGTCGATCCATCGCAGCCGTTCACTGAACTCAATGCCGTCGAATGCGACAATCCGATCATCCAGAAGCGCCAGATTGGCCAAGTGAAGATCACCATGGCACTCTCGAATGAACCCACTCACTTTGCGTTTTTCGAAATCCCTGGCATGAGCCGTGCAAAAGCCGGAGAGCCAGTGCCGAAGTTGTTCCAGGGATCGGGCATGTTCGGAAAAACGGCCATCAGAGTAGATCTGTTCAAAGACTTCTGCGATGACTTCTGCTATCAATTCGGGAGTTCCAAAGGACGTCTCCCGTTCCGCTCCGGCCGCGTTGTGATGAAAAGTGGCGATATCCCCGGCCAATCGGTCGATCTGATCCGGTCGAACTTGGGCCAGCACGTGATCCAAGGTGGCATCGGCCATGAACTGTCGCATTTTCACGGCGAATTCGAA
>VXOF01000066.1 GCA_009840285.1 Nitrospira sp. SB0662_bin_26
CTTCCCTTTTCTTGTCCTCCCAGGATGATGACGAACGGCTGCCGAAGACTGTCGATGGCTTTCAGCGTGGCATCGACGTTCGTCCCCTTGGAATCGTTGATAAACGTCACGCCTCGTCGCTCACGCACGACTTCACAGACGTGGGGCAGCCCCTGAAACGATCGGACGGCCCGTCGCATGCCTTCCCGGGAACACCCTCTGACCAAACCGACGGCGAGAGCGGCGAGCACGTTAGAGACGTTGTGCATCCCTTGAAGAGGAATGTCGCAAACCGGCATCACTTCATCCTGCCGTCCTTTCCATCGAGCCATGATCCTGTCACCGGCCACCCACACACCATGCGGCACTTCCTTGAGCACGCTGAATTCGACGAGTTGCCCGCGTAGCGAATCTCGAACGGACAGGACTTCCGCCTCGTCGGCATTCAGCACGGCAAAGTCCCCCGCGGTCTGGTTGCGAAAAATATTGGCTTTGGCCTTGGCGTAATCGGCAAAGCTCGCATGGCGATCCAGGTGGTCCGGGGTGATGTTCAGCAGCACCGCCACGTGCGGATGAAACCGGTCAATCGTTTCCAATTGAAAACTCGACAGTTCGGCGACGATTTCCTGAAACGGAGCCGATTCCTCCGTGCCCAGACCGGCGCGTTGGTGCATGGCCAACGCGGCTTCCGTCAATGGCGTCCCCAGGTTTCCGCCGACGAACGGCGTGGTCCCGCATTCCCGCAAGAGCGCTCCGATCAGCGACACGACCGTGCTCTTGCCATTCGTTCCGGTGACGGCGATGATGGGGACGGACAAAAACCGCGAGGCCAATTCGACCTCGCCGATGATGGGAACACCTTGCCGCCGTACGGCGTCGAACGCATCCAGAACCGGGGGCACGCCCGGACTCACGACCACCAGGGCAACGCCGTCCAGCCCTTGCGCAAATCGTTCCCCGCCGAACGGGTGAATGCCCTGGACATCGGAGGCCTCCATGGCCCATTCCGTTTCAGGTTTGTGATCGACCAGCGCCACCTTGGCTCCGAGCGCGACCAACAACCGCGCCGCGGCCACCCCGCTCTTGCCTGCTCCGACCACGGCCACGGATTGCCCGGCAAGATCGGGGGTCCGGGGCCGTGGATTCGTGCGATGCGTCCGTCGAGACATTTTCTCCATTGTCACGGGCATAGGGTTAACGCAGTTTTAAGGTACTGAGACTCAACAGGCTCAGGAGAATCGCCACGATCCACAATCGAACCACGACCTTGGGTTCCTCCCATCCTTTCATTTCAAAATGATGATGGATGGGCGCCATCAGAAAAATCCGTTTCCGGCGTGATTTGTAGAACAGCACCTGAAAGATGACGGATACCGCCTCCATGACGAACACGCCGCCGACCAGGATCAGCAGCAACTCGTGCTTACTGACCACGGCGACCGTGCCCAGGGCCGCGCCGAGGGGCAAGGACCCCACGTCCCCCATGAATACCGAAGCCGGATACGTGTTGAACCAGAGAAATCCGAGACTCGAGCCGAAGACAGCCGCCATCAGCACGGCCAATTCCCCGGCACCCTCGATGTACGGGATCAGCAAATACTCCGAAATGACTTTGTTCCCGGCGGCATAGGCCACCACGGCATACGCCATCGACGCCACCATGACCGGGCCGATCGCCAACCCGTCCAACCCGTCCGTCAAATTCACGGCATTCGAGCAGCCCACGATCACCAGGATGGCGAACGGAATGTAGAGCGTCCCCAGGTCGGGCGTAAACGTTTTGAAAAACGGCACGCTGAGTTCCGTGGAATACCCGGGAGAGGTATAGAAAAACAGGCCGATTCCCAAGGCAATGCCGATTTGCGCCGCGAACTTTTGCAACACGCTCAGTCCTTCCGACCGCCCACGGGAAATCTTGATGTAGTCGTCGAAAAACCCGATGAGCCCAAACCCCACGATGGACAGGACGACGAGCCAGACGTACAGATTGCTCACGTCCGCCCACAGGAGCGTGGAGAGCACCACGGCAAAAATAATGAGAATGCCTCCCATGGTGGGGGTCCCTTGTTTGGCCTGATGGTGGCTCGGCCCCTCTTCCCGGATCCGTTGTCCCAATCCGAGCTCCTGCAATTTCCTAATGAGGGGCGGAGCCAGGACAAACGCGAGAACAAACGCGGTCAGAGCCGCGTAAATGATCCGGAAACTCAAATACCGGAACACGTTGAAAATTGCGATGTCCGTGTGCAGCGGGTACAGCCACCAATACAACATATGCTTTTCCTGTCCTTATGCCCGGACCGTCCGAGGGCGGAGTGCATCCACGAGGCACTCGAACTGCATGGCCCTCGAGGCTTTGAGCAAGACCACGTCTCCGGGCTCAACCAGCTTGTTGAGGACGCGGGCCGCGTCGTTGACTCCCCGGGCTTTGAAAATCCGCGATGCCGTCATGCCCTCACCGGAAGCCCCACGAGCCACCTCCCTGCCCAATTCCCCACACGCAACCAACAATGAAACGCGGCTGCCGGCGAGAAAGGCGCCGACTTCCCTGTGCAGGGCCCGCGTCTCCGTTCCCAACTCCAACATGTCTCCCAGCACGGCAATAGTCCGGCGGCCGGCGCCCAATTCCTGCAACAGCGTCACGGCCGCCTTCATGGAATCGGGGTTCGCGTTATAGTAGTCCTGAATCACGGTGATTCCCTGCCAGGAGGAAACCTGGGACCGCATGGCCACGGGACGAAATCGACTCAAGCCGGTGGCCATGTTCGTCACCGACAGCCCCAGGACGTGACCGACCGCAATCGCGGCCAGGGCATTCGACACGTTATGCGTTCCATGCACGTGGAGCGACAGTCGATGCGACCGTCGACGTCCGGCTACATGGCAACGAAATTCGGTTCGCGCGCCTTGGCGCTGAACGTGACTCCCGCGAACGTCCGCCTGCTCCCGGAATCCGAACGAAACCACCGCACAGCGGGCGCGGCGCCGGAAAAACTCGTAATACGGATCATCCGCATTCAGCACGACGGCGCCGTCTTGAGGAAGACGAGCCAGCAATTCGGCTTTTGCCCGGGCGGACCCCTCCACGCTGCCGAAGAATTCCAAATGGTCGTTACCGACGTTCGTGATGAGACCGACGGTCGGCCGGGCGATTTCCGCCAACCGGGTGGTTTGCCCTTCGGCATCCACGCCCAATTCCAGCACCGCCACCTGGTGCACCGCGGTCAACCCGAGCACCGTCTGCGGCAACCCGATTCGATTGTTCAAATTGCCCGACGTTTTTTTGAGGCGCCAGCGTTGCGACAGCGTCTTCGCGACCATCTCCTTCGTCGTGGTTTTGCCGTTGCTTCCCGTCACCGCCACAACGGGAATGTCGAAGCGGGCTCGATGAAACGTCGCCAGGTCCTGGTACGCTTTCAAGGAATCCGCAACCTTGACGACGAACGGAACCGACCGCGCCTGGACGGGCTTGGCGACCTTGGCCCGGCGAGGGAACGCTTCGACCACGACCCCGTAGGCTCCACGGGTGAAGACCTCATCAATAAAGCGGTGCCCGTCAAACCGCGCACCTTTCAACGCGACGAACAAATCGCCTTTGCGTACCTTCCGGGAATCGGTACACACCCGCTGAACCGGACGACCCGTCGTGCCCTTCAGTAGCGTTCCACCGGTTGCAGCCAGCACTTCGTCCCCCGTAAACAGCGCCATTGCCGGAGAGCCTATTTCCCGTCCGGCAGGCCGGCCAACAGTTCACGAACCACTTCCCGATCATCAAAACGATGCCGCGTCGTGCCGATGATCTGATAATCTTCATGCCCTTTGCCCGCGATCAACACCATGTCGGCCGGGCTGGCCACGCCGGGCGCCGCCCGGAAGGCCGCCCCCCGGTCGGGGATCAAGAGCGACGCGGCCCGTTCCGACGCCGGAAGACCCGGCACCAGTCGAATATA
>VXOF01000031.1 GCA_009840285.1 Nitrospira sp. SB0662_bin_26
CAGAACCATTGACCAGTTCATCTGTTCACTGATGGGTAGAACGGTCACTGCCAAACATCGCGTGAACCACCTGATCCGGGTGCCCGAGGTCCGGGTGATTGGATCGGAAGGTGAACAACTCGGGATCCTCAAGACGTCCGAGGCTCTGAAGCGGGCCCATGAGGGCGGATTTGATCTTGTGGAAGTCGCGCCCACCAGCACGCCGCCGGTGTGCCGGATCATGGATTATGGAAAATTCAAGTACGAACAGAGTAAGAAAGAGCATAAGACGCGCCAGCATCAAAAGTCGACGCAGGTCAAGGAAATCAAGCTTCGTCCGCGAACGGACAAACATGACCTCGAAACCAAAGTTCGCCGGATAGTGGAGTTCCTGGAAGAGGGGATTAAAACCAAAGTGACGGTCATGTTTCGAGGCCGGGAAATGGCCAACCAGGAGTTGGGTCGGACGGCCATGGGAAAGATTCGGGAAGAGCTCAAAGACGCAGGCACGATTGAAATGGAGCCCAGGATGGAAGGCCGCAACCTGTATATGATTGTGGCACCCAAGAATTAAGGGGATGAACACATGGCACGCATGAAGTTAAAGAGTCATTCGGGAGCAGCGAAACGGTTTAAGCGTACGGGCAGTGGAAAATTCCTGAGGCGGAAGGCGGGACTGCGACATATCCTGACCTCGAAAAATGCCAAACGGAAGAGTCGTCTGGGTGATACGGTGGTGGTCGCCAAACCGGATCAGGCCTCGCTGGCCCGACTCTTACCCTATTCCTGATTTGTTTGAGCGGGCGAACACCGTCATCCGGTGTTTGGTCGGACGAAACGTCAATTCTCCAGGGCGTGACGCAATCGCGAAGCTACCTGAGAGGGAGTAAAGGAACCTCTGATTTATTGTGATTTCAACATAACGAAGGAGTTGTAAGTCATGCCACGTGTCAAAGGAGGCCCTCAGACCCGTCGCCGTAGAAAGAAACGGCTGAAATTAGCCAAGGGGCAATATGGGGGCAGAAGCAAACTGTTTCGGACGGCAACGGAATCAGTCGATAAAGGCCAGGTCTACGCGTACATCGGCCGGCGACACCGGAAAAGAGATTTCCGGCGATTGTGGATTACCAGGATCTCGGCCGCGGTCAAAGCGCACGGGTTATCCTACAGCCGGTTCATCCATGAGTTGACCAAAGCCAACATCGGCTTGAACCGGAAGATGCTGTCGGAAATGGCCATTCACGATCCGGAAGGATTTAAATCCCTCACGGACCTGGCAAAAGCCGCGGCATAGCCCGTCCTTCGGCGAGGGAACGCCGAAGGACATCGGCAAAAGCCTCACGCAATACCCATCTCTTCTCTCATCTTTCGCACGGAACAATCCGTGCGTGATGCCCCTCACTGCTGTTCCAGCAGGTCCGGATGGTCCTCCGAACCCGCCAGGGAAATATTCTCGATCTTGTCGAGAGGCCGTTCCAAGCTGCGGGTTCGTGTGGTGACCAACTCGTGAAAGTCGCCGCTCAAACCTTCAATCCGCCGGCCCAGTTTGTCCATTTGGTCGATGTATTTCTTCCATTGGTCTCTGAATTGTCCCACCAAATTCATCACCTCCGAGGCACGCTCGTTCATGATGAAATTGCGCGTGGCCTGGTGGACCAGCGACAGCACCGCGTACAGGGTCAAAGGTGAACACAAAAGCACGCGGTTTCCCAGGGCGAAATCGATGAGTTCGCTGTCTTCGCGGTTGATGAACCCGTAAATGGATTCATTGGGAATAAACAGCATCACGTACTCCAGCGTCCCCTCGGCCGGATTGATGTATTCGCGTCCGCTGACGGTTCTGACGTGATTGCGAAGTTGCTGCAAAAAGGTCTTTTTCGCTTGAGTGCGGGTTTCCTCGTCTTGCGCGGACAGGTAGCGTTCATAGTGGTCCAGGGGAAACTTGACGTCCATGTTCAGTTTCTTTTCCTGGGGGAGCAGGAAGGTGTAATCGGGGCGCTGGCCGGATTCGACTTGGTCCTGTTTGGTGTAATTCACTTTTTCCAGGAGGCCGACAAAATGCAGGATGTCCTCGACCATGCGCTCACCCCATTGGCCGCGTTTTTGAGAGGAGGACAGAATTTCCCGCAGGCGGGCGGTATGTTCGCTGAGGGCTTCCGTGGTTTCCCGGCTGGTGTCGATGCTGGATTTCAGTGCCGTCGATTGCTTGTGAATGAATTCCAGTTTTTCGTTCATCCCGGATAGACTTTTATCGATGAGTTTTTTCTTTTCATCGAGATCTTTTTCCGAGTTTTCCTTGAGAGACCTGAACTGCTCGCCGGCCTGCTGGAGAAAGGTTTTGGAATTGTCCCGGGCAATATCGGCGGCCATGGCCTTGAAGGAATTCTCCATGGCGTTGCGAATTTCCTCGAGGCGTTTCTTTTCCGTTTCAAACTGGGCTTGCAGGTACTCCAAAGTGGTCTTCGCTTTCACTTCAGATGCTTTCGCCTCCTGCAATTCGGCCTCCAAGCGGGTGATCTTCTCATCCGGGGACGATTTTGACCGGCCCCACCAGCCGATGATGACGCCGATCACAAGGCTGATGATGGCAATGCCGGCTTCCAGCATAAAACCTCCCGCGGGTGATTATGGAGAAAAATTGACGAGACGACGGTGAACCGCAGTGGTGTAAATTGTAGCGCCGTGGCGATATGGGAAACAACCGCATGAACGTAGGAAGTCCCGCAAACGTTGGCTTCACATGGCGACGCGTGAGATGGAATCGGGTTCGAGGCTATGGCCTTGTTCCCGAAGGGTTGCGGAGACGAGACCTGTGTCGAGCAGAAATGCAGTTCTACTTCGAGGGTCCGGCTAGGGGCTGTCCGCACACAGCCAGTCGACGTCGAGCTCGACCACCGAGATGGGCACGGAGATACCCCAGTTTTCCAGGACTTCGGGATGGAGTTCTCCGATCAATCCGACGGTTTGACCCTGGGAAAGGATGGTGCCCGCCCGGCCGTCGAGGAAGGAGCCGTGACTCAGGGGTTCGAGTTCGTAGTCCTTCACCAGATAAAACATGAGGACGTCCAGGCAGGTATGCACTTCGGAAAAGTTCGCATGCGGATGGGCGATGACGATCGCGAGCCGGACCGCGGTGCGTGACCCGAGTTCCTGGCCCGAATCGGGAATCGCGACTTCGCCGATTTCGAAAAGCCGGTGCGGGTAAAACGCGCGCGGCGAGGCCGTCTCCACGCGCAACAGCGACGGCACAATCCAGGACCGCAGACAGGAGAAGCTTTGCGACATGACGTTGTCCACTTCCACGACTTGCTCGTCCTCCGGCAGTCTCATCCGTTCAACAAGTTCCTCGTGAGACAACAGAATATTCGAAAAGATCTCCTGGAATCCTTGCCCGACCATGTGTTCGCGAATGTAGTCGGACATCATTTCGAGAGCCGATAACGAGCCCACGGTGAATTGGGCCGGCATCACCGGAACGAACGAGTCATACCCGCGGCTGATCGCCACGTCTTCCGCCACGTCCACCGGGTGCATGAGATCGTTGCGATAGTGCGGGAGGCGCACCGCGAGGGTATGGCGACTCGCTTTGACCTCATAGCCATAGGCGCGCAAGGTTTGTTGCGCGAGGTCGGCGTCGATCGGGAGCCCGAGCGCGGATTCAATGGCTTTCAACGGAATTTTCTGCACGGCGCTGATGTCGCAGGGGGTTCGGATCGACTTGCCCCATCCCGTGTCATACGGATATTGCACCTCGATCGGCTCGATGACGGCACCCCGGTCGGCCAGATTTGTGGCAAAAATATTGAGGGTCAGGAGTACCATGCGCATGTCCGTGCCCGTGACTTCGACCAACAGGTCCGAGTCGCCGGCGTGCACCTGCCCGATGTCCTGGCTGTTGATGATGGGAGGAAAGGACAAGATCTGGCCTTCCGTATCCCACAGTAAAGGCAGCAGGGGCTGGTCGGCGAGAATGGAGCCGTACTCGATGCCTTTGGGATGAACCGTCAGGATTTCCTGAAGCGTGAGCTTTTCGGAAAGACCAAGGGGCGTGAATCGGGCTTCTGTGGGTTTTACCAACCCATAGGTCACGGGGAAGTGGATTCGGGGGAGACGATACAACCCCACCGACACGGTTTTTCGTTTATGCCCGTACAGGTCGGCCAGTTTCTCCTGTACCTGAATCAGTTGCGCCAGGCTTTCCTCGGTGACGGTATACCCCGTGGCCGTACAGGCCGCCACGTACGGTCGCACCTGTTCGAGTCCCTCGGCTACCAGGATGCGTCGTTTGGGCTTGGCTTTGGCATTCAGAAAAGGATAGGCCGGCGGCGATTCCTGTAACTTGAGCCGAATCTGCCGGGCGATCCCTTCCACGCTCCACAGGTCGGGCCGGTTGCTGTCCTGGAGCTCGACCCGAATTTCGCCTGTGGCCTGGGTCACGTCCTTCAATTCCCCTTTGACCAACGGCAGCCATGATTCCAGTTGTTCAGGTGGAACCGTTCGACCGAGCAGCTCTTCAAAATCTTTCTGAAAAAAGGAAATGGTCGGCATTTACGCAAACCGTCCGCGCAAGGTGCGAACTTTTTCAAGGTCCACGGAAAAGAGTTCGCGAATATCATGAATGCCCAGGGCCACCATCGCCATGCGATCCAGACCCAAGCCCCACGCGATCACCGGTACCGTGACTCCCAGGGGTTGGGTGACTTCCGGCCGAAACAAGCCCGCGCCTCCCAATTCCATCCAGCCGAGTTTCGGATGCCGGACGTGCAGTTCCACGGATGGTTCCGTAAAAGGAAAATAGGCCGGGAAAAACTTGCTCTCCTGCGCCTGCGCCATTTCCTTGGCAAAGATGGTGAGCAGGCCCAGCAGCGTGCGAAAATTGATCTCCTCGCCCAGCACGATCCCTTCGATCTGAAAGAAGTCCGTGGCATGCGTGGCATCCACTTGGTCATAGCGAAAACACCGGGCCATGGAAAAATATTTGCCGGGGATCAGGGGATTCGACGCCAGGGTGCGAGCCGATACGGCCGTGCCCTGGCTGCGCAGAATCAAGCGACGCGCCCGTTCCTTGTCATAGCGGTACCCCCACCCGCTTGAGCCGGTCGACCCGCCCGTCTCATGGGTGGCTGCCACTTGAGAGAGAAACGGTTCGGTGACCGCCTTTGCGTGGGTCGGGGTTTTCACGAAGTAGACGTCGTGAATGGCCCGCGCCGGATGGAATTGCGGCATATACAGGGCATCCATGTCCCAGAATTCGGTTTCGACCAAAGGGCCTCGCATCTCCTGAAAGCCCATCCCGACCAATTTATGTTTGACCAGGTCCAGAAATTCCCTGTACGGATGCCGCCGTCCGGGCGCGACCCGCGGGGGTCGTAGCGTAATGGTGTATTTCCGGAAACGCTTGTTGCGCCATGAGCCGTCCTTGAGCATGTCGGGCGTCAGTTGGGAGACTTCTTCCACGGAGCCGGCATGACAGCGTTTCGCCACCGCCTTTCCCGTCTTGGTTGGGGCGTATTCGCGTTGAATCCGTTCCTCGATCCGAAACGGCTCCTGGGCGCTGCCCCGCTTGACCGCGTATTGGCGCAAGAGTGTTTGTTGGTCCGGCGAAAAGGAGAGCAGCTCTTGGCGGCTCTTCCTCAACTCGTGCAGGAGTTCGCGCAGCTTCTCGACAGTGGGACTCGGCGTTTCCGTTGGTTCTATGCGGCCTCCGGCTGCCAAGGCGATGGCGCCCTCTTTTTTGAGCAGGCCAAAGGCTCGACTGAGATCCGTGGGAGGGAACGTGTTCAGACTCTGCAATTCCTTTACCGTGAACGATCGTCCCTCCTCGGCCCCTTTTTTGCACGTCCTGATGATCCACTCGGGTGGAGACCCGTCAGCCAGGTACCGGTGTCCGACTTCCGTCAACCCCACCCAGGCCGTCGTGATTTCGGAATGGATCCGGACCAGTTTTTTGGCTTGAAGCCATCCCAGGGCCATGCTGACTTGAGACGGCTCCAATTGGGAAAGTTCCTGTAAAGACGAGTCGGAGACCGGCTTATCCGCGGATTGGCTGAATGCCGCCAGCAGGTTGATTTCGAGAGGATGCAAACTGTCATACACAGCCGTGGTCTGCATGGAATCAACGCGGTTAGAGTTCTCGGGCAACGTTGCGGAACGCGGCAATCGTGTCGGCATAATTCGGACTGCGAAAAATCGCCGACCCCGCGACCAGGACATCGGCCCCGGCTTTGAGGACCTCGGCGGCGTTCTCGACTTTGATGCCGCCGTCCACTTCGAGCAGGGCTTGGCTTCCTGTACGATCGATGAGTTGTCTGGCTCGCCGCAGTTTATCCAAACAGGCGGGGATAAAGGATTGTCCGCCGAACCCGGGGTTGACCGACATGATCAGGACCAGGTCCACGTCTGCTACGACTTCTTCGAGGGCGCTCAGGGAGGTCGACGGGTTGAGCGTGACCCCGGCCTTGACCCCATGCTCTTTGATACTTTGGATAGTGCGGTGAAGATGGGGACAGGTTTCCGTATGCACCGTGAGATAGTTGGCTCCGGCTTGGGCAAAATCGGGAATCACGGCATCCGGATTCGTCACCATGAGATGAACGTCAAGAGGCAGGGCGGTGACTTTTCGCAGCGATTCGACAATGGGCGGGCCGATCGTGAGGTTCGGAACGAAATGCCCGTCCATCACGTCCACGTGCAGCAGGTCGGCCCCTGCGGCTTCCACTGCGGCGATTTCATCGGCCAGGTGCGCGAAGTCGGCGGAAAGAATCGAAGGAGCAATGTGTACGGTCGTGGAACTCATCGTCTACGTTCGTCGAAGCCGTGCGGCAAAGAACCCGTCCATATTGTAACGGAAGCCGGACGTGAGGAAATCTCCGTCCGGATTCGTCAGGGAATGCGCATGTGGAGGAAGCCACCGTGCCGTTGATTCGCGGCAAAATTCCGGGCGGTCTTGACAAAAACGAGAAACGACTTGTGTCGTTTCCTCAGGCTCCGTTGAGCACGCACTATAGACTAAGACTCCGCCCGTTCTCAAGTAAGGAGCCACGCGTTCCAGAATGCCTGACTGCCGTTTCCCGTGCCAATCGAGCTGTGCGGAAGTCTTCTGCCATTTCGCTTCGGGATGACGACGAAGCACCCCCAAACCCGAACAGGGCGCATCCACCAGAATCCGATCAAACCCTTGTTGGGCATGTCGCCATGGGGAAGCACGGTCCGCCTCGTGGGCAATCTTGACCGTTTCCACGCACGTGATCCCCAGCATGCGCAGATTCGCTCCCAGGCGTTCAAGGCGCCGGGGTTCCGGATCGGTGGCCACAATCTCCCCTGTGTTCTGCATCAACGCCGCGATGTGTGAACATTTGCCCCCTGGAGCCGCACAGGCGTCCAGGACACGCTGCTCGGGCTTGATATCCAACAGCAGGGGAACCAACTGGGCGGCCTCGTCCTCGACGTAACACCAGCCCTCCCGTAACACGGGCAAGGCCTGCAACGGCCCGCACTTCTCCAGAATGAGCCCTTCGGGGCTGACGGACGTTCGGGATACCGTATACCCTTCTTCAACCAGTCTGGTTTCGAGTTGCTCGCGGGAACAGCGAAGCGTGTTGGTGCGTAACGTCAGGGGCGGGATCGTAAGGGTGTGCCGGCACATCGCTTCGGCCGTCTCAAATCCCCATTGGTCGATCCAGCGTTGCGTCAACCAGTTTGGGCAGGAGTACGTGACGGACATTCCGTTCACGGGGTCGTGGGCCATATCCGGCCGCTCGATTTCCGTCCGGTCCAAATTTCGAAGGATGCCGTTTACCACCCCGCTCCAGTCGCGGCCTTTCACTCCTTTGGCCAGTTTGACCGATTCGTTCACCGCGGCGGAAACCGGGATGCGCTCCAGATACCGCATTTGATACACACCGAGACGCAGGATGGCAGCCACGACCGCCGGCAGCCGGTGAACGGGCCGGCTCGCCACGGCGTTCAATTGCCAATCCAGCGTGGCCCGGTGGCGGAGCACTCCATACACGAGTTCAAAGGCCAGGGCCTGGTCTTCGGGTGCCAGGTTCGCGTGCGTGGCGGATTTGGCAAACGCGTCATCCGCAAAGCAATTCTGTCGTTCGACGGCCATGAGGGTTTGGAGGGCCAGCAGCCGGCCGGATGCCGTGTTCCGGGCAGGAGAAGATTGAGGGGAAGTCATGAATGCGCTTCACCATTCCATAGAATTAGAGAGGACGGGAAAACGTGATAACGGCCGCTTCGCGTTCCCAAAACAGGAAGAGCCGTTTCTTTTCAATGACCATGAAGGTCATCTCCCATCCCTGCCGGCCGAGTTCGTTCATCCGTTCTTCCATCTGTTCAACCGGGAGTTTGCTGGCTCCGAACAACAGGCTCCCGATAACTCCTTCGACGACAACCTCGACTCTATATTCACGTGCCGCCATAGTTCTTCCTCCGTTCTAGCAGGTTTGGTGAGGGGTAAGAGCCGCTCAGATCAAGAAATGTTCCGTCCCCTGGTTGCGCTCAGTTGACTCGCCAGCTTGATGGCTTCGATGAGGCTTTGGGGATCGGCCTTGCCTTTTCCCACGATGTCATAGGCCGTACCGTGATCGACCGAGGTGCGAATGATCGGCAAGCCGACCGTGACGTTGACGCAGCGTCCGAACGCCACGGTTTTGAGAGGGATCAGCCCTTGATCGTGATACATGGCCACCACGACGTCATACGCTCCGCGGACCGCGGCGCCGAACAGCGTATCGGCCGGAAGCGGCTCGGATGCTCGAATGCGGGCGCGCCTGGCAAGGCGAACGGCGGGTGCAATGCAATCCTGTTCTTCGCTGCCGAACAACCCGTGTTCGCCCGCGTGAGGGTTGAGGGCCGCCACACCGATCCGCGGTTTCGGGATCTTGAAATACTCTGTCATGACGCGATGGGCGAGTCGAATGGCCTGCAACACGCGTGGGGTCGTCAAGGCGCCCGGAACGTCCCGGAGCGCCAGGTGCGTCGTCACAAAGAGAATTTTCAGCGGCCCGCCCATCAACATCATCCCGACCTGTTTGGTGCCCGTCAGATCGGCGAGGAGTTCCGTATGCCCGGGGTACGGATACCCGGCAAGGTGAAGGGCCTCTTTATTGATCGGAGCCGTGACCATTCCCGAGACACAGCCGCTCTGCGCCCACCGGACGGCCGTTTTAATGAACTCGACCGAAGCCGCTCCGGGGCCTTGGGCGGGGCGGCCCGCTCGAATTTGGCCTAAAGGAGTTTTCAAAGGGTCAAACACCGGAACGTGGCCCCTGCGAATGGCCGGCCCTCGTCCGTGATCTCCCTCTATGGGGAGGATCGTGAGGGAAGAGGACAGACGGCGAGCTTCCCGTTGGAGAACCGGAACCGACCCGATCACAATCGGGCGACACGCACGCCACACAACGGGAAATGCCAGCGCCTTGATGATCACCTCAGGCCCGATGCCGGCCGCGTCACCCATGGTCACGGCGAGAATGGGCTTGTGGCGTGTCGGCGTATTCGGCATGGGTTAAGCCCGGTTCCTGTCCCGGATCGCTTGCATCACCCGTTCGATGATCTCTTGAATCGGCATTCCGGTTTTTTTGGCGATGGCCCGGCAGTCCTGAAATTCTGGCCGATGTTTGACGGTCTTGCCCACGCGAATGGTTTTCACACGGACGCGACCTTGCGGCAGGCGGATCGTTTGCATTGACCGGGGAAGCGTGGTCCGGCTGATACGTTGGCTTCGCACTCCGAGAGTGGTCGTTTCACGAAATAGCAGTTGCGTCAGCATCCCGGCGTGCTCGGGTTGGGCCAACACCGAGAGGATGATCCCCGGCCGGTTGCGCTTCATGATGGTCGGGGTCATGCAGACGTCAAGGGCGCCGTTCTCGAACAGGCGTTCCATGACCGTGTCGTACAGTTGTGGGTTCATGTCGTCGATGTTGGTTTCCAACTGGATGACTTGGTCAGTCTGAACCCCTTCTGCCCCCGGGCGAGGAGCAGGGGTGGCAAGAAACACGCGCAAGACGTTCGGCCAATCGGGTGGATCGGCCGTGCCTGCTCCGTACCCCACGGAACCGGGTATCAGAGGCGGCAGCCGGTCAAAGTTCTGCGTCAGGGTGGTCAGCAGGGCCATCCCGGTCGGAGTGGTCAATTCCATGGCGGGCCCTTGGGAATAAATGGGATACCCTTTCGCCATTTCGGCAACCGCGGGAGCGGGCACCGGCAACACGCCGTGGGTCCCGTTGATCGTTCCGGACCCGACGTTGACCGGCGTGGCGCTGAAGGTCTTCACCCCCAGTTCATGACATCCGAGCAGCCCGCCCACGATATCGACCAGGGCATCGATGGCCCCCACTTCATGAAACGAGACATTGGCGGGATCTTGCCCATGGACCTTTCCTTCTGCCGTGGCCAGGAGTTCGAAGACCGTAAGAGCTTGTTTCTTGACCTGAGGAGGTAAACGGCTCGTGGACAGCAGCCGCCGGATTTGCATCCAGGAGCGGCGTTTTTCCGCGACCTTGGAAATGACCACGTCCACCTTCGTCGCGTGGATCGCCCCGCGGCGGACTTTTGAGACTTTGAGGCGATATCCGGAAACAGGAAGAGCCTTGAGACCTTGGCGCAGGGCTCTCGGCGAGAGCCCGACGTCCACGAGGGCCCCCAACGTCATGTCTCCGCTGATACCGGAAAAACAATCGAAGTGAAGATGCATGGCAATCCTTCACGCCTTGTTCTGATTGAAAAGTTCTTGACGAGCTACCCGAGTCACGGTATGTAAGCACATGGTGGATTGCGGATTGCGGATTGTCAATCCACACTCCTCTGCGATCCGAAATAAGCAACCCCCAATCCAAAATCAAAAATCCACGATCCAAAATTCGCAATGCAAGTGATCTCTTCTCGTCTGACCTCTATCAGCCTGCTGATGCTTCTGGCTTTTGTGTTAGCTCCGGCGGGCCTCGATGCCAAACGGAAAAGGCGGGCCCCGCCGCCTCCACTTAAGATCGTGGACATCACGACCTCACCCGTACCTTTTGCTCCGGGGCATGAGCCCATGGCCATCACGGTGACCGTGGAGTTGCCTGAAAAACTGGATAAGTTCGATTTGATCGAAGTCTCGTCGCTCATCAGTGTGCCGACCAGGCGATCCATTCGATTCCTGGTTAGACGGCAGATCCTGGATACCGTCATTATCAAGGACGACAAGCCTCGCATGACGACCACCTTGCTCTGGGATGGGAAAGACCAAACCCGAAAACATGTACCGCAAGGCACGTATTCCTATGAAGCCAGAGCCAAGTTGATGGCCCATGAGGAAGGATTTGCCAAGGTCAAGATCGTTTCGCCGTTTGCGAGGGGGACGCTTGACGTGTCTTCTCCGCAAACCCTCGCACGGCAGGCCCCGCATTTGGAACACGTGCCATTCGTGTCGGATGAAGCCGGTCCCGACCTCTTGAATGAGGAAGGTGAATGTCCGGACGAAACCGGTTCCGGTCAACCTGAGAATGCCGGGACGGCTGAAAAAAGTGAGTTGTGAATAGACCCTGTTGGTGCTTACGGTCGATCGACCAGGGTATTGATGCGATGCGCCAGATGCCCCGCCCCGAAGCCGTTATCGATATTCACCACGCCGATCCCGCCGGAACACGTATTCAACATTGTGAGTAACGGGGCCAGCCCCCCGAAGTTCGCGCCGTAGCCCTTGCTGGTGGGTACGGCAATGAGCGGGGTTTGCACCAGACCGGCCACCACGCTGGGCAGGACGCCATCCATGCCCGCGACGACAATCACCACGCGTGCGCGTTGGAGACGGTCCACCTGATCGAACAGCCGGTGGACCCCGGCCACCCCCACGTCGAAAATCGTCTCCACCGCGCTTCCCAACGTCATGGCGGTCACCTTGGCTTCTTCCGCGACGGGGATATCCGCGGTGCCGGCGGTGACGATCACGATGTCTCCCTGTAAGGGGCTGGGAGCGGCCGGCTGAATCACCACGACGCGTGCCGCTTGATGATACACGGCTCTCCGGCTGACGCGTTTGAGTGCGCGCGCGACAGCGGCATCGGCGCGTGTGGCGAGCACGGGATGTTTGTGTTTCAGCAGGCCCCGGGTCAGTGCGACGATCTGCTTCTCGGTCTTCCCCTCGCAGAGGATCACCTCCGGCGCACCGTGCCGCAACGTGCGATGGTGATCCAGTTTGGCAAACCCCAGGTCTTCATAGGGCAGGGTGCGCAGTTGTTCCAGCGCGTTCGCAATCGACGTGGACCCGTCTTGAACCGATTGAAGGAGAGATTCGAGGACCGAGGGGTGCATCGTGGTTCAGCGTGGCTGGGGTGAGCCGGCGAAAGGGATTTCTTCCTTGGCTGATCGTGCCATCAGATCGGCAACGATTTGTTCTGGCGGTTTGCCTTCGAACAACATCGCGTGGACGCCTTGAACAATCGGCATCTCCACCTGAAATCGTCGAGCCAATCCCATGGCGGCCTTGGTGGTCCGAACGCCTTCGGCCACCGTGACCGTTTCCTTCAGAATATCCTCCAGCCGCCGGCCCCGGCCCAACTGCAATCCCACGGCATGATTGCGACTCAAGGCGCCCGTGCAGGTCAGCACCAGATCCCCCAGGCCGGAAAGACCGTAGAACGTATGCACGTCGGCCCCAAGCGCGACGCCCAGTCGAATCACCTCGGCCAATCCTCGCGTGATGAGCGCAGCTCGGGCATTCAGCCCCAAATCCAGGCCATCCACGACGCCGGCCGCAATGGCCATGACATTCTTGAGCGCCCCGCCCAATTGCGCACCGATCACGTCCGTGCCGGTATACACACGGAAGGACGCGGACATGAACACCGTTTGCAGGTGAGCCGTGAGGCCGGCATCCTGACCGGCCAACAGAATGGTCATGGGCTTGTCCCGGCTCACTTCAGCCGCAAAGCTGGGCCCCGTGAGCACGGTGACGCCATGAGCCCAGTCAGGCGGCAGCAGTTCGTCGAGCACCTGGGACATCAATTGATGCGAGGATTCGTCAATCCCCTTTGACGCCACGACAACGGGAAGCGGATTGGAAAGAGAAGGTGTCAACTGCTCAAGCACGGCGCGCATGAAGTGAGAAGGCACGGCCAGCACGATCAGGCCGGTGCCGGTAACCGCGTCCTGCAGGGAGTGCGTGGCCGAAAGCGCCTTGGGAAGGGTGACGCCCGGCAAAAACAAGGAATTTTCCCCTTTGAGATTGATGCTCCCGACCACCTCTTTCTCATAGGCCCAGAGCTTGACCGTGAGCCCCTGGTTCACCAAGTGACGGGCGAGCGTGGTGCCCCAAGCACCCGCTCCAATAACCGAGGCAGTATGAATGGCAGGGTAAGAAGTCGTCATCACGTTCAATCTTGCAAGGCAAAAACGGGTGCGGGATTATAGGAACGGCCTTCCGATACTGTCAATTTTGTCATGAAAGGAAAAACCGCAGGCTGCACGATGAGACGAGAGTGTTCCCCGCTGGCAATTTCTTTTCTCATGGTTATAATCTAACGTGATGAACGGGCAGACTTGTCAGGATTGCGGGCATGAATCGGCTGCGGAGGCCCGCTTTTGTACCAGTTGCGGGAAGCGGTTTTTTCAGGAGTCGCAAACTGAGGCTCGTGCCAAGGAAATTCTGAATCTTCGGATCCTGTACGTCATGGCCGGGTTGTTGGTGTTGGCCGTGCTGTTTCCGCCCTGGGAGTCGCCGCCCGGCTCTCCGCCTGCCTACCTGGGCATGCATTTCATCCTGTCGCCCCCGGAGCCCGAGGCCGTCGTGAGTCGCATTCTACAGACCGTCGAACTGGTGACGATAGCCATTGGCGGGATGTATTTGGCTTGGGTTTTTCGGGAAAAGCCCTGAGAAACTTCTGATTGCTGGCACTATCGGGTGCAGTGCTGTGTTGTGTCCTCGCTCAACCCTCGCGGCCCTCACCCTGGCCTCGGATCAAGTCCGGGGCAAGCTCTCTCCCAGAGGGTGCGAATGCGAATGCCTCTACCCCACCCGCATTCCCTCTTCGGAAATGCGCCCACTTACAAAGGGGAGGAAACAGGGAGCGCCATGAGATGGCGCTGCTACAAAAGAAGAAACAAAGACGCTGGATCCTCGATTAAGGATGTCGAGGATGACAGAAGGAGGGGTCGGGGATGACAAGAGGAATGGATTACTGAAACATCGCCTGCAACTGGGGTGGTCTCTTGATGATTTTTCCCTTGGCGTCGACCGTGACGAGGGTGGCTGATCCTTCGACGATCAGACGTTGGCTGGTTGATTCCCGGATCGTGTGGGAGAAGGTGACGGCGGTTTTTCGGGATGCCGAGGCGACCGTTTCGACGTGAAGGGTCTCGCCGTAATGCGCCGCAGAGCGGTAGAAGACTTCCGCATGAGTGACCAGAAAGTAGATGCCTTGCTGCTGGAATTCCGCGACCGAGATCCCGTGTGCGAGTAAGTATTCGGTCCTCGCCCGTTCAAAATATTTGAGGTAGTTGGCGTAATACACCACGCCGCCGCAGTCGGTATCCTCATAATAGATTTTGACGTTCACGGGAGTTACAGCGTCATCTTCGGGAAGACCGGCAAGTTGGGTTCGGTGACGTTGGTCAGTTTGATGGCCGCCGCATAGAACTGACGAAATCGGTCGGCTTTCGTGGTTTGAAACCCATGGCCGAGGACGCTCTGATGGGCCGCATCCCACAGCGTTTTGAGCTTGGTCCATTCGTTTGCGAAGGTTTGTCCCATGGGATGCCCCAGCCCTGACAGGGCGCGAAATTGGGCTTGAAGCGGCAGGTGAAACTTGCCGTCCACGTCGCTGCTGTAACAGGACCGGCAGGCTTCCTGCAGATCCTGCGGTAACTGCTCGACCTGCACGTCCCAACTCTTGATTCGATACTGTTTCCACAAGTGGTACTGGGCATAGGCTTCCAAGGCTCGCAGCAACAGTTGGAGGGCAGAGTCGACTTGCTGCTCTCCCTCGCGTCGTTTGGCATGGGCTAGCAGATCATGCGCCACGGGAAGTTTGACGTCATCGGGGTCCATGACGATGCTTTCCAAAAACTTCAGGTTTTGTTTGACCCCGGCCAGTAGCGACGACATGCCGGCCGGTCCACCCCACACCGAGGCCAACTCCAAGGCCTTGTGCGCGGTTTTGAGTTTGTCCCAGGCGTCCCGATACTTGAAGCCCTCCCAAGCGGCATAGCCGTCGGCCAAATCCGCGAGGGCGTGATACAGCGGTTTGAGGCTTCCTCCGACCAGTGATTCGATTCGGCGAAATCGTTTGGCTGCCGAGGAGAACGCTCCTTGATTGAATAGCAGGGCCGCTTCCTGCCGTGCCGGCACGGCTTCCTCGTTCCAGGGATTGCCTTCTTGCCAGGCAAGCGTCCGGTCTCCGACCTCGACCATGTCACTTTTGCCCGTACCGCTCCCTGGCGCGGTCAAGCCGACGACTTGCGAGGTCCACGGCCGGCTGGCGAGCGCCATGGCCGCGGCGATAGCCGGCGTGGTCCGGCTGAAGTCCACGACGAGTTCTCCGGGTTGCAGGCCCCAAGTCTTCAGCATTTCGGGAAGGCTTTTGGTGAACGTTTGATGGACGGCCGTAAAGCTCTCGGACTCTTCCACGAGAATCCAATCCCACCGTTGCGGCATTGTGGTGATGGCCGGTTGAATGTCGGCTTCGATGGAGTCTTTCCGGGATTCGGAGACCACGAAGCAGAGAAACTCCGGGATGAGCCGGTTGATGCAGGCTTGCGCCGGAACATGGTCCTCTGACACTGCGATGAGTAAGGCTTTGGTCCGATATTCCCCGCTCATGACCGCGAGACTATAGCACCGCCCTCCGGCAAACTCCAAGCGCTAAGGAGAGTCATCGCTGCTCCGGGCCGGTCCAGTGCGGAGGCAATGTTCTAAACCGATCGTTATAAAATCTGTTGAGATTTGCGGTGTGTGGGCCTAGAATCGCTTCCGGCCGTTTCGATGTGGCGGAAGAAACGGGCCGGGACGAAACCCAGGCCAAGTTCTCATTTCCCCATCGAGTTCCTTGTCAATGCCAACGTTCGTTGGATTGCCGATGCAGAAAACCATTCTCGTGGTCGATGATGATCCCGACATCATTTTGATGTTGACGGATCGCCTAGAGGCATTGGGCTATACAACGCTGGCCGCCGACGACGGGCAACTCGCGCTTGAACTCCTGGAATTCGAGGAGCCCGGACTCGTGTTGCTTGATTTACAAATGCCGCGGATGACGGGTATGGAAGTCCTGGAACAATTGGCCCGGCAAGAGCCGGCGATCCCGGCGAATCGTCCACCGATTATCGTGATGACGGCCTACGGGACGATCCCGTCTGCCGTGGAAGCCATGAAGTGCGGAGCCGCCGATTTTCTCACGAAACCTCTGAATATGGATCATCTGACCTTGAGGATACAACAGGTCCTGGAACGCGAGGGCCTGAAACGGCACGTCACCGTGTTGCGCGAGGAAGTCGATTCCCGGTACGGCACCATCGTGGCAGACACGCCGGCCATGGCGGCACTCATTGGTGAGATCAAGCAGGTGGCTGATTCGGATGCCACCGTGCTGCTGCTGGGAGAAAGCGGCACGGGCAAGGAACTCTTTGCCAGATCCATCCATCAATGGAGCAAACGGGTCGATAAGCCCTTTGTCGTGATTAATTGCGTGGCCTTGACCGAAACCCTGCTCGAAAACGAATTGTTCGGTCATGAAAAGGGCGCTTTCACGGGTGCGACGACGCAACAAAAAGGAAAAGTGGAAATGGCGGATGAAGGCACCCTCTTCCTGGACGAGATCGGGGACATGGCCCCGGACCTGCAAGCCAAATTACTGCGCCTTCTGCAGGATCGGGAATTTCATCGGGTGGGTGGGACGCGCGTCGTTCGGGTCAACCTCCGGGTGCTTGCCGCGACGAATCGCGATCTCTCAAGGGCCGTGAAAAAAGGCGTGTTCCGTGAAGATTTATTTCATCGGTTAAACGTGATCAGTTTTTCCATACCTCCCTTACGAGACCGGCCCGATGAGATTCCTCATTTGGCCGACCTGTTTCTTCGACGCTATACCAAGGAGATGGGAAAGCCGGGCATGCGGCTGACGGAGGCCGCCCTCCGGACCATGCAAGCGTATCCATGGCCGGGCAACGTGCGGGAATTGGAGAACGCCGTGGTCCGGGCCGTGGTCCTGTGCACGAACCGCGAAATTGGTCCCGAGCATTTACGTCTTCCACGCGATAACGAATCACAAGCCCAACTCTATGAAGACGAGCCCCAGGTCCGGGAGGCGAGCGTGCTGCCCTACCATCAGGCCATGGAACGCTACCGGCACTTTCTGATTGAGCAGGCGCTGAAACGCACCCACGGCAACCAGACCAAAGCCGCGGAAACGCTGGGGCTCCAGCGCTCCTACCTCGCGCGCGTTCTCAAACGGAAACGGGAAGCAAAACGGAAGGGCGCGAAGTAAGGCTCCTTCCCGGGTCAACCGGTAGAGAGCGTCAAATAAAATCGGCTCCCGCTTCCCACCGTGCTTTCCACCCAAATCCGTCCTCCATGCAGGTCCACCAGACTTTTCGTGATCGCCAAGCCCAGTCCGGCTCCCCGCGCGTCCGTCGTCCCGCTGTCGCTCCGGTAAAAGCGTTCAAACACGCGGGGCACCTCTTCGGGTGCGATACCGCACCCCGTGTCGGCGACGCACACCTGGATTGCGGAATCTTCCATCGGCGTAAGCGAGACCGAAATGCGACCGGATGCAGGCGTAAATTTCATGGCGTTGTGAATGAGATTCGTCAGAATCTGAAGAATCTTGTCGCGGTCTCCACGGACCGGAGCAAGCTGCGAAGGGGCTATGGTCTCCAGCACGATGGATTTCGTCTCCGCCTGGGGGTGTACATTGTCGAGCACTTCCGCGACCACTTCTGCCAGCGACACGTCAGCCAACCGTAATTCCACATGCCCGGCTTCGATACGGGACAAGTCCAGCAGGTCGTTCAGCGTTCGCGTCAATCGGTCGATGTTATATTTGACCCGCGTGAGATACAGGACTTGTCGCTCACGTAAGTCTCCGGTCACGCCGGACAGCATGTTTTCCACGAAGCCTTTCATGGAGGTCAGGGGCGTGCGTATTTCGTGCGACGCAATGGAGACGAACGTGGATTTGCGTTCATCGAGTTCGCGGAGTCGTTCGTTGGCGACTGCGAGGGAGCGCGTCCGTTCCCGGATCCGGTTTTCCAGGTCTGCGTTCAATGTCCGGAGTTCCACAACGGTGCGTTCCTGTTCGAGATAGGCTTCTCGAAGCTCTTCGTGTCGGGCATCCCCGGAATCCACTTGTTCCTTGAGCAACGTGTCCCGTTCTTCCACTTTCTTCTTGAGACGATACCAGTGCCAGAGGAACCAGCAGACCAAGCCTGGGATGAGGGTCCGGAGGCTGGCCTCTAACCAGGACCATTCCGGATGCGCCGATCGGACGTAGACGAAAGTCAGGATGCTCGCGCATGCCGCGGTTCCGGTCACGACCCATCCACGGGTTTCAGAGAGCGGTTGGGCGGGCCAATGGAATTCCCATTCACAGGCTTCGTCTCCGTCCGCCATACATCGGAGGTCCCGGACGGTGGCAAAGCCCAGGTGGTGGACCTGTTGCGGTACGGCCAGGAGTCCGGCCTTCGATGCTTGACAGATGACATAGGCACACCGGTTGCGATAAGGACCGAATTGTTGGGCTACGTGTTCGGTCAGCGTCATACCCAGAACGGCGGAGTTATTAGTCACGTTGCGAACGCTGAACCGCAGGGAGTCTTTGGCAAACTTTTCTCCGAAGCGCGGGAAGAGTTCGAAGATTTGCGCAACGGAAAACGGCCGCCCCAGGGTTTGAATGACGGGAGAAATGAATTTGTGTTTGCCCATCTCGAATTGAAAGTTGGGATTCCCGGAGATCAGGATGCAGAATTCGCCGAGGTAAACCGCGAATTCATAGGAATAACTGTGCCAGATATTTTGTAAGAACTCGGGGGTAACGTGGTACGAGGGATCGCTGATCCGGGCGTTCAGCGAATCGCAGAGGCGTTCGATGGCTTGACGACCGGCGGCTTCCCCGTTTTTCTTGCCGACGACTTCTTCCAGGTACTCGACGTTCGCCTTGATCGTAATGCCACTAACGTCGCGAATTTTCCGTCCATCCGGAGTTACGCCGAACGGACGAAATTGCATGAAAGGTCTTTCAAGGATGGAATGATCTTTAGACAGCAATTCCATCGGGTCACTTGCTAGAACGTCGGACACGGATTCTCCGTCTGCCGGGATCTCGAGCGCAGCCGTCTCAGTGACACGCGATCGTATACAGCTTCCGATCCTCCAGTCGGAGACAGGCTAATTCGTGTCCCCAGACGCACCCGCCGTCCAACGCAATCACTCCTTCGTCAACGCACACCCCTAGGGCAGACCAATGGCCGCAAATCACCGTTTCGGTTCGTCTGGTGTGGGGAGTCAGATGAAACCATGGGGAAAGACCGGCAGGGGCCTGTTCAGGAGGACCCTTGAACGCCAGGTCGATGCGGCTTTCTTGGGAACACATCCGCATTCTGGTCAGGACGTTTGTGATCATGCCGAGTCGTGCAGGGGACGGCATGACGTCGGACCAACGGGTTTCCTCACTTCGGTAAATGAACGGTAGGAGCGTTTGATATTGGTCGGACCTGAGGGCGGCCTCGACTTCGCCGGCAAATTCCACGGCTTGGTCGACGGACCATTGGGGAAGGATGCCGGCATGAACCAGCACATAGTCACCTTCACGATAGAGCATGGATTGCCAACGAAGCCAGTCCAGCAATTCCTGTACGTCGGGCGCGTCCAGGACGGGTTGAATCGTATCCTGTTGCCGGATCTGCGCGACCCCGCAATGGATCGCCAATAAATGCAGATCGTGGTTGCCCAGCACGACCACGCAACGTCCTTCGAGACCTTTGATGAAGCGCAGCACTTCCAGTGAATGAGGGCCGCGGTTGACCAAATCGCCGACAAACCACAGCCGGTCCGAAGACGGATCGAAGCGAATGCGATCCAACAGTTTTTGGAGGGGCGTCAGGCACCCCTGAATGTCGCCGAATGCATACGTGGACATTGGATTCCTTCCCAAGCGTCTCCTTCTTCAGACCTTAGCCAGAACCCGGAAATGGTGCAAGGAGAATGTGACTGCGTTCCTTTCACCTTGAATCCCCACTGGAGGGCTAGGTACGATCACGCGACCTGTATTGACACCCAAGAGCCGTGGAAAGGACGCGCAGCTATGGAACGGATTCTTGAACCGGAAATCATGGACGGCGAAGAGCAGACCAAGGTCTATGCGAATGCGGATTTCGCCGAAGAGAATCAGGGATTCGTCGATCAATTCTTAGCCTTGTGTCCCGATCTTCAAGAAGGAACCGTCCTGGATCTGGGATGTGGTCCCGCGGATATTCCGATCCGGCTCCTCCGGAGCCGTCCCGCGTTGCACGTCACCGCGGTGGATGCCTCCGGTCCCATGCTGGCTAGGGCGGAAGAAGCCGTTCGCCAGGCAGGGCTTGGGGACCGGATTACACTCATGTGTAAGCGGTTCCAGGATCTCGAGTTGGACCAGCCGGCTGATGCCGTGATCTCCAACAGCCTGGTCCATCACGTGCCCAACGCCTTTCAGTTTTGGTATGCCCTGAAAACCTTGGCCAAGCCCGGGGCGCCCGTGCTCGTCATGGACTTGTTACGACCCGAGACACCCGAAGAGGCCCAGGCCCTGGTCGACCAATACGCAGTTGATGAACCGGAACAACTGCGCCACGATTTTTATCATTCCCTGTTGGCCGCCTTCACGGAAGACGAAATCGCCGCCCAATTGGCGGAAATGTATTTGAGCCGCCTGCTGATCGACGTGCCGGACGACCGGCATTGGATCGTGTCCGGCCGCGTGTATTAGCGGCCACTATGCAGCAACGGCCTTGACTGCATGAAGACGGGCTGGGTAAGGTGAGATTCCCCGGCTGGGGGATCGTCTAGGGGCAAGACAACAGATTTTGGATCTGTGAACCCAGGTTCGATTCCTGGTCCCCCAGCCATTTTTCTCGTCTGAGGATCGTTACTTTGTACCGATAATCGCGCTGCGCTTCGGCGCGTCTTTGGAATCCCCTCTGCAGTTCGTAAAACTCGACGAGCCCACCGGTGCGGTGGTACAGATGGTGCCGTCGTTATAAGTGTCCACGCGCACGTTGCCGAAATTCTGGTGGACGCCGGTCGTGCCGTCGTTCCACTGGGAAACCCCCGTATCCTCGTTGATGGATAGGCTGGTCCCGCCCAGACCCGGCTGATTGCTGCTGGAAACACTGGTATTGCCGAACGAGTTCGTCACGCTGCTGCTTCCATCATTGAATGTGCTAAAGGTGTTCTGGCCCGACTGCACGCTGAAACTGGAACTCCCGTCGGTGCAATTGGTGAATGACGTTTTCCCGATTTTATTGGTCGTGCAGGCCGCGTCAACCTGCGGGATGGCCACGAACATCGAGAAAAGGATGATCGGGATGGCTAGTGCTTGTATCATGGCCGTTCTCCTTTCTGGGCGTTCGGTGGAAACAAAAATGCCCTTCGAGAGTATCTTACCACTCGAAGGGCAACACATCATGTAGCCGCATTTGCCCGGAAACAAGGTCGCTGTTTGAGCGATGACCCCATTTGCTTCCCTCGCTACTAAAAAGTATAGGCTCGGGAGCGCACCATTTCAACCCCCGACAATCACGGGTGACTTCCATTTTGGAAGGCTTTATCATAGAGAGCAACGTCATTGTCATATTGGAGGAAGGGTCCGAAAATTGAGTGATTCCTCAGGCATGACCTACCAAGGTTCCGGGGTCGATACCGATCAAGTCGCGCAGTCCCTGGCCGGTCTTACCGAGCAGCTTCGCCAGACGTGGACCGTCCCCAAGGGAAAAATCGGCAGCGTCCGCCTGGACTTCGGGTTGTTCGCCAACATCATCGAGATCGGCAACAATAAGGGCATCGCCATGACCACGGACGGCGTGGGGTCGAAGGTCCTGGTGGCTCAGCGCATGGGCAAATATGACACGGTCGGCATTGACTGCATTGCCATGAACGTCAATGACCTGCTCTGCGTCGGAGCGACTCCACTGGCCATGGTGGACTATATCGCTGTGCAAACGCTTGAACCGGGCTGCCTGGGGGAACTGGCAAAAGGATTGACCGAGGGAGCCTTGCGTGCCGGCATCTCCATTCCCGGCGGGGAAATTGCGCAAGTCAGGGACGTCATCAAGAGTGAAGCGGGCAAGGACGGCGAAGGGTTCGATTTGGCCGGGTCGGCTATCGGGATCGTGGACCTGGACAGGATCATCGTGGGGGACCGTGTTTGCGCGGGCGACGCGATCATCGGCATAGAAAGCAACGGGGTGCACAGTAACGGGCTGACCCTGGCACGAAGAGCGATCGGACAGGACGTGACCTTGTATGACAAACCGTTTCCCGAACTCGGCCGGTCCCTGGGTGAAGAATTACTTCAGCCGACGCATATCTACACGCGGGAAATCCTTCCGCTCCTCGAAGCAGATTCGGACATTGACGTCAAGGCCCTGTTCCACATTACCGGCGACGGGTTCCTGAACCTGAGCCGCGTGCCCCCTCCAGTCACGTTTGTGATCGAGACGTTCCCCTCGCCACCTCCCATCTTCTCCATCATTCAACAACTGGGCGGCATCGCCGATCCGGTCATGTTCGAAGTGTTCAACATGGGGATAGGTTTCTGTCTGGTGGTCCCGGAAAACCAAGCCGACCGGACGCTTGACCTGGTCACCAAGTCCGGGAAACAAGCCTGCCGGCTCGGGCGCGTGACCGACAGGGACCCTGAGGATTGGGAAGTCGTGATCCACACCCCTGACTTCCGCCTCCGCGGGAAAGGGAAGTCCTTCACTGCATTTTGAAGGTGCATCAGTGATGCATCCAGGTGCCGGCAGTTGCACATGACCTATGACGTCGCCTTCAACGACTCGATCCATCACTAGCCCGCAGAATACCCATGTGAGGCGATGGGCGGCGTTGCAGGAGGCTCGCGGGATTGAACGGTTCCGGCAGTGTCTCGTCTCGGGGAAAAAAGTCGTTCAGGAAACCCTGGCGCAACATCCTGCGGAATGTCTGGAGTTGATCCACTGCGTTAAGACACCCCTGCCTTTTTCGATTCCCGCCCACGTGAAGACCTATGCCCTGTCCGCGCCGCTATTCGAAAAGATCGATCTCTTTGGCACGGGGGCTCCGATATTGGTCTGCGAAGCCCCTCCCTTTCCCTCCGCAAACCTCAAGACTCGACCTCAGGGCCTCGAAATCTTGTGCCCCTTGGGCGATCCGGCGAACGTGGGAGCCTTGATCCGGACGGCGGCGGCCATGGGCGTCGAACGGATCATCCTGCTCAAGGAATCGGCCCATCCCTATCACCTCAAAGCCATCCGGGCGGCCAGCGGAACGATGTTCAAGATGTCCCTGTCACAGGGGCCTTCGATCAGAGATCTGCCTGAACCCGCCACGTGGGCGACTCTCGATACGCAGGGTGAAAGTTTGTCCGGGTTTCACTGGCCGAAAGACGTTCGACTGTTGGTCGGGGAAGAAGGACCCGGCCTGCCGCCCCGTTCGTCGGGCACACGGCTTGCCGTCCCCATGGCGGACTCTGTCGAATCCCTCAATGCCGTCGTCGCCGCGGGCATGGCGCTCTATGCCTATCGGGTGCAGCACCCCTTGACAAACCCTGGCCTCCGCAGCTAAGGCCTATGGCTTGGCCGCATGGGTAAGGTTTGAACACAATGGTGCCGGGACCATTGTGGCTATCAAGGAGGAATCAGATGCCAGTCAATGTGCTTCGTAAAGATATCCCCAAGGGAGAAAAACCGCCGGGTTGGGTTTCCGCCCGTGAACAGGACACAAAGTCCGCGGAAGACAAAATGAAAGAAGCCGACTTGGCTGTAGAAGAACAACAAAAATTGTGGGAATCGGAAGAAATCGGCATCGTGCGCTGGTCCGGTGAGGAAGGACAGCGTTTCAGTGATCCTGAGTAGAGATTCTGTCTGTCATGCCCGATGCTTGTCCCCGATCCTTGATCGAGTCAAGGACAAGCTCTGATCGGGGATCTAATCGGGAATCCAGGATCAGAGGTTTGATAAAGCAATTCTGAGAGAGGTAACACATTGTGAAGAGCGCCACGTCGAAAACGTTATTTGCCCGTGCACAAAAATATATTCCCGGCGGGGTGAACAGCCCGGTCCGCGCATTCCGGTCGGTCGGCGGGCATCCGTTGTTCATCACGCGCGCGCAGGGCGCCACGGTGACCGACGCGGACGGCAACGCGTATCTCGATTACGTGGCCTCGTGGGGACCCATGATCCTGGGACACGCCCATCCGGGGGTGGTGCGGGCCATTCAGCGGGCTGCCGGTGCCGGGACCAGCTACGGTGCCCCGACTCTGCAGGAACTGGAACTGGCCCGGATGATCTGCGAGGCGTTCCCCTCCGTCGAAAAAATTCGACTCGTGAGTTCCGGCACGGAAGCCGTGATGAGCGCCATCCGGGTGGCGCGGGGCTTCACCAAGCGCGACGCCATCCTCAAATTCGAAGGGTGCTACCACGGCCACGCCGATCATCTGCTGGTGAAGGCGGGGTCCGGGGCCGCGACGCTGGGTCTGCCCGACAGCCCGGGCGTGCCCAAGGCCGCGGCGAGTCAGACGCTCACCGCGCCCTATAATGACATCGAGTCGGTCAAGAGCCTGGTGCGAAAACATTGGCGGAACTTGGCCTGCATCATCGTCGAGCCGATCGCGGGCAACATGGGCGTCGTGTTGCCTCGACGGGATTTTCTCCGGCAACTGCGCACCCTCACCAGAAAACACGGCATCCTGCTGATCTTCGACGAAGTGATTTCCGGTTTTCGCGTGGCCTATGGAGGCGCGCAGACTCTATACGGCATCGCCCCTGATCTCACGTGCCTGGGAAAAATCATCGGCGGTGGGCTACCGGTGGGCGCTTACGGCGGGTCAAACGCGATCATGGATCTGGTGGCGCCGGCAGGTCCCGTGTACCAGGCTGGGACCCTGTCCGGGAATCCCCTGGCCGTGACCGCGGGCATTGAAACGCTGAAACGACTCAAGGCCTCCGGGGTATACGAAAAATTGGAGCGGCGCGGGAACCAGTTGGCGCAAGGCCTGGCGAAGGCCGCCAAACGGGCCAACGTCCCGCTTTATCAAACGCGGGTGGGGTCACTGTTAGGTGGATTCTTTGCGGAAGGTCCGGTCGTGGATTATCAGTCGGCGAAAAAATCAGATACGGCTCGATACGCCAAGTTCTTCCATCACGCGTTGAAACGCGGCTCCTACTTCGCCCCGTCTCAATTCGAAGCCGCCTTCGTCTCCACCGCGCACACCGCAGCCGATATTGAACAGACCGTCAAGGCTGCGCACGAAGCGTTTAAGCGGTTGTAAGCACGTGATCGGGAAGCATAGCGTTCCCATCCATGGAGCCCAGTTTTGGCTAATCTTTTTCTGAAGCCCTCTCCTCTGCGAGAGGTTTTCTTATCTACTCGTCGTCATCATCGTCGTCATCGTCCTCATCGACTTCCAGCGCTTCTTGCCGCATCTGCTCTTCCATGGCGTTGTGAATCAATAGCCGAAGGAACATCGAAATCACGGAACCTTTTTCCAGTGTCCCGCCAGGTGGGACCGCAATGCGGCCTTCTTCCACCATTCTTTCCAACCATTTTTTTTGGTCCGGGGTCACATGAACCGGAATTTCAATGAGCGGAATCTTTCCAAACATATCCATGACACGACCCTCCTGATTCAATAAACAACAAACACGTTGACGTTACCGGGATAATCCGAGCACGTCGGCCATGCCGTACAGGCCCGGGGGTTGATTGACGACCCATTCCGCGGCGCGCAAGGCGCCGTGCGCAAACGGGTCGCGATTGTGCGCGCGGTGCGTGATCTCGATGCGTTCTCCGGGTCCGGCATAGAGCACGGTATGGTCGCCCACAATGTCTCCGGCTCTCACGGTCTGGATGCCGATTTCGTTCTTTGTGCGTTCCCCGATGAGGCCGTGACGAGCATAGACGCCTGCATCCTGCAGGTCCCAGTCTTTGGCCGCGGCCAGGACTTCGGCGAGTTTCAGCGCGGTGCCGCTCGGCGCGTCCTTCTTCTTGTTGTGGTGCGCGTCGATAATTTCCAGGTCATAGTCATTGCCGAGCGCTTGGGCCACTTTTCCGATAATCTGAAGCAGTACCGTAATCCCCACGCTCATGTTGGGTGCCTGGACGCAGGGGATCGACTCCGCGTGTCGACGGAGTTGGTCCATGGCATCGGGAGACAACCCCGTGGTGCCGATGACCATGGCCCGTTTGAGTTGGACGGCTTGTGCAAGATGGTGCAGCGTGGCTTCCGGCGCGGTGAAATCAATCACCACGTCGCTCGCGGCCAAGGCCTGCACCGGGTCGTCCGTCAACGCGACACCTAGGGATCCGCAGCCAGCCACGTCCCCGGCGTCTTTGCCGAGGGCCGGGTGTCCTTTTGCTTCCGTGGCTCCGGCCAGTCGCAGGCGGGATGATTCGTGGACCAGGGCAATCAGGCGTTTGCCCATGCGTCCGGCGGCACCGGTGACCGTGACGTTGATCGGGGAACTCATAACCTAGTGTTGTGATAAGGCCCGGGAAGGCGTCATGGCGTCAGATCAACCCGGTATCTTTCATGACCTGCCGGAGCCGTTCACGGTTGTCCGGCGACATCTGCGTGAGCGGGAGCCGGAGTTCGGATTCGACTTTGTTCATCATGGCCAGGGCTTCTTTGACCGGAATGGGGTTGGTCTCATAGAACAGGGCATTGAACAGCGACGCGAGTTTGAAGTGAGAAACACGCGCGCTGGCAAAGTCCCCGGCCAGGGCCGCATTCACGAGAGCAGCCATGTCTTTCGGCGCCACGTTGGCGGTCACCGTAATCACGCCCTTGGCCCCCAGCGCCATCATCGCCAGCGTCAGGGAATCATCCCCGGAGAGCACGGTGAAATCATCGCCGCATTGGTGAATGATGTCGGAGACCTGCCCCAACGACCCGCTGCCTTCCTTGATCCCCACCACGTTTTCGAGTTTGGCGAGACGCGCAATTGTGGCCGGGGTCATGTTCACACTGGTACGCCCAGGTATGTTGTAGAGGATCAATGGCAGATCCACAGCCTTGGCTACGGCCGCATAGTGTTGATACAGGCCTTCCTGTGTGGGCTTGTTGTAATAGGGCGTGATGAGGAGCGCGCCGTCCGCACCGGCCTGTTTGGCGTGGGCGGTAAAGGCGATCGCCTCGTCCGTGGCGTTCGAGCCGGTACCGGCAATCACCGGAACCCGCCGGTTGACGACCTCCACGGTAAACGCCACGACGTGCTCGTGCTCTTCGTGTGAGAGCGTAGCGGATTCGCCCGTGGTCCCGCAGGGAACGATGCCGTGCGTGCCGTTGGCGATTTGAAACTCGATCAACTCGCGATACGCGGTTTCGTCGAATGCACCGTTCTTCAACGGGGTGACAATGGCGACTAGAGATCCTGAAAACATCGTCCGTGCTTACGCCTCTGCTTCAAGAAACGCGGGGATCCGTTCCCCGCGCACGAGATCGTCGAACGTCTCGCGGTCCCGGATCACGAAACTTTCCCCGCCCTTCACCAGGATCTCCGGAACCCGGGGTCTCGAATTGTAATTGGACGCCATGGTAAACCCATAGGCTCCCGCGGACATCACCGCCAGGAGATCCCCGGCCTTCACTGCGGGCAGGGTCCGGCCTTGCGCAAGAAAATCCCCGGACTCGCACACGGGCCCCACCACGTCGAACACCGCTTCCGAGGCATTCGGAACCTGACGAACCGGCAGGATGTCATGATGGGCCTGGTACAGGCTGGGCCGTAGCAGATCGTTCATGGCCGCGTCCACGATGGCGAAGTTCTTGGCGCCGGTCTCCTTGATGTAGAGGACGTGCGTCAACATCACGCCGGCGTTTCCCGCGATCACGCGACCGGGTTCCATGATGATTTCACACTGCGAGGCTTGCAGGAGCGGCATGATGGCTTCGGCGTACTCCTGCGGAAGCGGCGGCGTTTCGTCTGAATACGTAATGCCGAGTCCCCCCCCGATGTTGAGATACCGGATCGGAATGCCCCGGCTTTTCAAGGTCTCGATCAGCCCCACCACCCTTTTCAGAGAGTCGACGAAGGGACTGACCTGCGTCAGTTGAGAGCCGATGTGCGCGTGCACGCCGATGACCTCGACGTTGGGGAGCGACGCCGCGGTCGTGAATTCTTCCAGGGCGCGGTCCGCGCCGATCCCGAATTTACTCTTTTTCAACCCCGTCGTGATATAGGGATGGGTTTGGGGGTCGATGTCCGGGTTGACCCGGAGCGCCACGCGCGCCCGCGCGCCTTTTCCCCTCGCCACGTCGTTGATGGCCTGGAGTTCCGCGGGCGATTCCACGTTGAACAACAGGATGTCCGAGTCCAGGGCATAGGCGATTTCCTCCGGACTCTTGCCGACCCCTGCGAACACGATTTTGCTCGGGGGGATGCCGGCTTGCAACGCGCGAAACAATTCGCCGCCCGACACGATGTCGGCCCCGCTTCCCAATGACGCCATCAGCCGGAGAATGGCCAGGTTCGAATTGGCCTTCATGGCGAACGCGATGAGATGGGGAACCGCGGCAAAGGCCTGGTCAAAGGCCTGGAAATGGCGGGTCAGCGTCGCGTGACTGTAGATGTAGCAGGGCGTGCCTTGTTCCTTTGCCAGGCGTTCGAGCGGGACGTCTTCACAAAAGAGCGCATCATTGTGATAGTGAAAATCATGCATCTTGCGGCAACTCGTCGAACAGTTCGGGGTCGAACAGCGTCAACCCTTCCAGGGCCGAATCAAACGCGTCCTTCAATTTCCGATAGCGCAGCTTCGCGTAAGGAGCGACGGCCTTGAGCACGTCCTGATCCAGGAGCATCCGGATGGCCCCGGGGGTGGCCTGACGGAGATGTTCGAAGTTGACGACGATGTCCATCCTGGCTTGTTGCGCGGCGTCCTTGATGCGGTTCAGGAGTTCCCGGGCGTTCAAATGATCCAGCGTGCCCTCCAGGTCGATAAACAGCGCCACGGACGCATCGTGGCGTCGGCCCTTGATGTTCAGGAACAACTCGTGCGGCTTCGCGGGCACCTTGATCTTGTGCAGGGCGTTGGGAATGAGTTGGCCGGTATCCAGCGAGGGAAGTTTCGCCTGCAAGTTCTTGAGCACTGCCGCAATGGGAGAGAGTTTCCCCTGGGGACAGGATCGCTTGACCAGCTTGCGAAATTCGTAATTCATTTCGATGCGGGGGATCAGGCGCTGGCTGGTATGCCGGAGTCGATGCCAAATGGATCGCAACGAATAGAACTCATGGTTGACCCAGAAGAAGCCTTCCTGCAGTTGTTCCGGCGTCATCCGTTTGGGGCGGAATACCACGTGCTTGCCGTCGTACTTCGCCCAGTCCCGATCGAAGATCCGGCCTTCGCGGGTGTACCGGTCATACAGGGCGGTGCCGGGGAGGGGAGTCAGGACGTTGAAATACGCCAGTTCCACGCGATTCCGGATCAGAAAATTCAGCGTGGATTCGAACACGGATTCATCGTCGTTATCGAACCCGAACACCATGCCCGGATTCACCATGATGCCGTGATCGTGAAACATCTTGATCTGGTCTTCGAATTTTCTGACCTGGTTGAAGCCCTTGTTGGTTTCGGCCAGGGAATTATCGGAGATGGATTCCATGCCCACGAACACCGAGATGCAACCGCTGTCCGCCGCCAACTTGACCATCTCCGGATCGTCTCCCAAAAACAGGGTGGATTGGCACCCCCATTTGATGTTCAGGGATTTCATGGCCTGCCATAATTCCCGGCAATACGCACGGTGACTGTTGTGCAGGTCGTCTACGAAGGCCACGATCGATCCTTCTTCGAGCCCCACCCAGACTTTCGCGGCGATGGTCATGGCTTCCCGCAACGTTCCCGTCGCCATGCGCTCGACCAACTCGGCCCGTATCCATTCTTTGACGTTCTTGATTTCTTCGATGACTTCAGGCACCGGCCGCCGTCTGGTGGTTTTCCCGTTGAAGGGCGACACGCTGCAAAACTCGCAATCGAAATGGCAGCCGCGCGTCGTGAACGTGCAATGCCGTGTCATGTAGGAATCCGGGCTGAGGAGCTGGATCCTTGCGGCACGGTAATTGTCCAGCGCGGGAAATTGCTCCATCCGGTAGATACGTTTCATCCGCCCGGCCTCGAAGTCCGCGATGGCTTGCGGCCACAGGTCTTCGGCTTCCCCGCACACGATGGTGTCGCAATATTGCAGGGCTTCCTCGGGACAATAGGTGGGGTGGACGCCGCCGAGGACCACGGTTTTACCGCGTTTGCGAAATTCCGTGGCAAGCTCATAGGCCCGCGGGGCGTAGCAGGTCATCACGGAGATACCCACCAGGTCGCAGGGGTGGTCGAGGTCGATCTCCTGGACCGCCTCGTCCACGAGCTGCACGTCCCAGTCGGGCGGGGTGTACGCGGCGATCACGGGCAAACTGAGTTTGGGAAACCAGATGGAGCGGCGCTCGCTCGCGGTCATGCGATACGGATTGTTTCTGGGGTAGGGATCGAGGAGAAGTAACGTCCGAGTTGTATCGCGTCCTGCGTTTACGTCCATGAAACGATCTCCCTTACTCTAGCGTCGAGCCAACAGGTTGAGGAATCTCGAAATTTATCCGAATCACGTGGCTCCACTCAAGGCCGGTCATTGGTTCCCCACGGGTCGGAGAGGGGGCAGGACGACTTCCGATTCCTCCGGAGTCGTGCGCTGTTCTTCTGCTTGGCGCTGGGCCCGGATCTTGGCTTCGATCCCGATATCTTCCGGAGCGATTGGGGCACCCATCACCCCGCAGCCCGCTGCAAACGACACCAGCATGGCCGAAACGAGAATTCGAAGAAGAGCGGGGCGCGCAGAATGGGACACCATCATCAGCCTTTCTTGGCGAGACGTGCTTCCCAAGCGTTCACTTGCCGGGTCACCTGTTTTCGGGCGGTGCCACCGGTTTGAGCTTTCCGGTCAACGGCCCCTTCAACGGTCAGGAACCCCAGCGCGTCCTTGGAAAAATGCGGGGACGCGGCCTTGAGATCGGCCAACGAGAGCTCCTGCCATTCCTTCCGGCGATCCAGACAGTATCGCACCAATTGACCGATGATACCATGGGCTTCCCGAAAGGGGA
>VXOF01000022.1 GCA_009840285.1 Nitrospira sp. SB0662_bin_26
GCTCCACCGGGAGAGCCGCACCGTGCTGGGGCGGCTCCGGATCTGGCGGCTCGACCGCTCGCTCAGGGAACTGGCCGGGGCGATCCGGGGCCGGAAAGATCTGGTCGAGGGCTGGCGCGAGGATCTCGACGGGTATCACAGGGGCGAGCGGGCCGAGTTGGGCAAGGCACACGGCGAGCGCGCCCGTGAGATCGAGCACGGTTGGGGCAAGTTCTATCGAAATAGGCTGGTGGAGGCGGAGCGCCGCGCATGGTCGGTACGGAAGACCATGAGGGAGCGGGAGCGCGAACAGACACGGGAGCGCGAGCGCGGGCGGACCATCACCCGCATCGTTGTACCGCGACCGCCCCAGCCCCGAGGCCCGGAGCGTGGTGGGGGTGGGATCGAGCGGTGATTTCGATGTCGGCATCGCGATGAAACGTGCTCCAACCCCATCGGTGGGCTTCACCGGGCCACACCAAACCCCACGAATCGACACTGAGAGCGTCAACGAAACGGTGCCGCCCGCCCGCCACCAAGCGAGTCATGGTGGGTTGCTGGAGGGGCTGCGAGACGGCTACCGTTAACGAGACTGCTGGCGAAAGCGAGGACCTCCGACGGGGCACGGCGCCCATGTGGCACTGGGATCAAGGACGCTTGGCGTATTTCCAGTTCGACGAACTGCGCAAGATCGCCAAGTACGTCATCGAGAATGATTTCCGGGACGCTGAGAAGGATGACCTCCAGACGGCCACGGGACTTACCTTCAGCGCGCCGGCAACGCACAGCGCGTGGCGGAACTACTCGCGAATCCTGAAGATTGCCCTACTGGTGCGGGAGGCTAACGGGCGCGCCGAGCCGACCCCCGTCGCTCTCGCGTTGGCCCGCCCTGGCGAGGTCACCTGCGACGAGTACCTGCACTTCCTTGCCTGCGCGTTTACTGAGCCGTCACCGGCCCTGCAAGACTGGCGACCCGACGCCCCATTTCGATACCCCTTACTGTTCGCGCTCAAGTACCTTCTCATCAAGACCGGCATGGGTGTGGACCCGCCGGGCGCGACGTTGGCTGAGATCGTGGGCGCGTACGGGTCAAGTGGATTCGTCGGAGACGAGCGTGAGGACGAGTTCGCGGGCGTTGCGCTCGCCGCTTCCGCTCACCCCAGCTTCGTAGCCGGACGGGACTTTCGGCAGGAGCGCGAGAGCCTCCGCGTGATCGCACAGCTTTCCTACCTGCACTACGAGGGCCAGACCCTCAGCGTCGCCCTGACGGCAAGCGATGCCGCGAACCTGTTCGAGCAACTGATGCCTGTTGACGGTGCGCGGGCACGGACGCGGGACGCCGAGATTCAACGGCTCGCGCGCTTGTTTGACTCTGGTGATGCTCGCCCGGCGTCGGATTTCGGGCAGAGAATCACTCTGGCCATCGCGGACACTGGATTCCGCGAGGGCAGCAAGTTGACGCGGGCGCACGTGACGATAGAGCGGAACGCGAGACTGCGTCGTGAGTTCTTCAGCGCGCGGAACACCACGGTTTGCGACATGTGCGTCATGGACACGGCGCGATCATACCCATGGACGACGGGGGTTCTCGATCTGCACCACCTGCTACCGCTCTCATCGGGAACGCGTGTGACGGCACACGGCACGAGGCTCGAAGATCTGGTGCCGGTATGTCCTAGTTGCCACCGCGCGGTCCACCGCTACTACGACCAATGGTTGCAAGACCATGGCCGTCCCGATTTTCTCGACATGGCCGACGCGAAGGCCGCCTACGACAGCGCGAAGGCTGAGTATCCAGGATTTGTCCCTCATGTCTAGCCCGCAGCTACCGCTGCTTGAAGCGGCGACGCCAACCCGGATGCTGACCGAGCAACGCAAGTTGATCTCCAAGTCCATTCAGACAGGGGAGCGTTTCGACAGCGTTCTCCGCGCCGCAGGCTGGACCTACGAAGATCTGCGCTACGAGCGCTCGCAGACCAAGGAATGGACGGGGCCGCCGCCGCTGCAACTGGATCAGTTGCGGCAAGACGCCACGGGGATGCGCTACGTCAGCTTCTTCACGGGCTGCGGTGGCATGGACATCGGGCTAGAAGCTGCGGGCTGGGAGCACGTCGCAGCGTTCGAGATCAACCGGGTGTTTTGCGACACGCTTCGCCACAACCGCCCGGAGTGGACCGTGCTGGGACCGCCCATGCACACGGGCGATGTATCCCGATTCGACGAAGTATCAGAACTCCTGGGCAAGTCGATAGAGTCCCCCTTCGACGGCATGTTCGTGGGCGGACCACCCTGCCAGCCGTTCTCGATAGCAGCGAACCAACGGTTCGCCAAATCCGGCGATAACTTCAAGCGGGTCGGCTTCGCGCATCCCGAGAACGGCAACTTGCTGTACGCGTTCATCAGATTGGTGGTGGCGTTCCAGCCCAAGGCGTTTCTGGTCGAGAACGTGCCAGGGCTGCGAGACGTGGACGATGGCGTTCAGCTTGCTCAGGCGATCAGACATCTGCGCAAAAGCGGCTTTTCCGTGCAGGAACCTTGGATGCTCAACGCGGCCGACTATGGTGTGCCCCAGCACCGGACGAGGCTGTTTCTGGTAGGCCACCGAGGGCGCGGACGGCCTCGCGCTCCGATGCCGCGCGCTCCGCACGTCGGCGCGGGCAGCGTACTAAGGATCAACGGCGTTGACGGGCTGCAGAACGCAGAAACCCGGAAACACATGGCGACATCCGTGCTGAGGTACATGAAGGTACGGTACGGCAAGCGCGAGCAGCTTGGTCGCGTGGATAGGCTGGACCCGACGATCCCGTCCAAGACGGTTATCGCGGGCGGAACGCGAGGCGGCGGTCGTTCCCATCTGCACCCAGAAGTGCCCCGAACGCTGAGTGTGCGAGAATGCGCCCGGCTTCAGTCGTTCCCCGATGACTTCGTATTTCGCGGGTCGTCCGCTCGTCAGTTCACGCAGGTAGGAAACGCCGTTCCACCAGTTCTCGCCGCTCAACTCGGCACGGCCATCATGGATGGGCTTTCGGTGTGACGGACTCGGTAAGCAGTCTCGACACTCTCACGGCAAGCGAGCGCAGCGCGAGGATGGCCCTAATCCGCTCCACGGACACTCGGCCAGAGATGCGGGTTCGTCGCCTCACGCACGGCATGGGTTACCGCTACCGCCTTCACGCCAAGGACTTGCCGGGGCGCCCCGATCTGGTTTTTCGGTCTCGTCGCAAGGTGGTTTTCGTCCACGGTTGCTTCTGGCATCGACATGAAGATTGTCCGCGCACTCGAATGCCGAAGTCGCCAGAGCGACGAGAGTACTGGCGCAAGAAGTTCGAGGGCAACGTCATGCGCGACCAACAGCACCGCGACGCACTGGAACGCATGGGCTGGACCACCCTTGTGATTTGGGAATGCGAGACAACCGACGCTGAGCGCTTGGCTGCCCTTATCCGGTGGTTCTTGGATGGCGCGAACCAGTGAGGTGAAATGGTGTTCGCCAGCCGGGTGTTGACCGCAGACATCCGTTTCCCGATAGGTGGCCGGGATGCCGAGAGAGATGAGCCACGGGTAGTCTGGAAGTCCCGCCATTCGGGTCCGGTTTTCCCGCTTTCGCGGCACGATCCAGCAAGGTCCAGTCATGCGGCAGGAGTGGCAGATCGTGCAGTCCCAGTTAGACTTACGTGATCTCCTGCCG
>VXOF01000030.1 GCA_009840285.1 Nitrospira sp. SB0662_bin_26
CCATGAGATGGCGCGGCTACGAATACAAAGACAAAAAAAAAGAAAAAACCCTGGATCCTCGCGTTCGCAAGGATGACGGATAAAGACAAGAGAAAGAGAAAACCGCTTTGGCCATGAAACGGAAATCAACAGCGCGGTCGAGCCGGCAGGCGTTTCTGCCAGGGTTGCGACCGTCGAGTGTGCCGCTGGTGGCCGTGATCGGGCGGCCGAACGTCGGTAAATCGACCCTGTTTAACCGGATTCTCGGGACAAGGAACGCCATCGTGGACGACCGGCCGGGCGTCACCCGCGACCGGATTTACGCCGAATGCACGTACCAGGGCCGCCGCTTCCAGCTCGTCGATACCGGCGGGCTCGATCCCACTGCCGACGACGGCATGCTCGGGCTCATCCGCCGGCAATCGCAGGCCGCCCTCGCTACGGCGGACATCCTGCTCGTGATCATGGACGGCCGAGCCGGGCTCACGCCGGTTGACCGGGAGATCGTGGACACGCTCCACGGGGTGGACAAGCCCACGTTCTGGGTGGTCAACAAGATCGATACCCCGAAGTCGGAACCCCTGCTAGCGGACTTCCATGCTCTCGGCAAGGACACGCTGTTCCCTGTCTCCGCGGAACACGGCAACGGGGTGGATGATTTGCTGGAGGCGTTCCTGCATCTCCTGCCAGCGTATGACGAGGACCTGACGGAAACCGCCACGACCCGGGTGGCCGTGGTCGGGCGTCCCAATGTCGGCAAGTCCACGCTGGTGAACACGATACTGGGAGAGGAACGCGCTCTCGTCAGCGACGTGCCCGGCACCACGCGGGATCCCATCGACACGCACCTGGAACACGAGGGCCAGCCGTTTCTGTTGACGGATACGGCGGGGTTGCGGCGTCGCGGCCGCGTGGAGCCCGGGATCGAAGGCTACAGCGTGGCCAGGACCATGAGGGCGTTGGGGCGGTCGGATATCGGGGTGCTGTTAATTGACGGGGTCGAGGGTGTCACGGACCAGGACACCAAGATTGCGGGGCTCATCCAGCGACAGGGCCGGGGCTGCGTGATGCTCGTCAATAAATGGGACCTGCGCCGGGATCAACACGAGGCCAAGAAGACATTCTCTCTGGAGTTGCAGCGACAGTTTCCCTTTTTCACCTTTGTGCCAGTGCTCTTCGGGTCGGCGCTCGCACCCAAGACCGTCGATCAGGTGTTCGCGGCAGTCACCCGGGTCATGGACGCGTTCTCGTATCGGGTACCAACCGGGCGCCTCAATCAATTCCTCCAAAAGGCGCTGACGGATAATCCACTTACCGTGAAAAAAGGGAACCCACCCAAATCGCTTTATATCACGCAGGTCGCGACCAAACCGCCCACGTTCGCGTTGTTCACGGGCAAGTCGGCCAAGATCACCCCCGCGTACATTCGCTACCTGGAAAACCAACTCCGGGCCACGTTCGGTTTCGAGGGCACGCCGTTGAGGATTTTGGTTCGCAAGAAAGCGTGAAGGGTCGGAGGCGAGAGAGAAAGACACAGGGCAAAGACGCTGGATCCTCGATTACAGATGTCGAGGATGACAGAAAGAGAAGGGTTAGGGGCGAGGGTCAGTCAAAGCTGCCACTGGATATCGACCTTCCGGCGTCCCTGTACACAATCGCGCAGATACAGGTTGATTAAACTTTGATAGGGCATCCCCGATGCCTCAGCCATTTCCTTGAAATACGCAATCACGTCCTCGCTCAGACGGATTGTTACCGGTTTTTTTAGCTTGGACACGTAAGGGTTCTTACGTGATTTCATTTTGGAAAAATCATACTCTCTTTTCATGACACATCACCTCGGTAGTGCTGCTGTTCTTTCTTTGTGGCCTTCCGTGCTGAAATAATACGAAGTTCTTCACCATCCTTCCCTCGCTCACCATGTACGACGACCAGAATACGGGCTTTATTGCTCATGCCAAGTAGAATGAACCTGTCTTCGACAACGGCACTCTCATCATAGAATTGTCTTGCGAACTCGTCGTAGAAGACAGATCGGGCTTCCTCAAAAGAAATCCCATGCTTCCTGAGATTGGACTTCGCTTTGTCCTGATCCCAACTAAATAGAATCATACATATACTGTATGTACATTATATGCTTTGTCAAGAGCTTTCACAGTTATTTGCAGCCGCGCCCGTTTACAAGGCCGCGACGCGGGAGAAGTAGTCGACGAAGGTGCGGATGCCGCCGGACGCCTGGCCCCAATCGAAGTTTTCGTTCGGCGCGTGGTAGCCGTGCTCCGGTAGGCTCAGCCCGCAGAAGAGAATGGGCGCCCGCCACGCCCGTTCCATCAGGGAAATCGCGCCGATCGATCCACCTTCCCGGACCAGAGCGGGGTCCTTCCCGAATCCCGTGCGCATGGCTTGGCGGAGCGCGTCGGCATACGGTCCCTGTGTCACGCCCTTAAACGGTTCGAGTTGCCCGTCGGCTTCAACCCGGATGTCGGGATTCAGTTTCTTGAGATGGGCCTTGAGCCGGGCGAGGATCGTCGCGGGTTTTTGGTTCGGGACCAGCCGCATACTCACCTTCAATTCCCCTAATGGCGGGACTACGGTTTTCACGCCGGGCCCCATGTATCCGCCCACCAGCCCGTGCACTTCGAAGGTGGGGGCCGCCCAGATCCGTTCGATCAACTCGGCGCGGTTTCGCGTGCGAATCGACCGGAACCCGTAGGCCTTCTTGAACCGGTCCACCTGAAAGCCCGAGGAGAGAAATTGCTTCATTTCCGCATTGGTGGGAGGAATCACTTCATCGTAAAACCCGGGGATCGTTACGCGGCCGGTTCGCGCATCCACGCACGACTGCGCGGCTTCGCAGAGTTCGGTCAACGGGTTCCTGGCCCCGCCGCCGGTCAACCCGGAATGCACGTCGGTGGTGCCCGTGCGCAGGGTCAGCCGAACGCCCAACAGCCCGCGCAAGCCCGTGGAAATCGCCGGGCGTTGGCGCGACACCCAGATGGTATCCGACACCAGGACCGAATCCGGTCTCGGCACAGCGGCTCGTTGATCCAAAGCATCCTGAAAATTCGGGCTGCCGATTTCCTCTTCCAATTCCCAGAGAAACCGGATGTTCAACGCGACGCCCTGCTCAACGGCATACCGGGCCGCCAGGAGCGCGGCCAGCGCCGGGCCTTTATCGTCGGTGGTGCCCCGGCCCCGGTAGGTGTCCCCCCGTTTGCGAAACACGAACGGGTCCTGCTTCCACTCCGGTTCCTGCGCGGGTTGCACGTCCAGGTGATTGTAGATCGTCAGCGTGGGATACGACTTCCCGGCCTGCCAGCCTCCCGACACCACGGGATTGCCGTTGGTCTTGACAACCCGCGCCCACGCGCCGAGGTCGCGCAGATACTGCGCCGCGACGGCGGCCATCCGGGCCACGTCTTTCCCACATCTGGGATCAGAACTCACTGAAGGGATCTCCACCGCCTGTGCGAGCATGTCTTCAAACTGCGGCCGAACCGACCGGATATAGGATTTCAGATGTTTCATCGAGGTGCTCTCTTTCTCAACTCTACCCCACCCGCATTCCCTCTTCGGAAATGCGCCCACTTACAAAGGGGAGG
>VXOF01000043.1 GCA_009840285.1 Nitrospira sp. SB0662_bin_26
GATAGCGGGATGCAGGGCAAGGCGTCCCGCAGCGAAACCCGAGGCTTATCAAACTAGATAGGCGAGGGTTGAGCGAGGACACAACGCCGCCATGCGCCCGATAGTGCGATAAAGCAGAGGTTACTTAATTATGGCCGCCCCTTCCAATCGTATAACCGCCACGTTTGACCGTCTTCGCCGGCAAGGAGAAAAGGCGCTGATCCCTTATATCATGGCCGGGGACCCTTCATTGGCTGAAACGGAAACCCTGGTGGTGGCTCTGGAAAAGGCCGGAGCCGACCTGATAGAACTCGGCGTCCCGTTTTCCGATCCTATCGCCGATGGGCCCGTCATCCAAAAAGCGGCTGAACGGGCGTTGCGGACAGGCACCTCGCTACGCGGAATTTTACAGTCCGTCAAATCCCTGCGAACCAAAACTCAGGTCCCGCTCATTCTGATGGCTTACTACAACACGATCATGGCCATGGGGGAGCGGGAATTCTGTGACGCAGCGGTTCGTGCCGGGGTCGATGGCGTCATCATTCCGGACATGCCACCCGAAGAAGCCGACTCGTTGCAACGGGCCTCCGAGGACAAAGGGCCATGCCTGATCTTTCTGCTCGCGCCAACCAGCACCACAGCCAGAAAAGCCGAGGTCATCAAACGCACCAGCGGATTCATTTATTACGTGTCCATTACCGGAATCACCGGGGCGAAACTACGGGATCGGGATTCCATCAAACGCAACGTGCGAGCACTCCAAAAGAAAGCCGGGAAACCCGTGGCCGTAGGGTTCGGCATTGCCACCCCAGACGATGCCCGGCAAATCGCGGCTTTTTCCGACGGCGTTATCGTGGGCAGCGCCCTCGTGCGAAAAATAGAAGAATTCCAGCATTCCACCGACTTGGTCACGGAAATCAGCCGGTTTACAGCCGGATTGAAAGCCGCCCTCTCCGATACGTGTTGAGTCTTGATGACGTAAACGCCGTTCTCACCGAAATGGCGCCGGCTTGCGCCGGAGGATTTATCCAAAAGATCCAACAGCCAACGCCCGATACGATCATCCTTTCACTGCGACGGCCTGGACGGTCTCTTTCGCTTTTACTTTCAACCCATTCTCAATACGGACGGCTGCATATACTGAGTCAAAAAGTACCGTCCGTGCCAACGCCGCCGTCGTTCTGTCAATACGCACGCGCCCATCTCTCGGGAGCACAAATCCATCGTGTCGCCCAAACCTCTGATGACCGCATCGTGTGGTTCGAGCTAAAAAAAGGCGAGCAGGTGTTCTTGCTGGTCGTTGCATTGACCGGCCGTTCGGCCAACATCTTCGTCCTGGATGCGCAAACCACGGTGCTTCGGTCCCTCAAACCGAGTCGACAGGCCATTGGGCAACCGTTTAACCTCGCTCCTTGTCCCTGGAGGGGAGATAGTCCGGCTGAAGCGTTTTCTCCCATGACTGATACGGCGAAGACGGCTTTTCCCGTTTCTGAACGAATCGAAACGTCTTACTCCACGTCCGAACTGAACGCGACTCTCGAAGATGAACGTCAGCGTCAAATCACGCACATCCGCAAGCACGTAAAAAGATTGCAGCGACGGATCGAAAAATTGACGCAGGATTTCGCAAGAGTCGATGCGTATCGTGAATATGGACGGTACGGCGAACTGTTGAAGAGCCACGTCTCTGCTCTGGGCAAAGGGCAGAAACACATTACAGTCGTTGATTACTTTGATGACAGACTGCCGGAGATCACGCTACCGTTAAACCCGGAAAAAGACGGACACGAGAATCTGAAAAATTATTTCACGAAATACGGAAAATTTACAGGAGCACAAGAGAACCTTGTGCCGAGGCTTGACCAAGCCAAAACCGAATTGGCGAAATATCAGCAGGAATTGGAAGCCTTGGAGAGTGGAAAAGTGGCGAACTCACAAGAAACCGAACCGGTGGCGGCGCTGCCGAAGCGGCAGGCACCGCTACGCGACCCACAACGTTCCAAGCCCAAAAGACAACCGGCTGTCCCCTATCGCGAGTTTTCTTCTCAGGAAGGATACCCCATCCTAGTCGGCAAAACCGCCAAGGATAATGACGCCGTCACCTTCAAGGTATCCAAGCCTGATGATCTCTGGCTGCACGCCAGGGGAACCCCGGGGTCGCACGTAGTCGTCAAGCTGGAAAAGAAACAGCAGGTTCCTCCGGAAACCTTGAAGGATGCCGCGACCCTGGCTTTGTTTTACAGCGATCTGCGAAAAAGCGGAAAAGGCGAAGTCATCTATACCTTGAGAAAAAACGTCAGGAAACCCAAGGGCGCGAAGCCCGGGTCGGTCATCGTGACTCAGGAAAAGAATCTGTGGGTCTTCGTGGATCAGGCCCGTTTGGATCGACTGAAAGAATCCGGTTGATATCTATACCAAGACAGGCAACGGAGGAGACAAATGGTGCGCGAAAGGAGCATGACATGAACGATTCACTGACGGAAGAAGTACGGACACGGAGAAAGGCGAACTATGACGTGCATCCGCTTATTGTGAACCGGTGGTCTCCCCGTTCGATGACCGGTGAAGAATTATCCGATGATGAACTCATGCCGTTGTTTGAAGCGGCTCGTTGGGCGCCGTCGTCGAATAATGCGCAACTGTGGCGATTCGTTTATGCAAAACGCCAGACGACGTTTTGGGAGACATTCGTGGATTTGCTGGCCGAAGGCAATAAAGTATGGGCCCGGCAGGCCGCTGCCTTGGTCGTCGTCACCTCCAGGAAGCTCTTCGAACGGAACGATAAACCCGCGGTCACGTATGCCTTCGATGCCGGCGCGGCGTGGGAAAATCTTGCATTGGAAGGCACACGACGGGGGTTGGTCGTACACGGGATGCAAGGATTCGATTACGAGAAGGCCAGAAGAGAACTTCACGTACCCGAAGACTACGACGTCTTGGCCATGATCGCCGTTGGGAAGCGCGCGCCAAAAGAATCCCTGCCCGATCATCTTCAAGAGAGAGAGCAGCCAAATGACCGGCGGCCATTGGCTGAAATCATCGTGGCCGGCCGGTTCGGAAAAGAAGACCATCCTTAAAACTGGTTCACTATTTGGCAAGAATATTCATTTTGGCCATTTGCCTTGACATTTAAATTCCATTCCGATATAAGCCTTCAACCATAAGATGGCGCGGCTGGAAAACGAGGAAGTTTTCCTTTCCCGCCCATAAACTTGAGCAAGGACATTGACGTCCTTTTGGTTTGTGGTTCAGACCAGAAGGGCGTTTTTTTTGCCCATTTCAGTGATGGCGGCAAAAAGAAGTCCACAAACGGATGAACATGACGTTTCGTCTTACTGAAGGAAACAACGGTGTTTCCCGCATTGCCGAAGCAGGAAAATTTTGTAGGGCCTGCAAAAGAAAATCTTGGAAAATCGACTCTGACACGAAAAGGAAATATATCCATGAATATACTCAAACAAAGCACGTTCAATATCGTTTTCTTTGCGATGCTCTTGATCGCATTGCCTGCGTTTGCCGGCCCGAAACTCGAATTCGGCGATGACAAATGGCTGAGTATCGGCGCCGGAGCACGAGTCCATTTCTTTGCACAGGAGGATGGTACCGTCGATGGCGAGAATTGGAGCAAGCATTTCGGGCTGGAGAACATGCGGCTTTACGTCAACGGACAATTTCACAAGTATCTGAAAATCGAATTCAACACGGACTGTACGAATTGTCTCGGAGACAACAGCAGCGGCACGATGATCGTCTTGGACGCCATCGGCAAATTCGAGTTCAATCAGTACATCAATATCTGGGGTGGACGGCAATTGGTTCCGTCGGACCGCGCCGAACTCGACGGGCCTTATTTCCAAAACACGTTCGACTTCAACAGGACACCATTCTACCCGCAGGATTTCGGCAACTTCGTGGCGGGCCGATTCGGACGTGACGACGGGATAAACCTCTGGGGAGCCTTTTTCGAGGACAAACGGTTGACTTACGTTGTCGGTGTTTTTGACGGGGTCGATCAATCGAGTATACGTGGTGGAGGTCCGAATACGGGCGACAACCTGCTCTGGGCAGGGCGCTTCAGTTATAACTTCTGGAACGTGGAAAAGAACCCTGGCTATTACACCAGCAGCACCTATTACGGCAAAGGGGGAGACATCCTGACCCTGGCTTTCGCCATACAACACCACGAAGATGGAGCCGGGACGGCCGAAGATCAATCTAATTTTACCGGCTACAGCACAGATCTGTTGATGGAAAAAGTCCTGCCGAACAAGGGTGTCCTGACCGTGGAAGGAGAATATAAAGTATTTGAGACCGGTCTGACGCAGGCTGCCTTAACCGCCGATAACTGTTTCTGTCTATTCGACGGAGATTCCTGGACGGCAACGGCATTGTACCTTTTTCCTGAAAAATTAGGGATTGGACAATTGCAGCCTTATGTCCGTTATACGGCGAATGATCCCGATTTCAGTTCGTTTCGTGATGAAATCGAAGTCGGAACGAATTACATCATCGACGGGCACAACGCCAAAATTGCACTGTTTTATCAATATGGCGATATTAACACGAAGGGACGCACGTGGTTGCCAAATGTGACCGGTGACAACGTTGGCCTCATCAAGCTGGCCCTTCAGTGGCAGATCTAGCGAGTAACCGATTGTTTGACAACGTGGCAAACCAACATTCCATGATATTTTGAAGGAGACGCGAAACATGAATTCACAAAAAAAACTTATTTCCGATACCATGAACAACAAGGCAGAGGGCCCGCTCGACCAGACACCTGCGAAGAGTCGTCGCCAATTTTTCACGGATGCCGGGAAGACCGCGGCGGGATTCGGCATCGCGGCGCTTCTGGGCAACCTGGGAAATTACGCACTGTCCTATGCCGCGAGCAAGGAACCCATTAAGATCGGCATTCTCCATTCGTTGAGCGGCACGATGGCTATCAGCGAAGTTTCATTGCGGGACGTCGTGCTGATGGCAGTCGAGGAAATCAACGCCGCGGGCGGTGTCCTCGGCAGGATGATTGAACCCGTTGTGGTCGATCCCGCGTCGAATTGGGATCTGTTTGCGGAAAAGGCCAAACAACTCCTCCTGGTCGACGAGGTCTCCGTCGTGTTCGGGTGTTGGACGTCCGTGAGTCGTAAGTCCGTGCTTCCCGTGTTTGAAAGCAACAACGGGTTACTCTTTTATCCCGTGCAATACGAGGGAGAAGAATGTTCGCGCAACGTGTTCTACACCGGAGCCGCGGTCAACCAACAGGCCGTTCCCGCCGTCGAGTTTCTGATGAGCGAAGAAGGTGGAGGATACAAAAAGTTCTATCTCTTGGGAACGGATTACGTGTATCCCAGAACGACGAATAAAATCCTGCGGGCGATGTTGCTCGCCAAGGGCGTCCCCGCTTCCGACATTGGTGAAGAATACACCCCGTTCCACCACCAGGATTACCAAACCATTGTCAGCAAAATCCGGCAATTTTCCCGTCGCGGAGACGCGGCCGTGATCAGTACGATCAACGGTGACAGCAACGTGCCGTTCTACAAGGAATTCGCCAATCAGGGACTCCGGTCCGAAGACGTGCCTATTATGGCATTCAGTGTGGCCGAGGACGAACTCCGCAGCATGGACACAACCGCGTTAGTCGGGCATTTGACGGCATGGAATTACTTCCAAAGCATCGAGTCCGCCGGAAACAAAAAATTCGTGAGCGACTTTAAATCCTATTGCAAGAAAAACGGCCTGCCCGGCGGGGCTCAACGGGTCACGGATGATCCGATCGAAGCCGCCTATTTTGGGGTGCACGTCTGGAAGCAAGCCGTGGAAAAAGCCGGTGGCACGGACGTGGACGCCGTGCGAAAAGCCGTCTACGGATTGGAGTTCGATGCACCCGGCGGCAAGAAAAAGATGGATGCAGTCAATCATCACACCCACAAGCCCGTGCTCATCGGGGAAATTCGCAAAGACGGACAATTTGCGATCATTTCCCAAACCGATCTGGTCAGACCGGAGCCTTGGAGCGAATACACCAATCCGGAAAAAGGCTGTGACTGGGTCAATCACAAAGGGACGTACAAGAAAGCCTGAGACGTTGCGGGCTCGGGAACGACCTTCAATCCTGAGCCCGCGTTCTTGCTCACTGAAAACCCAAACGTCATGTTACCTCATTCATGAAACACCGCATCACCAGACGATCGCTACTCCCCGTATTGTCCGTGTGGCTTCTCCTCCTTTTGGGAACCCCGTTGAACCTGGCAACGGCGCAGGATGAGCCGACGTCGGCACCCGTGGTCATGACGACGCAAGAAGCCATGACCGCACTGCAGGAAGGCCCATGGCCCGACAAAAAACTGGCGACCGATTTCCTGTTGAAAAATGGGGATCCCACCCTGCTCCCTCAACTTGAAGAACTTCGCTCGAACACGAACCGTCGCGTTCGCAGGCTGATCAAACCCATCATCAACCTACTCAAGAACAAAGCCGGTCTCGCGAGTCCTGACAAAGAAGCCCGTCGCGCCGCGGCCAGAGATCTCGGGACGCGAGGAACGCCGGAAGCGTTGCCGGTTCTCAAGGAGGCCTTGTTCAACGAAAAAGAGCATTGGGTTCGATACGACTTGGAAGAGGCCATACAGTTACTCAACCTAGATAGTGCCGACCCGCAAGTAAAATTTGCAGCCATTCAGAAACTGGGCGACATGCGCAGTAGCGCGGCGCTGCCGATTTTACAGGACCTGACAAAACAACAGGCCGACAACCTCGAACAGCAAACGCTCAAGGAAGAAGCGGAAAAAGCCAGCCGCCTGATACAGAAATGGCAGGACGTGACCCACGGCATCGAAATGCTGCTGCAAGGCCTGAGTCTCGGGTCCATTCTCCTCCTCATGGCCTTGGGACTGGCCATTGTGTTCGGTCTCATGGGCGTCATTAACATGGCACATGGGGAAATGATGATGATCGGAGCTTATGCCACGTTCGTGGTGCAGGAAACGTTCAGGATGTACCTGGGCGAACACCTCTTTGACTATTATTTTTTCTTTGCCCTGCCCTGCGCCTTTTTCGTCGCGGCCTTCATCGGCTGGATCCTGGAAGGCACGCTCATCCGGTTCCTTTATGGAAGACCTCTTGAGACGTTGCTCGCCACCTGGGGCGTCGGACTCGTCATGATTCAAACCGCCCGTCTCATCTTCGGCGACCTCACCGCGGTCCAGGCTCCAAGCTGGCTCAGAGGCAGCGCGCAGGTCATAGTCGGCGTGCAACTGCCTTACAACCGGCTGTTCATCATCTTGCTGGCCCTTTTCAGCGTCGCCGGGATCTATTTGCTGTTGTTTCGGACAGGCGTCGGCCTGCGGGTACGCGCCGTTTTACAGAATCGGGATATGAGCGCCTGTTTGGGAATCCCAACCAGGAAGTTGGACGCATATACCTTTGCCTTCGGCTCAGGCCTGGCGGGCTTGGCCGGCAGTGCCCTCACCATGGTCGGGAACGTCGATCCGGAACTCGGACGGAATTACATCGTGGACTCATTTATGGTCGTCGTCGCCGGCGGCGTCGGAAAACTCGCCGGGACGATTACGGCCGCGTTTGGAATCGGCACACTCAATAAACTCTTGGAACCCAGTTTCGGCGCCGTGTACGGGAAGGTGATCATTCTCGTGCTCATCATTCTCTTCCTCCAGATCCGACCCTCCGGCCTCTTTGCGTTGAAGGGACGACACCTTGACTCCTGAACGCCCCGTCATGTCACGCCTCAAAAGCGCGGCCTCGAACGTCGGAGCCGGTCGCGCGTTCTGGATCGTGGGAGCGATCCTGTTCGCAGGCGTTCCTTTGCTTAATTCACTACCTGCTGATTCTTTTTTTCACGTTTCCGACTTTACCCTGAACCTGTTGGGAAAATTTTTTGCATTTGCCATTTTGGCACTGGGGATCGATCTGATTTGGGGCTATACCGGCGTCTTGAGTTTGGGCCACGGCGTGTTTTTCGGGCTGGGGGCTTATGCCATGGGCATGCATCTGATGCTGGGGATCGGAACGGAGGGCGTCTATGGCAATGCCCTTCCCGACTTCATGGTGTGGAACCAGGTCAAGGAGCTACCCTGGTTTTGGAAACCGTTTTACAGCCTGACGTTTTCACTGGCAGCTATCCTATTGGTACCGATGGCCGCCGCGGCAATTTTCGGGTACTTCGTCTTCCGCAGCCGGATTCGCGGCGTCTATTTTTCAATTATCACGCAAGCACTCGCACTCGTCGCCTGGCTCGTTTTCAATCGCAATGAAACCAACCTGGGCGGAACAAACGGGTTGACCGACTTCAAACACATTCAAGGATACTCGTTGAATGAGCCCTCAACCCAACTCGTCATGTACATGGTGACCATCCTGTTCCTGGGCTTGGCCTACGTGCTCTGCCGGTGGATCACCCAATCCCGGGCGGGACGCGTGCTCATCGCCATTCGCGATTGCGAACAACGCGTGTTTTTTTCCGGATACTCACCGGCAAATTACAAATTATTCGTCTTTGTGATCTCCGCCGGGTTGGCCGGCCTAGCCGGCGCGCTCTATGTCCCCCAAGTCGGAATCATCACGCCTAACCAAATAGGCGTGCTGCCTTCGATTGAGATGGTAATCTGGGTGGCCGTGGGTGGACGGGGAACCCTATCAGGCGCCATTATCGGAGCTGCGGGCGTCAATTTCATGCGCAGCACGTTGACCAATCATTTCCCCGAACTCTGGCCCTTTTTCCTTGGCGGCCTGTTTATCGCCGTGGTCATGTTTTTTCCGAAAGGAATCGTGGGATTACTGAGGAAGGCGTCAGTGATGCTGCCTTCCAGACAATCCAAAGTCGAAAACGCGGCGACAACCGACTGATTGTTTGAGCCACGCCATGAACGACAGCATTTCAATCCCCAAAGACATCGCCGGCGAACGAAAAGTTATCGGCTCCCGGCACCAACGGTCGATCATCTATCTCGACAACGTGACGGTTGATTTCGACGGGTTTAAGGCCTTGAATCAACTTAACCTGATCGTGGACTACCACGAGCTTCGCGTGGTGATCGGACCCAACGGCGCAGGCAAGAGCACGTTGTTGGACGTGATCTCCGGGAAAGTCCAGCCGGCATCCGGCCGTGTGGTCTTCGGTCAGGCAACGGACCTGATCGGCCTCAGGGAAAATCAAATCGCGGCGTTGGGCATCGGCCGAAAATTCCAAACCCCCTCGGTCTATACCACCCTCCCCGTGTGGGACAATCTCGATCTTTCGCTCCGTCGAAAAAACAAAGGGTTCGTAGCCACCCTGTTATCAAAGCTGAATACGGAAGAATCGGATAAAATCGCCCTGACCCTGGAGACCATCGGATTGACGAAGAAAACCCAAGTACTTGCAGGCCAACTGTCGCACGGCGAAAAGCAATGGCTGGAAATCGGCATGGTCCTCCTCCAGGACCCCGAACTGCTCCTCATTGATGAACCCGTGGCTGGCATGACGGAACAGGAAACGGAAAAAACCGGTGAACTACTGAAATCCCTCACGGACAAACATTCCCTTATCGTAATCGAACATGATATGGAGTTTGTCAGGCAGATTGCCAAAACGGTGACGGTCCTGCATGAAGGCACCGTGCTGTGCGAAGGATTCGTGGAGAATATCCAAAACGATCCCCGCGTGATCGAAATTTACCTGGGACGACAAAAAGAAACCGATGCTCCGGTGTGACGCACTCAACGTTTTCTATGGGGAAAGTCATATCCTGCGTGATATTTCCATCGACGTGCCCGCGGGGCAGGTCGTTTGCCTCATGGGACGAAACGGCGTGGGCAAAACCACGCTATTGAAAACCATCATGGGTTTACTCAAACCTCAGACCGGACACGTGTACCTGCACGACGAAGAGGTAACCGAAAAATCTCCAGATCAACGGGTGCGCCGGGGCATTGCCTACGTGCCCCAGGGTCGGGAACTGTTTCCGCATTTAACGGTCGAAGAAAATCTCCGGTTGGGATTTGAAGCCCGACAGGGTCCCCAGGATTCCCGAACCGCGGAGTCAGCCTATGATGAAGTCTATACGCTGTTCCCGGCTCTGCCGGCACTGCTCGGACGGCCGGGAGGCGTCCTCAGCGGCGGGCAACAGCAACAGGTCGCCATTGCCAGGGCCCTGTTGACGCAACCCAAACTGCTGCTGTTGGATGAGCCCACCGAAGGGATCCAGCCGTCGATCGTTATCGACATCGAGCGCGTCATCGAAGGCTTTAAAAATCAACGCCGGTTCGCTATCTTGTTGGTGGAACAATACTTTGAATTTGCGGCCCGACTGGCCGATACGGTTGTGCTCATGGCCAAGGGCGCCGTGGTCGCATCGGGCCCCGTCTCCGAATTAACGGAAGAGATCGTCCAACAACACCTGGTGGTATAAACGATGCACCTAAGCCCGAGAGAACAAGAAAAACTCCTGATTTACGTCGCGGGACAACTTGCGAAAGACCGCAAGGCCCGTGGGCTCAAGTTAAACCACCCCGAGGCAGTGGCGTACATTACCGCTTCCATACTGGAAGGCATTCGAGATGGCCGCTCCGTCTCGGACCTGATGAGTTATGGAGCCACCCTGTTGACCAGGGAAGACGTCATGTCCGGCGTGCCGGAAATGTTGCCGGAGATTCAAGTGGAAGGCACCTTTCCCGATGGAACGAAGCTGGTCACCGTGCATAATCCCATTCGATGAGGCAGCGGGCATCATGTTCAATCCAGAAACCACGCGTGCCTTGACAAACACGTCCTTCGTGAGCACGAGGCGTATTCATTGCCAATGGAGCATTGATAATGGCGAAACGACAGCCCGCTAAAAGATCTCCCTCTCCGAAGAAACCGCAACAGTCCCGAGCCGCGGCTACGGCAAAGAGTGCAAAAGTGTCCAAGACGAAGAAAGCCACGCGAAAGACCGTTCGCGCGAACAAGCGCGCGCCCCTCATTCCCGGTGAGATCGTACTGGGTACGGGTGACATCATCGCCTTGGCCGACCGGCCGACTCTGGCCCTAACGGTGACGAACCATGGCGACCGGCCCATTCAGGTGGGCTCTCATTGCCACTTTTTTGAAGTGAATCGCGCCTTACGGTTTTCCCGGGAACGGGCCTTCGGCTTTCGCCTGAACATCCCGGCAGGCACCGCCGTGAGATTCGAACCGGGAGAAGAGAAACGGGTCACGCTCGTGGCCTTTGGAGGAAACCGGATTGCCCATGGCATCAACGGTTTGACCAATGGCGCACTCGATAATGCCCGGGTCAAGACCCAGGCGCTCAAACGCGCCGCCAAATTGGGGTTCTGCGAAGAGGAAAAAGCCCGATGAAGATGCCACGCCGTCAATACGTGGATTTATTCGGTCCTACCGTGGGCGATCGTGTCCGCTTGGCCGATACCGAGCTGCTGGTGGAAGTCGAACAGGACCTGACGACCCCCGGAGAAGAGGCCAAGTTCGGTGGAGGGAAAGTCATCCGGGATGGAATGGGACAATCCCCGACTGCCACGCGAGCCGGCGGTTCATTGGACGTGGTCGTGACCAATGCGGTCATTCTTGACTACTGGGGCATCGTCAAAGCGGATATCGGCATCCGTGACGGACGCATCGTCGCCATCGGGAAAGCCGGCAACCCGGACCTCATGTCGGGGGTCTCGCCGGGCATGACGATCGGTCCGGGCACGGAAGTCATCGCAGGGGAAGGCAAAATCGTGACGGCCGGCGGCGTTGAAAGCCACGTACATTTCATTTGCCCGCAACTGATTCAGGAAGCCTTATCCTCTGGAATGACAACCTTGCTCGGCGGCGGAACGGGACCGGCAACCGGCACGAACGCCACGACCTGCACTCCCGGCTCCTGGAACATCGGTCGCATGCTGGAGAGTGCAGACGAATTCCCGGTCAATCTCGGTTTTCTCGGAAAAGGCAACGCCTCGCTTCCCGAGGCGTTGATCGAACAAATCCAGGCAGGTGCCATCGGCCTGAAACTGCACGAAGATTGGGGCACGACACCGGCCGCCATCTCAACGTGTCTCGACGTTGCGGATGACTATGACGTGCAAGTCGCCATTCACACGGACACCCTGAACGAGGCGGGTTTTGTCGACGACAGCATTCGCGCGTTTGCGGGGCGAACGATTCATACCTTTCACACCGAAGGAGCGGGAGGCGGCCATGCCCCCGACATCATCCGCGTCTGCGGGGAATCAAACGTCCTTCCGTCCTCCACCAATCCGAGCATGCCGTTTACCGTGAACACCATTGACGAACACCTCGATATGCTCATGGTCTGTCATCACTTGAGCCCCCGTGTCCCTGAAGACATTGCGTTTGCCGAATCGCGCATTCGCGGGGAAACCATTGCGGCCGAAGACATCCTTCACGACATGGGGGCCATCAGCATCATGTCATCGGACTCGCAAGCCATGGGCCGCATCGGTGAAGTGATTACGAGGACGTGGCAGACCGCCCATAAAATGAAAGTCCAACGAGGACACCTGAGCCCATGGGGCGTTCACTCGGTCACGAAACAACATGACAACTTCCGGGCAAAACGCTACGTCGCCAAATACACCATCAATCCGGCCATCACCCATGGGATCTCCTCGGAAGTGGGATCGGTGGAAGTCGGGAAACTGGCCGACCTGGTGATATGGAACCCAGCCTTCTTCGGGGTCAAGCCGGATCTTGTCGTCAAGGGGGGTTTTTTGGTGGAAGCAGCCATGGGCGACCCCAATGCCTCCATTCCCACGCCGCAACCGGTGTTGAGTCGCCCCATGTTCGGGGCTTGGGGAAAGGCTCTGTTCAGTACGAGCGTGACGTTTCTGTCACAGGCCGGAATCGAGCACCGAATCCCCGAACAACTTGGTTTGCAAAAGCGGATCGTAGCCGTTCGGAATTGTCGCCGTATCGGCAAACACGACCTGAAACTGAATGACGCCACGCCCAACATCGAAGTGGATGCCGAAACCTACGTGGTGAAAGCCGATGGGCAACGTTTATCCTGCGAACCCATGGCGGTCCTGCCGATGGCACAGCGATACTTCTTATTCTAATGTTCCGTTCATGATCGCAAGTTGACGAACACCCCAATGGACACTCGCCTGCTCCTTCAAGGATTCCGCTATCTCGATACGTTTTTCCCATCCGGCGGGTTCGCCTTTTCCTCGGGTTTGGAAACCGCCGTCCAGGAAGACAACGTCCGAACGATCGAAGACTTGAATCGATACGTCGTGGATTTCTTCCGGTGGGGCTTGGGTCCATGCGAAGCCGTGGCTCTGGCCCAGGCCTACCAAGCTTCCTGCAAGAGAGATATCGATAGCGTGATCCAAACCGATAACGCCCTTGAGGCGATGAAATTATGCCAAGAAACACGGGCAGCCAGTCGTCAAATGGGACGCAGCCTGTTACACCATGCCATTCCCCTGGAGGAAAACCAGGGAATCCTCGAAGAATTCTCTACGGCAGTTCATTCGGGAGGTTCCCCGGGTCACTTGGCGGTGACTTTCGGGGTCGTGTTCCAAACAATCGGGTGGGATCAACAACAAACGATTGCCGGGTTCCTGTATCAGGCCGGCGTCGGCTTCGTGTCGGCTTCATACAAATTACTGCCTATCGGCCAGCGCGAAGGCCAGCGCTTGCTGGAATCGTGGGGCCCCCTAATCGAGAAACTCAGCCGGACCGTTGACGCCCGGATGCCCCTGATGTCCTGGACGCCGATCCAGGAAATCTACGCTATGCGACATTCGCAATTACCTTCCAGGATGTTCAGGTCATAACGCCATGCATCTCATTGAGAATTTACCGGGCGGCGGAACACCCATCACGCGATCAGGGAACGTCACCGTAATCGGCATCGGGGGCCCCGTCGGTTCCGGCAAAACTGCCCTGGTCGAATCCTTATCTCGTACGCTGCAATCCCGCATGCAAATTGCGGTCGTCACAAATGACATTTTCACGAAAGAGGACGCCGAGTTTCTGACCAAACGAGGCGTGTTGCCCGAAGAACGGATTCTGGGCGTCGAAACCGGAGGCTGCCCCCATACGGCCGTCCGCGAAGATGCCTCCCATAATCAAAGCGCCATCGAGGAACTGATCAACCGTATCCCCGGCTTGGAACTGGTCTTTCTGGAAAGCGGGGGCGACAATCTGGCGGCCACTTTCAGCCCGGACTTGGTAGATGACGTCATCTATGTCATCGACGTGGCCGCGGGAGATAAAATTCCTCGAAAAGGCGGTCCGGCCATTACACGATCCGGACTGCTCGTCATCAACAAAATCGACTTGGCTCCGCACGTCGGCGCCGACCTCGCCGTAATGGATCGGGACAGCCGTCTCATGCGAGGGGAACGACCGTTCGTTTTCACCAACCTGCACTCGGGGGAAGGACTTGATCAGGTGGCGGAATGGGTGGAACACCACGTTCGTTCGCGCGCCTCAAGTTGATGACTCATGCGCCGGCAACGCGTTCTTCAGGCTGAAAAGCCTCCCCTGCGGTTTCAGTCACATCCATCTTCCGATACGGAACGTTCTCATATTCAAAAGGGTGAACTGTTTCTCGAATGCGCAAAACGGAATGGCAAAACCGTTTTCACCCGGTCACACTGTTCTTACCCCTGGTATTTTTTCCAGCCCCTGTATCTTGACCACACGGGTTGCGCCACGACGTTCCTCACAAATCCGTCCGGAGGTTTGGCCGGAGGAGATACATGCTCGCTCATAGCAACGTTGGAAAGAGATTCACACGTACTCTTTACGACCCCCTCGGCGACCAAGGTCTATCGAACACTCGAGAAACCCGCGGTCCAGTCAATCGACCTGAACGTTGAGGGCAACGCCATCTGTGAATGGATTCCCGAACCCACCATTCCGTTCGCCGGCGCATCGTTTGAACAAACGATCACCGTCCGGCTCGAAACAGGGGCGTCTCTTATCCTTTGGGATGCCCTGGCAGCCGGGCGGATCGTTCGGGGAGAACGGTGGCAGTTTTCCTCGTTTGCGAACCGGATCAGGATACTGCTTCCGGACGGGAGATTCCTCGAAGAGCGGTATCGCCTTTCACCGGATCACGACAATCCTTGTCTCCCATTCAGCCAGGCATGGAATTACATGGGATCCTTCTTCATCGTGAACGATCAGGCGCCAAGGTCAACCTGGGAACGAGTCAAGAAGGACATGACCACGGTGATCGAGAGCCATACCGGCGAGATTTTGGGAGGCGTATCGGAACCATCAGTCCCGGGCTTGGCAGTGAAAGTGCTGACGCGCTCGGCACCCGACTTCAATGCCATGTTGGAACGGCTTTGGCAGGCCGCAAGAATGGGCCTTTTGAACGAGACAATCCCAGTCCTGCGACGCTATTGAACGGCGTCTTACTCCCCGACCCGAACCAACATGCCGCGGTCTTTACACTCAGCGAACGTGTATTGATAGACCGCGATCATGATCAGCAAATACAGGCTGTTCAAACCCATCGCCCACCACAGGTGTGACCACGGCACAACCTGATTCAACAAGACCTGCCGCATACCTTCGAACACGTGCGCGGCAGGATTGGCCAGGGCCAACGGTTGCAGCCAGCCCGGCAACACGGAGAGCGGATAGAACACACAAGAAATCGGCTGGAACAGAAAGACCAACCCCCAAGCGAGGACTTCGGCTTGCTGGCCGAAACGCATAATCACCGACGTGGTCAAAATGCCAATGAGCCACCCGGCGGCAATCAGGTTCATGATGAACGGGATCAGAGTCAGCCCCATGATGAAGACGTTATAAGAATAAAAGAATAGGGCGGCGAACGCCATGATGACGGATACCGCGGCGACCTTGAAGATACTCATGGCCATCATCGCCGCGAGAAATTCTCCGGCTGTAAGAGGACTCGCGAAGAGGTTCATGAGATTTCTCGACCAGATTTCTTCGAGAAAGGAGATGGTGATTCCCTGTTGCGCCCGAAAAAGAATGTCCCAAAAAATGAGCGCTCCAAGAAAAAAAACAACGGCTCCGTGGAGGCCCTTCCCTTCCTGTGCCAAGTACATGGTAATGAATCCCCACACCACCAAGTCCAACATAGGCCAGTAAAAAATCTCCAACAACCGCGGAAAGCTTCGCCGGTAGAGAAACAGATGCCTGGCAATCAATGCGGAAATGCGGCCGACGTTCATAGGACAATTATCCTTGGCAGTCCTTAATGCTCACGGGCGATTTTGAGAAAGACCCGTTCGAGGTCGTCTTCACCGTATTGGGCGATAACTTCTTGGGCGGTCCCTTCGGCGATGACCTTTCCTCGTTGAAGGAACACGATCCGATCGGACATTTCCTCGATCTCCCGCATGTTGTGCGAGGTGTACAACATGCTCAGGCCGGAGGTCGCCCGGTATTCTTTCAAAAACCCTTTTACTTTATGGGCAATATCCGGATCCAGACTGGCCGTGGGTTCATCCAGAAACAGGATCTTGGGTTCGGTCAGAACCGCCTTCGCCAGTGTCAGCCGCGTCATCTGTCCGGACGACAATTTGCGGGCGACTTTATGGCGCATGTCCTCCATTTCGAGCTTTTTGATCACGTCGTCGATCCGCCTGTCGATTCCCGACACTCCATACAATCGGCCGATCACCCGGAGATTTTCTTCTACGGTCAGGGCGTACGGCATCGAGATGTAGGTAGAGGAAAAATTAACCTGCCGGAGAATCTCTTCCCGATGATGAAGGAGATCGAGTCCCAACATTTCGATCGTTCCATGTGTGGGCGTAATCACCCCTAAAAGCATTTGGAACGTCGTCGTTTTCCCCGCGCCATTGGGCCCGAGCAGGCCGACGGTTTCTCCGGGCTGGATCTCGAACGACACGTGATCCACCGCGGTGAAATCACCAAACCGTTTGGTCAGATTGTGAACGCGAACGATCGGAGCCGACATCAGTGCCATCTATACGGGGTTAAAATAAGAAATCTCCGATCTTGTCCGGGAGATGACAGACTTCACATTCCTTGCTAAGTACCCTGCCCTCGTATGAGGTTTTATTGTCGTGGCACCGCACACAATCGGCCAGGGAAGATTTCCATAACGCCGAACCCTCCGGATAATCGGGATGGTACGGCTGCATATCCAACTTGACGTGACCTCGCGGGAGCACGATGGGATACCCCTTAACGGGTTTGCCGTGTACCACGCGCGCGTGACAGGTCGTACACCCCTCCCCCCGCCCGCGTTTCTCGAAGGCATCCATGTGTTTCCGGTGGCTCATGATCAATCCGACATCCTTGACGGGCTTCGGCAGATCTCTCGTGGAAACTTCCGATACCCTGAGGATCGCGCGATGGCAACCCAAGCAGACGTTTGAATCAATGTGCGCTTGCAGGTCATGGGGTTCGGTCGGCGTGCCGAACCACGTAATCGCTACATCTTTCAGGCCGGCATACACTTTATCTTCAAGAAACCCTTGAAGGCCCGGCCGAACATGGCACGCTACGCAGGTCACGTCCTTATGAGACGACGTTTTCCAACTGTCGACGGAAGGACGAATCGTGTGACAGGACCCACAGAACTCGGGATGGTTGGTAACGGGGATGGCCGCCGTCCCGGCTAAGCCAAGGACCACGACAGCGACCAGGAGGACGATGACGGTCCTTCGGTTCATGTCAGGTGGAAGGCGGCTTGGGGTAATGCTGAATAATCAACTTGGCCAATCCCGCGATATCATCACGGTCGATGCACGGCACCGACGCTTCGATGGGTTTCATTGAGACGATGGCCAATAACCCGTCGACGGCGACGTTCACTTCTTCCAGTTGTTCGCGGACGACGGCAATTTTCGGATAGCCTTCGCTTTTCCAGCCCTCCGCAATGATGAGATCCGTTTGGCTGTCGAGAAACCGGTCGCGGACTTCTTCGACTTTCATTTCTTCGGCGACGTCGGCAAACATGGCGAGGCTTCCCTTGGAGATCACGATGACGGCGTGAGCCCCGGCCTGTTTATGCCGCCAACTGTCCTTCCCTTCCGTATCCAACTCGAACCCGTGTCCCGCATGCTTCACGGTGGCGACTCGATACCCCGCGCGGGTGAGTTCGGGAATCACCCGTTCGATCAACGTGGTTTTCCCGCTATTGGAACGGCCGACAAAGGATAGGATGGGTGGTGCCATGGGTTAAAAGTTCTTACTGAGTACTTGCACGCGAACGGTATCGCCGGGATTGATTTTTTCCACCTCTTCGGGAATGTCGATCAACCCGTTGGCTTTCACCATGGAAGTCAATATCCCCGAACCTTGAGGCCCGGTGGTCCGAACCGTGAGCTTTCCGTTTTCCTGTTCCAAAATCCCTCGAAGGAAATGCCGGCGATCGGGATGCTTGGAAAACTTTTCCTGAAACTCGGCCTCGACCACCGGACGCTCCAGGTGCCGGCAGCCGCCCATCTTCATGACCGCCAACCGGACCAACTGCTCAAACGTCACCATGGACGACACGGGATTCCCTGGCAACCCGAACGCCAATTTGCCTTGGATTTTCCCGAAGGCCAAGGGTTGTCCCGGGCGAATTGCCAGCTTCCAGAAATGCATGTCGGCGCCGAGTTCCGCGAACACGACCTTGGTGAAGTCGTAGTCACCCATGGAGACGCCACCCGAAAGTACCAGGATGTCACATCCCAATCCTTGCGAGATCTTTTCCTTGAGAGATTCGGGTGTATCCTTGGCAATGCCCAACAAAAGCGGGATCCCACCCGCTTCCTGTACCGCGGCCGCGATACCGTAACTATTGGAGTTGACGATCTTATTCTCGTCGAATTTCTCATCGAGATCGGCGAGTTCGTCACCGGTCGACAGGATGGCAACCCGGGGACGCTGATGCACCAGCACGAACGATTTCGCCAGAATCGCAAGCATGCCGATTTCCGCCGGACGCAGTTGCGTACCCTTGGGAATGATGCAGTCCCCTTCTTTGACGTCCTCGCCCTTTGGCCGGATGTTGGCACCCTGGGGTTCGGGCTGGAAAATCCTGACGCTGGTGTCGGACGGTTCCGTGAACTCGACCCGCACTACGGTATCGGCCCCGGCCGGAACCGGTGCGCCGGTCATGATGCGGATGGCTTCACCGGGCCCCACGGATTTCGTGGCGACCTGACCGGCCGGCACGTCTTCGACGATGGTCAACTCCGCGGGTTTGGTGATTTCATGCTCTTTTTTAATGTCTTCCCAGCGGACGGCAAACCCGTCCATGGCCGAATTGTTCCACGGAGGATTATCCCGCGGGGCCACGATGTCTTCGCCCAACACCCTTCCCAGGGCGTCCACCAATCCGACTTTCTCGCACCCCAACGGCGTCGCGGCATCCAGCACGATTTGTTGTGCCTGAGTGAGAGAAGTTAACCCGTCCATACGTTTTTACTTTTTCTTGAAGGGGCTCTTGGAGGCGACTTGCACCAACGACCCTTTTTTCTTGCAAAAATCATCGACCTTGTTGGCAATGTTGTGATACGCGTCAGCCGTCGGCAAATCGGAATGGAACAAGGCATAGGGTTCGCCGTAATCGCTTTGCCGCACCACTTCGGGATCGAGCGGGATCCGGCCCAAAAAGGGCACGCCCATGTCGTGGGCGGACGCTTCCCCCCCGCCCAATCGAAAGACTTCGATGTGCTGATGGCAATGCGGGCAATCCAAGCCGCTCATGTTCTCCACGATGCCGATAATCGGCAATTCGCTGTCCCTGGCGAAGGTCACCGACTTCCGGGCGTCGAGCAACGCCACCTCTTGCGGAGTCGAAATAATCACGCACCCGGTTACCTCCCCGATCAGATCGATCGTCGTGACCGACTCGTTCCCCGTTCCCGGCGGCAAATCCACGATAAGAAAATTCAAATCCTGCCATTCGACGCCGCCGAGCAATTGATTGATGAATTCGAATTTATAAGCGTCGCGCCAGATAATGGGGTCGTCGGAATTTTGGAGCAGGAACGACATTGAGGCGATTTTCATGTTGTAGGCCTGATGGGGGATGATGCCGCCGCCCGTGCTGATCTTGAGGCGCTCGCCTTCGGCACCTACCATTTTCGGAATATTGGGACCGTGAATATCCATGTCGCAGATACCCACTTCATAGCCCTTCAACGCCAGGCTGACGGCCAGGTTCGTGGAAACGGTGCTTTTCCCGACTCCGCCCTTGTTACTCATGACGAGAATCTTGTAGTCGATCCGCTCCATGCGTTTGGCCACCAACCACCGGCTGTGGCCTTCCTTGTCTTTCTGACACGTTTCATTCTCGTCACAAATCGCGCATGCCCACATATACGTACAGGCATCGCCTTGTGAAGAAGAAGGTTGAAACATTTGCAATTCAGCACTCATGAAAGCCTCCAAGTCTTCTGCCGCGGAAAAATAACGAATCCACTGCTATGCTATCTGCCGTCCTCTCACCTTTTTCCTGATGACACACCGGATATCTTCCCTACGGTGTGGTCGAGAATCGGGAGCAGCGTCGCCAAATTTTCGATCACACCCTTCGGACTGCCCGGAAGGTTGACCACCATGGTCTGACCTCGAATACCGGCCGTTCCCCTGGACAGCATGGCTGTCCTCATTTTTTTCAGGCTCTCCGCCCGCATGGCCTCCCCGATACCGGGGATTTCTTTCTCAATGACGTCGCGCGTGGCTTCGGGAGCCCAATCCGTGGGCCGCACCCCGGTTCCACCCACAGTGAGAATCACCCTTGGATTCTCTCTCTCACACAGATTTACCAAGTGTTTACGAATGATTTCCCTATCATCGTGCACAACTTCATACCCGACAAGACGGAGGTCATAGTCTTCCAGATATCGACAAAGACTTTCCTTTCCCCGATCGTCCACTTCTCCGGAACAGATCTTACTGCTGATGACCAAGACCGCAACGTCAATCATATGACAGGACGTCAGGGCACACCCACGTAATCGTCATCGTGACCACTGGTGGCCGCTTGAGGTTGTAACGCGCCGGCACCCTTTGACGCGGGACTGGCAGCAGCAGTTTCTTCCTCTTCGGTGGCTTCCGGTTTCTTCTTGAAAAACCCGGCGCTGATAATGCCGACTTCATAGAAAAAGTACATCGGCAAAGCCATGAGACATTGATTGAACGGATCGGGAGTCGGCGTTAAAAGTGCGGCAAAAAGAAACGCTCCCAAAAACGCCCATTTCCGGTACTTTTTCAAAAACGGCGCGTCCACCCACCCCAACTTGGCCATGAGCGTCAGCGCCAGCGGCACTTCAAAGATCAGCCCGAAGACCACCAGGAACCACAGCGAAAAACCCACGTAGCTGGCAATGGATATTTGCGGGATGAAACCCGCCTTGACACCGTAGGAAATCAGAAAGTTCAAGGCAAACGGCAGGACGAAGAAGAAACAGAACCCCAACCCCAAATAAAAAGCCACGGCGCTGATTGCGACAAACGGAGCCACGAACCGGCGTTCCTGCACGTGCAAACCGGGAACCACAAACGCCCAGATTTCCCAGAGGATATACGGCGTGGCGAGCACCAGGGCGAACAGGGCCGCTACCTTGAGGTTTTGCCACAACGCTTCAGCGGGCGACAAAAAGATAAAGGGAATTTTCGGCAAATCGGTCGGAACCCATTCCAGGTTTCCGGGAACGAACATGTTCTGCAATGGAATACGCAACCACTGTACCAGGGTATCGGCGTAGAAGAACGTTCCGACGAAAAACAAGGCCACAATCACGACGACTTTGGTCAGCCTTGCCTGAAATTCAAACAAGTGCTGCATGACCGGCATCTTTTTATCCTCAAGAGGATTAAAGACCTTGTCCTGCAGCCACTTGGTAATTTTCGATTGTTCCGCCATGACTCAGTATGATTCTTCGCGTTTACCCGGAGACCCCGTCAAGAACGATCGGAATCCGTGCCATAACCAGGCATGCTCAGCGACCTATTCAGGATTGACCGCCACAAAAAGATTATTCCCCCGCCGACTTAAAAAGAGCACGACCAATTCCTCTTTTTTAATCATCGGGGCCACTCGTTGATAATCGTCCAGGCTCTTGACGACTTCCCGATTGACTTCCTGAATGATATCCCCCTGTTGCAAGCCCGCGGATTCTGCCGCACTTCCGGGCTTCACTTCATTCACTACGACACCGGCAACGTCTTCAGGGATGTTCAGTTGTTTGCGTCGTTCATCAGTCAACGGGGCCACATCCAGACCGGCAAGTACATTGTCGAGTTTGTCGGTTGTCGCGGGAGGAGCCAGGCCTCTGCCGCTGGCCAGCATTTCATCCGTCGGCCGTTCTCCCACCGTCATGGTCAATTTCTTTTGCTCGCCGTTGCGTAAAACGGTGAGTTCAACCTCGGAGCCGACCGGCGTCCGTGCGACAATATTGCGCAGGTGATTGACGTCTCGAACTTTCTTGCCACGATATTCCAGCAACACGTCTCCCCGCTGCAACAGCCCTCCCGCGGATGGGCCTTTTTCATTCACTTCACTAATCAGCACTCCACCCTGATGAGATTCCGGCAATTGAAAAGACTGCGCCAGGGCCGGACTCAACTCTTGAATCGCAATCCCCATCCACCCTCTCACGACACGTCCAGTTTTGATCAGGCTGCTCGTAATGTCCTGAACGATGTCGACTGGAATGGCAAACCCGATCCCTTCCGAACCGCCGGTTCGGGAAAAAATGGCGGTATTGATGCCGACAATTTCACCCGCCATGTTCACAAGAGGCCCGCCGGAATTGCCAGGATTGATGGGCGCATCGGTCTGGATAAAATCCTCGTATTCCGTGATCCCAACGTTTCCCCGTCCCATGGCGCTGATAATGCCCATCGTCACGGACGACGTCAGACCGAATGGGCTTCCCACGGCCAGGACCAGATCGCCGACCCTGATCGACTCCTGAACGCTCCACGAAATAAACGGAAGTTTATCCCCTTCAATCTTGATCACCGCCAAATCGGTCTTGGGATCAGTCCCCACAACTTTTGCGGGATGTTCTTTTCCGTCAAACGTCGTCACCGTAATGTCCGTGGACTCCTCCACAACGTGGTTGTTGGTCACGATATACCCTTCGGGACTGATAATGACACCGGACCCGGCACTCATGCCCGGAGGTCCGGGTGGCCGCCCTGGAGGGCCTGGGGGTAGCATGGGAGGTCCGGGAGGGCCTGGCGGACCACCAAAGGGGCCGGGGGGTAACCGTCGAGGGCCCCGGGCTCTGGCCGGTTCGGCAACGGCAACGTTTACCACTGCGGGTTGCACTTTCGCGACGATGTCGGAGAATCCCCTGCTAAAGGCTTCGGGAACAGTAGCCGACGCCGGTTGGGGCGAAAAAACAACCATGAGTCCCACAAAAACCAAAACCGTGAGACCGAAGACGACATTCCCCTTGCGACACCCGTATAAAGTTTCCATAATCATAAAATCTATCCTTTAAAGTTAATGGCTTAAGCCAATATCAACACAGATCCGGGACCGGGTCAGACCCCCCCTGGCTGTTTCCAAGAGAAACATTGAGCCTAACTAACCGATTCTACACTAATCTCTTTCGGCTGTTCAAAGGCAAACCAGAAACACCCTCTCCCCTAGTCTGAAATTATAGGCGAAGCCCCCGACATTTTTAATCGGGGGGCTGAGGTGAGAGGGGTTGTCGCAAACAGCAAACAACACATAGACTTTTGACCACATGCGAGCCCTGACCCAACGTTCCGGCTTGGAATATTGCGAGAAGTACCCCACCCCGACTCCGGCTGACGGTGAAGCCGTCGTGCGAGTCATCCAGGCGGGAATCTGCGCCACGGACCTGCAACTGGTGCAGGGCTACATGGGTTTTCAGGGAGTGCTTGGCCATGAATTCGTCGGAATCGTTGGCGAGGCCCCGCACCACCCCGACCTGGTAGGAAAGCGGGTAGTCGGTGAAATCAACGCGGCCTGCCGAGTCTGCCCGGTCTGTCAAGCCGGTCGCTTGACGCATTGCCCCCATCGAACGACTCTGGGCATCGACCGCCGGGACGGAGCTTTTGCCGATTATCTGGCCCTGCCCGTGGAAAATCTGTATCCCCTTCCCGACGAGATCACCAACGATCAAGCGGTCTTTACGGAGCCACTCGCCGCGGCCTGTCAAATTCTCGAACAGGTTTCTATCCACGAGGCGGATAGGGTCATGGTCATCGGCGATGGGAAACTGGGGCTGTTATGCGCGCAAGTCCTGCATCGCACCGGGTGCCGCTTAACGGTGTTGGGGCGCCATCCGGAAAAATTGCAGATCCTTGCTGCCCGCGGCATTCATACGAGTCAGGATCCCGCATCGCTATCTCCGGGATTCGATATCGTGGTCGAAGCCACCGGCACAGCCGACGGATTCAAATTAGCCTGTGAACACGTTCGGCCCAAAGGAACCATCGTCCTCAAGTCGACCTACCATGGGCAAACCGCCGTGGACATGACGTCACTCGTAGTTCATGAAATAACCGTGGTGGGCTCAAGATGCGGCCCATTCCCGGCGGCGATTGCGCTGCTGCGGGAAAACGCCATCGACGTGGAATCACTCATCCACAAACGCTTTCCGATTGAACAAGGCACGGACGCCTTTGAACATGCCGCCACAAAAGGCGTATTGAAGGTGCTCCTGGAAATGACTTAGGAGAGGCGTTGCAAGAAGGGCTTTCACGCCAACGGGTCTAGCAGCCTCTTTGCCAACCCGTGCTCCTATGGTAGGATTTCACTGAGAGACGGGCTGGCGTAGCTCAATGGCAGAGCAGCGGTTTTGTAAACCGCTGGTTGGAGGTTCGATTCCTCTCGCCAGCTCCATCCTTCCTTTTTTCCATAAAATTCTGCTCCCTCCCTAATCCCTAAACCCTGCTCCACTTTTCCTGAAACCATGTAAAATTCTTGCCGAGATAGTGCTTTATTGACGTAAAACTATTTTGATATGTTTAGGCATCTCTTCCTTTAACCGGACGCATATCCTGTGGTAATGTCGCACCTCGGAAAGGAGCCTTTATCATGCCTAAATGGATTACTGCTACGTGCAACTTAGTCCCCGTCTCTTACATTCTGCTCGCAAGTCTTTTCCTTGCAGGATGTTCTGTCGGGATGGCTATGTCTGGCAAGCCAGACCCTAATATTGGTGCACTCGATGTAGGGCAGAGTCGAGACGTAGTGATTCTCAACCTTGGTCAACCTACCAAAACTTTGCTGGCCGACAACAAACGAACGGATGTTTTTGAACTTGAACGCGGGAACGAGCAATCCGTTGGTCGAGCCACTGGGCATGCCGTTATGGATCTCCTGACTCTCGGAATTTGGGAAGTAGTAGGTACGCCGATCGAAGGATTTGCGGGTGACACTATCACGCTACAAATTGAGTATGACGAAGAGGATAAAGTAAGAAGCGTCAAAACCCTTGCTGCCGGTCAAGCATTCTAATCGGCAATGGGCATTCCCTTTTCGGTGGGAATGCCCCTTTTTCTCCCTTACTGGTTTCCAAAGTTTCCCCTTTATAATTTATTCCACGTTCTTTCATTCCCCTTCACCCCAGTCCTCTCCCAAATTGGGGGGGGCGAGGAAAAAGAGCGCGATAAGATCGCGCGGCTACGACGAAGGCAAAGAACAAAAATAAAGACACTGGATTCCATAAATCGCCTGGATGCCCGATCGAGCCGGGCATGACAGAAACTGCAAGGGCCGTTTTCCGTCTCCTGCGGGAATGGCCGAAGGAGACACAGGGCTTGTGCTATGCCCTTGCTATGTTTTGCTATGATCTTGCGATGTTTGCTATTTTTTTGAGATGTTTTGTTGCGATGTTGCTATAAATTGCTATGTTTCCTGCTATGTTCTGCAAAGCAGGCGGACTTGGTCTCCCTCTTCCAATCCGCAATCTCCAATTCCAAATCCACCATGCCGTTCGGGGCGCCAGGGTCTTGGCTTTTGTCTTTTGTAGAGCTTGCAAAGGCCCCTCACCCCGATCCCTCTCCCTCGTTGGAGAGAGGGAGTAAAGCGCGGTGAAATCGCAGGGCTACGGATATCAAGACAAAGACGCTGGATTCCCGATTGAAAATGTCTGGAATGACAAGTGTGTCACGGTGGATCCGTCATGTCCGTTCTAGGATGAAACCATCACGGTCATTTCGATGCGTTCAAGCGGATTGTCGCGGCCGTCGCGCTTGGCGTTGACGACTCGATCGGCGATTTCCATACCGCTGACGACTTCTCCGAAGCCCGTGTATTGACCGTCCAGGAACGACGCATCGGCGACGCAGATAAAAAACTGTGACCCTGCGCTGTCGGGGTCCTGGGCCCGCGCCATCGAGAGCACGCCGCGTTTGTGTGGTTTGTTGTTGAACTCGGCCTTGATGTGATACCCGGGCCCGCCCATCCCGTGATTTGAACGATCGGCATTCTTGCTGTTCGGGTCGCCGCCCTGGATCATGAATCCGGGGATGACTCGATGAAACGTGGTCCCATTGTAAAAGTTTTCTGCAGCCAGTTTGCAGAAATTCTTGGCATGATTCGGCGCGACGTCCGGGTAAAATTTGAGGACGATGTCTCCCCAGGACTCACCTTGGGACGACACGGCAATGGTGGCACGGGTCTCTGTGGTAACCTCACTCATCTCTGACATACGTTCTCCTTTCAAAAATAAGGCCGGGGCATCGCGTAATGCATGCCCAGTGTTTCACTGATATTATCCCAATGGTTGCCGGCGTCCTGACTGCGGAAGGCGCCTGCAGTGGTCCCGACGTACAACTCCCCTTCCGAAGAGGCCATCATGACCTGAATCGACAATTCGGTTAACCCGTTATTGACCGGCACCCATTTGGCATTTTGAAAATTGTTCTTGAAAATCCCGCGCCCCGTCGCGACGAACAACGCCGCTCTTGTGACCACGATACCGCGTATCGAATCATTCGGCAGCGACCGGCCGACTGGTTTCCACGTCTTGCCCGAATCCCTGCTGCGATACACACCCCCATCCTGAGTGCCTACATATAAGTGCTGTTGCGGGCTCACCGTCGTCACGCGAATATGCGTATGGGTCAGATGTTCCTTGGGATCCACCAGGGGATCTCCCACTTTTTGCCATGTTCCTTGTTTGGTTGCATCGATGTGATACAGACCCTTGCCCGCGGTGCCGGCGAATAATTGTGACGTGTTCGTCATCGCCAGGCTGGCAATGAGTATCTGCTCGAGACCGGGTGCCACGACGGACCATGTGCTCGCCGCCTCGTCCCACTGGTAGACACCCTTTCCCGTACCCGCGTACATGATCCCGTGATGGGTCAGAAGGGATTTGACCTCCACGAATCTCAAGCCGGCTTTGATCGACTCCCAGGTTTTTCCGTCTTCTTTTGTCCGAAAGACGCCGCCGCGTACCGTTCCGGCGTAAACCGTCCCTTTCTCATCCGCACTGAGACAAAGAATAAAACGATCCCCCAACCCGTTATTGATCGCTTCCCACGTCTCGCCATAATCGTCACTGAAAAACACCCCGAAACCGAACGAACCCGCATAGAGCACTCCCCCACCCGTCGTCGCCAGGGCTTGAATGCTCGGCGGAACGCCGCCCTCTCGTTTAAAGGGATCGGGGTGCCCACGGTCTTCAGCCAAAACTGGAACGACTCCACATGACACCATGAGGAGGAGCAGGAACGCGACCCGGCGTAGGAGGTATGCAGTCACGAAGCAAACCGGAACCGGCACGTTCGGTCAGGACACACGATCGCCTGCCGTTCCGGTTGGCATGGGGGTTTCTTCTTCAGGATCGTCGCCGTCCTCTTCCTCTTCAACTTTGGGAGGGATACGTCCGAAGATCTTGGCTCCCCACACGCCGATTTCATACAACACGATGAGTGGAATGGCCATGAGGAGCATCGTAAACAGGGTGGCATCGGGAGTGAGGACCGCGGACAGGATCAGCGCCAACATGGCCGCGTGCCGGCGATATTGCACCAAATGTGCGTGAGTGACCAGCCCCGCGCGCGCCAGGAGCGACAGCGCCAAGGGAATTTCAAACGCGAATCCGAAGGCCACCAAAAACTTCACGTTGAAATCCACGTAGGTGCCCACGGCCAATTCGGGTTTGAGTTCCCGTTCCAGCCCGAACGACACGAAAAAGTCGATCACCAGTGGCAGGATGACCAAATTGCAAAAGACCAGCCCCAACACGAAGAAGCCGGTCGCGAGCAGAAACAGAGGGATGCCCCAGCCTTGTTCGCCGGGCAACAGGGCCGGCTGCACGAATTTCCAGAATTGATACAGAATGACGGGCAGGCTGACCACGATACCGGCGAGAAACGAGATTTTGATCGACGCAAACAAGGCTTCGGCCGGGCCGTAAAACAACAGGTCGTCGGCAAATGGGCGCTTGAACCATTCAATCAGGTCAGGCGACACCGAGAACATGGCGACAAACGCCACCATGATCGTCGACCCGACGATGATCAGCCGGCGTTTGACGTCGCGGATGTGGCGCGCAAACGGATGAACGAGTGTAGCCATGGGGTGCTCGGAAGGATAACCGCGAATTACGAAGCTGCGGTTTTTTGTTGCTCATTCCGGTACTCGCGGATGAGCATGGCCATGCGGTCCTTCTTGCCGAGCTTTGCTCTTTGGATCTGCTTTTTCTGCACTTCTTCTTCAGGAGTCAGAATATGATTTTTCAACAATTCCTGCAGTTGCTCATCCAATTGATGGTGCGCATCTTGGAGTTCACGAAAATCGGCATTGGTATTGCGGAGGTGTTCGGCAATTTGGTCATCAGTCAGCATGAGACCCCTCCCTTGTCATGAAGTGAGAAGTGAATCTTATAGGTAAATATTGTTCGTCAATGGCAATTGCATAAGAATAGCATCCTCATTCGGGTTCGTATAGTAGGACCGGCGGCAGCCGTATTGCCGAAACCCCAGGGCCTGATACAGTTGCTGTCCTACGCGGTTGCCGGCCCGGACTTCCAGGAGGGCCCGCGTCGTTCCTTGCACGATCCCTTCCTCTATGGCATGCCGGACCAAGCGGCTCGCGATGCCCAAACGACGGCAATCCTGCCGCACGGCCAAGTTCATCAGGCGCAACTCCTCGAAGACGACCCAGTAACAGATATACCCGATGAGCGGCCTCGGAGAAGACACCTCGCCGGAAAGAAAAGCTCCAAGGAAGCGGCCGAAGGGATTCCCCTGCAACTCCGCCTCGAACATACTCCGGGTCCAAGGTTCCGAGAACGACTCCTGCTCAATAGCAAGGACGTCGTCCAGATCCCGGGCTTGAAACGGGCGAATGTCAAAAACAGGACGGGCTGAGGTTCGTGTCACCATCGTCGAATCATCACCGCGACGCGTGCCGCGTTTTGAGATCCCATTGGACTTCCGCATCCGAGCGTTGAACATAATGCGGCGAGATATGGGAGCCGGCGAATTTCCCGGTGTGAAACGCGTCCAAACTCGCCAGCCCGACGTGGTAGGCGGACGGATTCATCGCTTCCGGCTCTCCACCGATCGCCATATCACCCAACGTGTCCATGAGTACGCGCCGGTGACGCAGCCACCCTTCGCCAAACAGAACCGTGGGTTGGCGAATCGAATTCATCATGTCTTGAATCGTTCCGACCCGATCTTCCAGTATCCGAACCGCATGCCCGTTTTCCCATTGAAACTGCGCCCAATAGACTTCATCGGTTCGGGCTACCAGCATGGGACACACGGGATGCCCGGAGGACCTGTGACTCCACGCCATTGCTTCCAACGTCGGCACGGTGACCAAGGGCAAGCCCGTGACCGTTCGAAATCCTACCATAGTCGAAAGGCCCACGCGCAAACCTGTGAAGGATCCGGGCCCCGCGGACACGGCAAGGCCCTCAATCGCCGAGAACGGACACGACAAGGATGTCAGGAGGTCTTGAATGGCAGGAACCAGGGAACTGGCGTGCGAAGCACAGTTCTCCTGATTCTTTTCAGCCAACAGGACCGCCTC